>JBJTLX010000275.1:0-7131 GCA_046063245.1 Novosphingobium sp.
ACAAATAGAGAACCCATGACAATGCGTCAATCAGGAAAACGCCTGTTTTCCGTGGGTATAGGCAATATATGGGAAGCGCTGGGAAGGATAGGCTGGCGGAGAGGGTGGGATTCGAACCCACGGTACGGTCACCCGTACACCGCATTTCGAGTGCGGCGCATTCGACCTCTCTGCCACCTCTCCGCGAGATCGCCGCTGCGCGGGCAAGGCCCGTGGGGTCGAAGAAGCGGGCGGTTAGCCGATGCGGCTGCGCTTGCCAAGCCCTTCCCCGCCCTTTTTCGGGGATCGCGGCACGGGCAGCGTTGTTTCGTGCGCGGCGAGGCCCTATATTGCCGCTTATGGATCGCGGCACCTTCTTCTCCCCCCAGGCCGGCCGGCACATCGATGCCCCGCTGAAGATGCGCGCGCGCTTCGGCATCGGCGATGTCGTGCGCCACCGGATGTTCGATTTTCGCGGCGTCGTCTTCGATATCGACCCGGTCTTCGCCAACAGCGAGGAATGGTACGAATCGATCCCCGCCGAGGTCCGCCCCCACCGCGAACAGCCGTTCTATCACCTGCTCGCCGAAAACGGCGACAGCAGCTATGTCGCCTATGTCAGCCAGCAGAACCTGCTGTCGGATGGCGATGGCGGCCCGGTCGACCACCCCTCGCTCGACGAACTGTTCGAAGATTTCAAGAACGGCCGCTACCGCCTGCGCCGTTCGATGACGCATTGATGTTCTGTCCGGCTAGCGCCGGAAGCAAAACTCAGCTCTTCAGCTTCCAGCCGCTGCGCAGCAGCAGGTAGAGCGCGCCGCACAGCACGACATTCAGCAGCCCTAGATAAAGCGCCCCGTTGAACACCGCGGCGTTGGTCGCGCCGATGTCGCTCTGGCCGAGGAAGCCATAGCGGAACCCGCTTATCACATAGAAGAACGGGTTGACCCGGCTGATCGCCTGGAACGCCGGGTGGAGGTTGTGGATCACATAAAAAGTGCCCGACAGCATGGTCAGCGGGGTAATCACGAAATTGGTGATCAGCGCGGCGTGGTCGAACTTTTCCGCCCACAGCGAAGTGACCAGCCCGACCACCGACAGCAGGATCGAGCCCATCAGCCCGAACCAGACGATCGCCCAGGGATGCCGCGCGGTCAGCGTCACGCCCGGCCAGAAGGTCATCGCCAGGCTGATAGCCAGTCCGACCAGCACCGCCCGCGTCACCGCCGCGCCGATCAGGCCGAGCATCAGCTCACCCTCGGACAGCGGCGGCATCAGGTAGTCGACGATGGTCCCCTGGATCTTGCCGGCGAGGAAATTGAAGCTGGTATTGGCGAAGGCGTTGTTGATCATCCCCATCACGATCAGCCCCGGTGCGATGAAGCTGGCGAAGGGCACGCCCAGCACCTGGCGCCCGCCCTGCCCCATGGCGACGGTGAAAATCATCAGGTACAGCAGCGTGGTCACCGCCGGGGCCCAGATGGTTTGGGTCTGGACCTTGAAAAAGCGGCGCACTTCCTTCATATAGAGGGTCCACAGGCCCATCCGGTTGACCCGGTGGATCGTGGGCACTCCCTGGGCCGGAAACTCTGTGCGCCCCTTGCCCCGGACGGGCGATGGGGCGGAAGCATTGGCGTTTGCAGGAAGAGGTTGATCGGCCATACCGCGGCGACTATCCGCACGCTGCGGACAAGGCAAGTTTGCGGGCACACAAAACGGCTCCCGGTTGAGGAGCGACAAAGGATTTGGCAACGGCATGAGCTGGACCGACGAACGCATCGAAAAGCTGACCAAGATGTGGGAAGGCGGCGCCACCGCCAGCCAGATCGCCGATGAACTGGGCGGAGTCAGCCGCAATGCCGTGATCGGCAAGGCGCATCGCCTTGGCCTCAAGGCGCGTCCCAGCCCGGTCAAGCCCAACGACAAGGACAGTGCGCCCGCCGCCCCGGCCGCCGCCAAGTCAGCCAAGGTCGAGGCCGCGCCGCGCGCCGCCCCGGCGCAGCGTCCTGCGCCTGCTCCCGCGGCCCCGCCGCGCCCGGCAGCCGCTGCCCCGGCCGCACCGGCCGCGGCGCCCGCCACCGGTGCGCCGCAGCCGCGCATCGTCTCGGTCGGCCCGGGCGGCTTCCTGCGCCAAGGCCCGGGCGATCAGCAGGCGCCGATCCCGCCCGCGCCGCCGCGCCGCCTGGTCCCGGCCAAGCCGAGCCCGGAGATGGCCGAGAAGACCAGCCTGCTCGAACTGAACGACCGGATCTGCCGTTGGCCGATGGGCCATCCGGGTGAACCGGACTTTCACTTCTGCGGCGTCGCGGTGAACCCCGGCTTCCCCTATTGCGTCGAGCATTGCGGCCGCGCCTATCAGGCGCAGCTGCCGCGCGGCCACCGCCGCCCGCCGCCGCCGCTGCCGTTCGGCGGTCCGCGGGTGCGCTGATACCGAAATCCGGGGCTGCCAGCGCGCGGGCCCCGGCTTAAACTCTGCACTGCCCTGCCGTTAACCATGGCATGACCGTGCACAATCAATCACAGTTTCGTTCGGCCGGCCTGCTCGGCTGGCTTGGCCTGGGCCAGCGTCCGAGCGCGGACGCCGCAGACGAGGAGGCTTCGCCGCCCGATCGCCGCGCGGCGGGCCGGATGCGGCAGTTCGACGAGATCGCCTCGTTCCTGGCCTACCACCAGCTCGAGATCAGCGTGCGTTCGCTGACGATCGCGTTCCAGTACCTGTCGGGCGAAGAACCGCACCTGGTCCGCCTGATCGACGGCCGCATGCAGCAACGCCTGCCCTTGACGCTCGACTGGCTCGACGCGGCGCTCGACGCGGTCGGCCACGGCAGCGAAGTGGCGCAGATGGCCAAACTGATGGAGCGGCTGGAAAGCAGCATCGACGAGTTCGGCAAGACCAGCCGCGATGCGCACCGCGCCACCAGCGACTACAATTCCGCGCTGGAAGCCCATGTCACCGAACTGGAACAGGTGACCAAGGCCGGCGACGTGATCAGCGATCTGGCGACGATCGCCAAGGTCATGCTCAAACGCACCCGCGACATCGAAAAGCAGATGCTGCGCAGCGAGGCACAGACCCGGGCCTTGCGCAAACGGCTCGACGAAGCGCGGCGCAGTGCCGATGAGGATCACCTGACCGGACTGCCCAACCGCCGCGCCTTCGAAATCCGCTTCGAGGAAGAACACCGCGCCGCCGCCGCGGCCATCGAACCGATGACGCTGGCCTTCTGCGACATCGACCATTTCAAGAAGATCAATGACACCCATGGCCACGATGCCGGGGACCGGGTGCTCAAGCTGGTCGCCGAAAGCCTGGCCCGGCTGACCGATGACCGCTGCCACGTGTCCCGCCATGGCGGCGAGGAGTTCGTGATGCTGTTCCGCGGCACAACGCTGGCCGATGCCTTCGATCGGCTCGAGGCGCTGCGCGAACAGCTGGCCGAGCGCCGCCTGGTCAACCGCGCCACCGACATGCCGTTCGGACAGATCACCTTTTCCGCAGGAATGACCGACGTCTTCGCTTACCCCGACCGGCGCAGCGCGCTCAAGGCCGCGGATGACGCGCTTTACCGGGCCAAACAGGAAGGCCGCAACCGCATCGTCGTTGCCACTGCGGAAGATGGCAAGCAGGCGGCCTAATCCGGCAGAAGGAACACGACATAGCCGCGAAACAGCGGGTCACGGCGCAGCGCCGCCGGTTCGCGCCATTCGCCGCCTTCGACCAGCGCCACCTTGTGCGGCACCGGCAGGCGCGCCAGCCGATCGAGGTAGCGGGCATAACCGGGGATCGTGCTGCGCCCCTGATAACTTTGCACGACCACTTCATCAACCACGCCCTGCAGCGCTGCCAGCGCAGCGGGATCGGCATTGGCGCTCCAGTCCATCAACCCCGTAACCGACAGCCGCCAATCGCTCGGGACTTGGCGGCGCAGCGCGGCCAAAAACGCCGCATAGCGGTCCAGTCCCTTGGTCGAGGCATCGAAATCGACCTGCAAGCCGGCCACCCGGTTACCGGCATCACGCCACCGGGCGAGATCGGCGATGATCCGTTCCGCAACCGCGGGCGACCAGTCGAGCGTCTGGCTGCGCACCACCAGCCAGACCTCGCGCTGCGGCGCGCGGGGCACTGCCCGCAGCGGCACGTAGCGCCCGTCGCGCCGTACCTCTCCGGCCAGCAGATAGACCGCCTCGGCCTGGTCCAGCGCCGGCGGTGCGCGCACCCCGGCCCACAGGTAGAACGCGGTGTAGTCCTCGGCCCGGACCCGCTCGGGCGGTGACGCGCGGCATGCGCCAAGCAGCGCAAGCGACAGCAGCAGCGCGGCGCGTTTCACCAGTAATAGCGCAGCTTCTTGGCCCAGGCACTGGCCGGATAGTCCCGCTTGAGCTGATCGTACCACGCCTTGCGCTGCGCCTTGGGGGCTTGCGCGCCGCATTCGCTGGTGCCGCTGGGGGCATAGCACATGACCGCGCGGTACAGCGCATAGGCCTTGTCATCGGCCCGCGCTGCCGGGCTGGCGATGACCCTGGCATAGAAATCCGCGCGGGCCAGCTGCTTGCCGCTGAAACCCTTGGCGAAACCGCCCAGTTCGTCCTTGGCCGGGCCATAGTCGGGATAACCGGAATCGCCAATGCTGTTGAGCCGGAAGAACTCGCCCAGGCACAGCAGCGCGGCATGGTCCTGCGGGTTGGCGGCCAAGGCGCGGGCGCTGACCGCGATCGAGGCGCAGGGATAGGCGCCGTCGCCGAACGGGCCCTTGCTGAAGATTCGCGCGCTCGGCTGTGCGCCGCTGAGCGGCAGGGCGGTATCGGCGGCGAAGGCCGTAAACTGTCCGTGCGAAAGCTCGCCCGAGAGCAGCCGGAACAGCGCATGATTGCGTTCACTCGCGTCGATCGTGCGATCCTGCGCGACCCGGCGTAGCAGCGCGGGCGGGGCCGCGTTCTCGATCAGGATCGAGCGCAGCGTGCCGTCGGTCACCTGCGATCCCGGCGCAAAGACCGCGTCGAGCCGGCCGCTGCGCTCCCAGTTCATCGCCAGACCGAGCTCGACCAGCGGGCGCTGCCACAGCCCCTTGCTGCCGCCCAGCAGTTCCTGCCAGAATCCGGCCTCGTTGCGGTCCTTGAGCGCCGCCAGCGCCATGCCGCGCAGCACCTGGCGGCTGAACTCGAGGTTGGAGAAGGACGCGCGCTTGGCCTCGTCCGGGATCAGCGTCAGCACGCGGCGATAGTCCTGCGCGGCATAGAACGCCTGGCTCGCCTGGAGATAGGAGAACAGCCGCGGCGCGGCGGCAAATTGCGGGGCCTGCGCCGCCAGCGCGTCCGGCGTCAGCCCTGCGCCGCCTTCGCGCAGCGCGATCAGGTCCTGCGCGGCGAGCAGCAGCGCGCCCTGGCTGGTCGCGCCCCTGGCCTCGTCATTGAACAGGAACTTGGTATCGACTTCCTCGACCAGCAGCGCGGCGGCTTCCTGCTGCGGCGAAACCGCGTCGATCATCCGGCCATAGCTCGCGGCGAGCGCCTGATAGTCCCCCGCGAGCCACAGCCCGCGGCGCAGCAGTCCCTGCGCCGATGCGGCATAGCGGCCCTGCGGCCAGGCCTTGAGATAGCCCGCCAGCGCCTCCAGCCCGCGCTTGACCGCTGCGCGATCGACCTTCGCGCCGCCGACATAGCTGCCGTACTGGTCGAAGGCCGGGGCCTGGGCGGCGGCGAATTCGACCCGGATCGTCAGATAGGCGGCGGTTTCGCGCAGCCATGGATCGCTGGCCCTGGTCAACCCGGCAAAGCCCGAGCGCGCCACATCGAACCGCTCGCCATAAAACGCGTCGGCGGCTTGCAGATAGGCCAGATAATCACGCCCCGCCGCGCTGATGACCGCCGGCCACTGGCCATAGTTGGGTAGCGGCCCCAGCTTGGCCGGGTCGCCATAACGCCGTTCCCACGACACGCTTTGCTTGCACGCGTCCTGCGCTGCGCCGCGCGCTGCCAGCAGTGCATCGCGTTCGGCAGGCGGCAAGGCGCGGCTCGCCTGCATTGCCGCGCCCAGCGCCGCGCTGCCCGCGGCAAAACCGGCACAGCGCGACCCGGCATAGTCCTGGCCGCCACCGGAGGATTCGGCTTCGGTTTGGGGAAACAGCGCCCGACGGTACATCCGCCAGTCGACGAAGACCTGGCCCAGATAATTCTGATCGGACGAGGCATCGGGATAGGCAAGGCCCGCGGTGGAGCGCCCGCCGTGATCGGCCAGCATCTGCATCAGGTTGAGCCGGCTGTCGTTGCCGGGGGCCAGCATCGCCCGGCCGCGGCAGCTATAGCTCTTGCCGATCAGGCTGTAGCCGCCCTCGCAGCCGCCATCGGCGCAGGCGAGCGCAGCGGTTGCGGCCAACACCGCGGCTAAACTCGCGCCCTTTGCCAGCCATCGCGCCGTCATTCCCGCCTCCGCTATCGTCGTTGCAACGGCTTGAAAATCGATCAGCTTCGCAGTCGAGGCAAGCGAAATCGCGCGGCGTTGCAAGGCCGTTTGGGCATGGAAAAAGGGCCGCGCTTGCGCACGGCCCTTTTCCTTTTGCTTGGTCGGGTACCTCAGTCGTCGGACTTGAGGAACGCCGGGATGTGATCGGGCGCCGGACCATCGTCGCGGTCGCTGGATTCACGGCGCGGGCCGCGATCGCCGCCATCACGGCGCGGACCACGATCGCCGCCGTCACGGCGCGGGCCGCGATCACGGTCGCCGCCGCCGCTGCGCGGACCACGGCGATCGCCGCGATCGCCGCCGGGACGGTCACCGCGCGGTTCGCGCGGTTCGCGCGGCGGGCGGGTGTCTTCCAGCGCTTCACCGGTTTCCTGATCGACAACGCGCATCGACAGGCGAACCTTGCCGCGCGGATCGATCTCGAGGACCTTGACCTTCACGGCCTGGCCTTCCGAGACAACATCGGTCGGCTTCTCGACGCGCTCGTTGCGCATTTCCGAAACGTGGACCAGGCCGTCCTTGCCACCCATGAAGTTCACGAAGGCGCCGAAATCGACGATGGTCACAACCTTGCCGTCGTAGATCTTGCCGACTTCGGCTTCCTCGACAATGCCGAGGATCCAGTTCTTGGCGGCTTCGATCTGCGACAGGTCCGAAGACGAGATCTTGATCAGGCCTTCGTCGTCGATGTC
>JBJTLX010000276.1:0-2578 GCA_046063245.1 Novosphingobium sp.
GTTCGAATTCATCGAATTCTGCGCCCCTGAAAAGGGCGTGCTCGAACCGGTCTTTACCGCGATGGGCTTTACCGAGATTGCCCGTCATCGTTCCAAGGACGTCACCTTGTGGCGCCAGGGCGACATCAACCTGATCGCCAATTACGAACCGCGCAGCCCGGCGTGGTACTTTGCGCAGGAACACGGGCCCTCGGCCTGCGGCATGGCCTGGCGCGTGCGCGATGCGGCCAAGGCCTGGGACGAGGCGATCGCCCGCGGCGCCGAGCCGGTCGAAAGCCGCACCGGGGTAATGGAACTGCGCCTGCCGGCCTTCCGCGGGATCGGCGGATCGATGATCTATCTGATCGACCGTTATGGAGACGGCCTGTCGATCTACGACATCGACTTCGTCTATCACGCCGGGGTGGAGCGCCATCCGGTCGGGACCGGGCTGCACCTGATCGATCACCTGACCCACAACGTCTACGGCGGGCGCATGGCCCACTGGGCCGCGTTCTATGAGCGTATCGCCGGCTTCCGCGAGATCCGCTATTTCGACATCAAGGGCGAATATACCGGCCTGACCAGCAAGGCGATGACCGCCCCCGACGGCAAGATCCGCATCCCGCTGAACGAGGAAGGCGCCGGCGGCGGCGGGCAGATCGAGGAATACCTGCGCGCCTACAACGGCGAGGGGATCCAGCACATCGCCTTCGCCTGCGACGATCTCTATGCCGTCTGGGACCGCCTGGCCGCGCTGGGCACGCCCTTCGCCCCCGCACCGCCGGCAACCTATTACGAAATGCTAGACGAGCGTCTGCCCGGGCACGGCGAGCCGGTGAGCGAATTGCAGCAGCGCGGCATCCTGCTCGACGGGTCGACCGAGAATAACGATCCGCGGCTGCTGCTGCAGATTTTCAGCCAGACCATGATCGGTCCGGTGTTCTTCGAATTCATCCAGCGCAAAAAGGACGAAGGCTTCGGCGAAGGCAACTTCACCGCGCTGTTCAAGTCGATCGAGGCCGACCAGATCCGCCGCGGCGCGCTGCAGGTGGAAGGAGCGGCGGAATGAGCAACGCACCCATCCTCAAGCGCATCCACCATGTCGCCTACCGCTGCCGCGACGCCAAGGAAACCGTCGACTGGTACCGCCGGGTGCTCGGCATGGACTATGTGACCGCGTTCAGCGAGGACAAGGTCCCCTCGACCGGCGAGGACGATCCCTACATGCACGTCTTCCTCGATGCCGGCGGGGGCAATGTCCTGGCCTTTTTCGAACTGCCGCAGCAGCCCGCCATGGGCAAGGATCCCAACACCCCGGCCTGGGTCCAGCACCTCGCCTTCGAGGTCGACAACCTCAATGCGCTACTCGCCGCCAAGGCCCATATCGAGGCACAGGGGATCGAGGTGCTGGGGCCAACCTACCACGGCATTTTCCGCTCGATCTATTTCTTCGATCCCAACGGCCACCGGCTCGAACTGGCCTGCAACATCGGCACGGCGGAGCAGTACGCCGAACTGCGCGATCTTGCGCCGACGATGCTGGAAGAATGGAGCCGAACCAAGCGCGCCCCGCGCCACGCCGCCTGGCTGCACGAGGACCCGGCCGAGCGCGGCGAAGCCTAGGCTTCCCCCGGCACCTGCACCCGGGTCATCGCCAGCGCGGCCAGCACCAGCGTGCCCGCGGCGAAAGCCATGGTCCAGATCGGCTGGTCGGGGAAGAACGCCTTCATGATCGAGCCCATGACCGTCGCGACCAGCAGCTGCGGGACCACCACGAACACGTTGAACAGCCCCATGTAGATGCCGAGCTTGGCCTGCGGCAGGCTCGACGCGAGGATCGCGTAAGGCATGGCAAGGATCGAGGCCCAGGCAATGCCGACCCCGATCTCGCTGACGATCAGCACATTGGGGTCCTTGATCACGAAGAAGCTGGCATAGCCCGCCGCACCGGCCAGCAGGCAGGCCATGTGCGTGCGCGCCTTGCCAATCCGCCGCGACAGCAGCGGGAGCAGCAGCAGGGCGGCGAGGGCCGCTACCCCGTTATAGACCGAGAACAGCACCCCGACCCAGTTGCCGGCCTCCTGATAGGCCGCGCTTTCGGGATCGGCCGCGCCGAAGAAATTGCGCGCCACCACCGGGGTGGTGTTGATCCACATGATGAACAGCGCCGACCAGCTGAAGAACTGGACTAGCGCCAGCCGCTGCATGATCGGCGGCATGCCGGAAAAATCACCGACCACGCTGGTCAGCATGCCCTGGTTGCGCCCGGCGCGGGCGAGGCGGATCGCGATGTAGCTGAGCAGGCCGTACCCTGCGAGCAGACCGGCGAGAAGGTAGACTTCCTTCTTGAAGCCGAAGCGTTCGGTGGCCAGGGCCAGCAGCGCTCCCGCCGCGATCCACCAGAACGAGGAGCCGCCGTTGCGTGTCGCGAGCACCGTGCCGGTGTCTCCTGTTCTTCGGCGGACTCTCCAAAAGCGGCTTGTTCGTCGGGCGAATATTCGCGCGTGGTCAGCACGGTCCACATTACCGCGGCGAACAGTGCGACGCCGCCTGCCCAGAACGAATAGCGCACCGTATCAGGGATCCCGCCGCCAGC
>JBJTLX010000277.1:0-7410 GCA_046063245.1 Novosphingobium sp.
GCCTATCTATCGCTGTCGACCAGCACCCCGCTGGTCATCGTCGGCACCCGCGCCTGGGGGAGCGAGGTCGAACTGCGCCTGCTCCAGAAAGACGAGATCCAGCCGCTGAAGGCAACGTTCAAGAACGTGCGGCGGATCGACTACCTGCCGCGCAATCTGCTGATGCGACTGGTGCGCGGGGCCAAGGCGGTTGCCTTCCCATCGCTTTACGAAGGCTTCGGCCTGCCTGCGCTCGAGGCGATGATGCTCGGCACCCCGGTGATCACCAGCACCACCTCCTCGCTGCCCGAAGTGGTCGGCGATGCCGCGCTCAAGGTCGATCCTTACAGCGTCCCCGATATTGCTGCGGCGCTGCGCGCGCTTGACGGCGACGCCGCGCTGCGCGCAAACCTTGCCGAACAGGGCAAGGCAAGGGCGCAGAACTTTACCATGGACCGTTACCAGCAGGCCTTGCGCGGCATGTACGACCAGGTGCTGGCGCGATGAGGCGGGTCATCGCCCTGGCCGCCCTGGCGCTGGTTTCCGGCTGCGCGGCGCTGCCCACTGCGGCGCCGACTGCCAATCAGGTCGTCTCGGGCCTCAAGCCGGGCGAGGTCGAGGTGATTGCCCTGACCCCGGCGACCCCGTCGGGCGAAGCCGCCGATGCCGAGGCGCTGGCACCGTGGACGATTGTCGACGGATCGGGCGCCAATGACCGGATCACCCCGGGCGACCGGCTGGCGATCACTGTCTACGAAGTGGGTTATTCGCTGTTCGGCAATGCCGGGGCCAGTACCGATAGCGCCGGCGCCCTGCCCAACGGAACCGCGCGGACCTTCCCCGCCCTGACCGTGCCCGACAGCGGGCAGATCCGTTTTCCCTATGCCGGGACGATCTACGTCAACGGGCTGTCGAGCGACCAGGTCAGCCGCGCGATCGAGCAGCGGCTGCGCGGCAAGAGCCAGTACGTCCAGGTCATGGCCGTGGCCGAACCGGGGCCGGGCCGTTCGGCGCTGATCGGCGGCGACATCGCCAAACCGGGTCGGGTCGGCTTGACCTCTGACCACGAACGCCTGCTCGATCTGGTCGCGCTGGCCGGCGGCCCGACCGCGCGCAAGGCCGATACCGTGGTGCGGCTGGCGCGCGGCCGCTTCGTCAGCGAAGCGCGGCTCGATGCGATCGGGCCCAATGGCGCCGAGAACGTGATCGTGGCCCCGGGCGACCGGATCGAACTGCTGCGCACGCCGCGCACGCTGACCGTGCTGGGTGCGGCGCAGAAGGTGTCCGAAGTGCCGTTCGACGGCGCGACCATGACGCTGAGCGAGGCGATCGCCCGCGCCGGCGGCCCGCTTGATGAGCGCGCCGATGCCCGCGGGGTGTTCATCTTCCGCTATGAGTGGCGCGAAAAGGACGGGCAGCGGGTGCGCCAGCCGGTGATCTACCGGCTCGACCTGCTCGATCCCGCGGCCTATTTCGCGGCGCAGCAGTTCGCCATGCGCCCGCGCGACGTGATGCTGATCGCCAATGCCCGCTCGAACCAGCTCGACAAGTTCCTGCGGCTGGTCAGCGCGCTGTCTTCGCCGGTGGTGACCGGCGTCGTCCTCACGCGGTGAGCGCCGCGGCCGGGGGGATCGGCTGCCTGACCGGGATCGCCCCGTGGAAGCGCCGCCGCCTCCGCGCGATCTTCGCCAATGCTGGCGGCCCGCCGTGTGCGGGACGCGCGGCGCGGGCGGTGCAGCTGGCCAGGGCCAATGGCGGGGCGGTGGCGGTGTGGGAATCGCGCAGGCCCGCAGGGCTCGATGCGCTGGCCGCGCGTGCCGGGGTGCCGGTCTGGTCGATCGAGGACGGCTTCATCCGCTCGGCCGGGCTCGGCGCGGCGCTGGTCCAGCCGTGCTCGCTGGTGCTCGACCGTCAGCGCCCCCATTATGACGGCAGCGGCCCGAGCGATCTGGAATACCTGCTCCAAGCGCACGCCTTCGGCGCCGACGACCTGGCCCGCGCCGACGCGCTGATCGCGCGGCTCCGCGCCGGGGCGATCACCAAGTACAACCTAGGCGGCACCATGCCCGACCTGCCCCGGGGGCGGCGGCTCGTGCTGGTGCTCGGCCAGGTCGATGACGACCTGTCGGTGCTGCGCGGCGGGGCGGGGCAGACAGTCGCCGGGATGGTCGCCGCGGTGCGCGCCGCCGAACCGGACGCCCTGCTGCTGTTCAAGCCGCATCCCGACGTCGTCGCCGGGCTGCGCAGCGGGCTGCGCGCCCCGCCCGAGGCCGATCTGGTGGTCGAAGAGGCCGGGCTTACCGCCCTGTTCGCGCGGGTCGATGCGGTCCACGTCCTGACCTCGCTCGGCGGGTTCGAGGCGCTGCTGCGCGGTGTTGCGGTCACGGTCCACGGCCGGCCGTTCTTCGCCGGCTGGGGGCTGACCAGCGACATCGCTCCGCCGCCGCGCCGCACGGCCCGCCTGTCGCTGGCGCAGCTCGTCGCCGGGGCGCTGATCGCCTATCCGCACTATTATCATCCCGCCTGGCGGCGGCGCTGCACGGTCGAGGAACTGCTCGACTGGCTCGATGCGCGCGGGCCGGCGGCGATGCCGGGGCGGGCCTGGCGCCGGTTTGCCGCCGCCGCGCGCCGGGCCGGGGCATACTTGCGCAAATGAGGCGGCTGCGCCATGCACGGCGCGCCGCCGGGGCTTGAGGGGATCGACCAGGGCATGAGTTACGCGACGCATCCGATTTACGATATCTGGCGGATTCTCGACCGTCCCAGCGACGAGGCCGAGGCCGAGATCCGCGCCCTTACCCAGGTCGCCTACATGGGCGACGACCAGGCGCTGTGCCGGGTGCTGGGGCGCTACAAGATGTATGTCGATACCCGCGACATCGGCATCGCCAGCCACCTGATGCTCGAAGGGTTCTGGGAACTGTGGGTGACCAAGGCGATGATGCGCTGCGTCCGGCGCGGCAGCGTGGTCGCCGACATTGGTGCCAATCAGGGCTACTTCACCCTGCTGATGGCCGATCTGACCGGTGCGCAAGGCCGGGTCCTGTCGTTCGAACCCAACCCGTCGATGGCCAAGCTGGTGCGCAAGAGCGTCGAGGTCAACGGCTTCGACGGCTTCGTCGATTTCCACGAGATCGGGCTCGGCTCGCAGGCCGGGCGCGCGATGATGGACGCCAGCACCCACCAGCCCGGCGGCGGCCGCACGGTCGAGGCCAGGCGCGGCGACGTGCTGATCAAGCGGCTCGACGCGATCACTCACGCGCGCCGGCTCGACTTCATCAAGATGGATGTCGAGGGCTTCGAGCCGATGGTCTGGCAGGGCATGACCCGGTTGCTCGCCCGGCAAAAGCGGCTGACGGTGTTCATGGAGTTCACCGTCGGGCGGCTCAAGGATCCGGGCGGCTTCCTCGACGAGATCATGAAGCACGGCTTCTCGCTGGAAATCATCCAGGCACGCGAAGGGATCGTCCCGATCAGCCGCGAGGCATTGCTGAACGGCCCACAGTGGGTCGATCACATGCTGGTGTTCCGGCGCGAGGCGACCCCGCGCAAGCGCCGTGTTCCGAAGTGACACGGTTAGCTGACAATCTGCATTGCCATCAGGGGGATGCGCGCGCAGTTTGAAGGGAATGTCGGAGTTAACCGACTCGCGGGCCGCACAGCAATTTCAGCCATCCTTCGGGAGACGTGCAGTGGCCCTCGCTTCGGAAATCCAGACGGTAGCACCAAGCGGCAATATCTATGTCGACAGCCTGCTGTCGCCGACCGGCTATGTCCCGGGCACGATCATCACGTACGTTCTGCAAGGTACTGCAGGGGATAACGGGCTCAACGGCGGGGCAATCTGGGCCAGCGACGGACGCCGTGCCGGCTTCAACCTGGCGCTGCAAAGCTGGGCGGCGGTGGCCAATGTCGTGTTCCAGGAGGCCGCCGGCCCCTATACCGGCACCCAAAGCACGGCGAATTACGACTGGATCGAGAGCTTCGACTCGCTCGACCCGTCGCTGCAGAGCCAGCACGACTTGCCGATGGTTGGCACCTCGCTGGGCGCATACAACATCGATAGCGGTATCTTCCTTGCAGGCAGCACCGGGAAAGGGGGCAACGGCTTTGCCGCCTATCTCCACGCCATCGGCCGCGGCCTGGGCCTGCTCGACCCCTACAACGACCCCGCGACAAACCCCGGCGCGCTGTCGTTTCCGGGGGTCACCTCGCCTTACGAATATGGCGACAACAATCTCAACCAGGGCATCTATACGGCGATGTCCGATCTCGATGCCTATTGGCAGGTCGGCTCCACACCCAGCCAGTCGTTCGGCCGCCAGGCCGGACCGGGGGCCTTCGATATCGCCGCGATCCAGCGGATCTACGGCGCGAACAATGCCACCAATGCCGGGGCCAGCAGCTTTGTCCTGCCCCAGTCCAACGTCACCGGTACCGCGTGGCTGTGCCTGTGGGATGCGGGCGGCAGCGACACGATCCAGGCCGGTGCGACCGGGCTCGACAGCATTATCGACCTGCGCGCCGCAACCCTGCTCAACGCGCCCGGCGGCGGAGGCTACGTCTCGCGCATCACCGGAGTGCTGGGCGGCTTCACCATCGCCAACGGCGTGACGATCGAGAATGCCACCGGGGGCAGCGGGGACGACTGGTTCCACGGCAACGGCGCGGCCAATGTCATCAACGGCGGCGCGGGCTTCGACACGGTCGATTATTCCGGGGTAAGCGCCAACCTGGTCATCAATCTGGCCGCCGGGACCGCAAGCGGCGACGGGGCGGATACCCTGACCGCAATCGAGAACGCGCGCGGCGGATCGGGCAACGATACGCTTACTGCCTTCGCCGGGACCAGCGTGGTGCGCGACGCGCTCGACCTGAGCAAGCCAGCGGGTGTCGCCACGACGCTGCAGGGCGCGATCGATCTCGACTATCGTTTTTCCGCGCATACCGGCGATCCGGCGATCCAGGCAAGCGCTGGCCAGTCGAGCGTGACGGTACACGGCTTCAACAGCGGCGGTGAGGACTGGTACAGCTTCTTCCTGAACAGTGCCGGCACCATCCTGATCGATATCGACAACACCTTCGGCATCGACGCGATGGTTACCGTCTACACCGCGGGCGGGATCGAACTGGGCAAGAACGACGATTCGCTCGCGCTCGATGTCGGTTCGGCCAACGATCTCGACAGCTACCTGTCGCTCAACGTCGCGCAGGGCAATCAGCGGATCTACGTGCGCGTCACCACCTTCGGCAGCGATGCCGGCACCTACGACCTCAACGTCTCGGCGGTAACGACGCGGACCGCGGCCGGAACCGTGCTGGTCGGATCGCTGCTCGATGGCGGGGCCGGCGACGATACCCTGATCGGCGGGGCCGGGCTCGACACCCTGATCGGCGGCAGCGGCAACGACAGCTATCAGGTTAACGCCCAGAGCGACGTGATCTTCGAAAACCCCGGCGAAGGCACCGACAATGTCACGGCCAGCAGCAATTTCTATCTCTACCAGAATCTCGAGACCCTGACTCTGGCCGGCGGGGCGGGCGGGATCTTCGGGGTGGGCAATGATCTGGCCAACACCATCACCGGGAACGAGGGCGACAACCTGCTGCTCGGCGGCGCGGGCGACGACACCATCGGCGGCGGCGCGGGGGGCGATGTGCTCTACGGCGAAAGCGGGGTCGACACGCTCAGTGGCGGCGACGGGGTCGACTACCTGATCGGCGGGATCGGCAACGACGTGCTGGCCGGCGGCAATGCCACAGACGCGCTGTACGGCGAGGACGGCAACGACAGCCTGACCGGCGGGGCCGACTTCGCGACCGACATCTTCTACGGCGGCAACGGCGACGACTTGCTGTTCGCCGCGTCGGGCCTTGGCGACTATGACATTCTCAACGGCGCGGCGGGCAACGACAGCTACTATGTCGATACCCCCGACGACATCATCTACGAGGGGGTCGGCGAAGGCATCGACACCGTTTACGCCGATATTCAGGGCGCCGGGTATTACCTGTGGTACCAGGTCGATAACTGCGTGCTGCTTGGCACCACGCCGTTTGCCGCGGGCAACGAGAGCGACAACGTGCTGACCGGATCGGCCAGCAACAACTGGCTGCTCGGCAACGGCGGAAACGACACGCTTAACGGCAAGCAGGGTAACGACGTGCTGTTCGGCGATCTGCTCGGCGGACCGTTCGGGCAGGATACCTTCGTCTTCGACGGGGTGGTCGGCCAGGACGTGATCGGCGATTTCCACCACGGCGAGGACCGGATCCGGCTGATCGGATCCTATGCCGACTTCGCAACCACGCTCAGCCATTTTCGCCAGGTCGACGGTGATTGCGCGCTCGATCTGGGCGGCGGCAACCTGATCATCCTGCTCGGCGTCCAGTATACCAGCCTGACCGCCGGGGATTTTCTGTTCGGTTAATCGAACCCGCGCGCGAGAAACCGCTCGGCCAGACCTGCCAGCAACGCCGCGCCGCGGGGCAGGGCGGCTTCGTCGAGCACCATCCGGGTCGAATGGATCCCTTCGCACAGGTTCCAGTCCGATCCTTCGGCGGCGACCCCCAAGAAGAACATCGCGCCGGGGACCTTTTCCAGCACATAGCTGAAATCCTCTGCCCCCATGATCGGCCGGGCGAGTGCGTGCCACACCCCGTCGCCGAACAGCGCCGCGGTGGTTTCCGCGCCCAGCGCCGCCGCGCGCGGATCGCACACCGTTACCGGAAAGCCTTCGCTGATCGTTGTTTCGGCCTGCATCGCGTGGGCCTGGGCAATCCCCGTCGCCACCCGTTCGACCATGGCATGCAGCGCGGCGCGGTGGCGCGGCGAAAGTGAGCGCAGCGTGCCGAGCAGGCTGACCGAATCGGGAATGACATTGTGCGCGGTGCCGCCGGCGATCTTCGATACGGTGCAGACCACCGGATCGTGGGCATCGAACTGGCGGGTTACCGCGCTTTGCAGCGCCAGGACGATTTCGGCCGCGACCGGCAGCGGATCGGCGGAGAAATGCGGCATCGAGGCGTGGCCGCCGCGGCCCTTCACCACCACGTCGAACTTGTCCGCCGCCGCCATCAGCGGCCCGGCCCGGCCGGCGATCTGGCCATGGCGGGCATTGGGCATGACGTGCAGGGCAAAGGCCGCGTCGGGCAGCGGCGTGCCATCGCTGCCGCCCAGCAGGCCATCGTCCAGCATGTGGCGCGCGCCGTGGTGGCCTTCCTCGCCCGGCTGGAACATGAAGCGGACCTCACCCTTCAGGCTGCCAGCGCGGGCGCAGAGCAGCCGCACAGCGCCGGCCAGCATCGCGGTGTGGGCATCGTGTCCGCACGAATGCATGCAGCCGTCAAAGGTGGATGCATAGGGCAGCCCGGTCTCCTCGGGCATCGGCAGCGCATCCATGTCACCGCGCAGCAGCACCGTGCGTCCCG
>JBJTLX010000278.1:0-3923 GCA_046063245.1 Novosphingobium sp.
CCCAGTGCAGTCGAGTGCCGCAGATCGGGATTGAGCGAGCCCGCGACGGCGGCGTTGCCATGACAGACCGAGCACGAATTGGTGTAGAGCTTGACGCCCATGGCCAGCTGCTGCGGCGTGCAGGTTGATGGCGGCGGATCGAGCACGCGCTTGGCGCTGGGCGGCATCGCCGGCAGGGCACCCTTGGCGCCCAGCTTGAATACCAGCAGGCGGCTGATGTTGGGGGTGATCTGCTTGCTGACCCCGGCCCCGGCCGAAACATCCCAGACCCCGCCCCAGCCGGCCAGCACCGCGACATACTGCTCGCCGTCGATCGAATAGGTCATTGGCGCGGCGAGCACGCCGCTTTGCGTGCCGAACGACCACAGCTTCTTGCCGGAATCGGCGCTATAGGCGTTGAACTCGCCCGTGGCGGTGCCCTGGAACACCAGGTTGCCCGCGGTTGCCAGGGTGCCGCCGTTGGTCGGCATCGTATAGGGCACCTTCCATTTCACCTTGCCGGCAACCGGATCGAACGCGACCAGCGCGCCGTTGAGGGCATTGACCGTCGCTTCGCGCACCGCCTTGTCGGCCGGCACGTTGCCCGCCGTCGCGTCGATGCCCAGCTGGAAGCCGGTGGTGCCCGGCTTCCAGTCGGGATCCGGCGCATAGACCTGCGGGGTATTGTTGGTGGGGATATAGACCAGGCCGGTCAGCGGGCTGAAGCTCATCGGCGTCCAGCTGTGCGCCCCGATTGCACCCGGCGATCCGGCGAAGGGCTTGCCGGTGATCTCGTACTTGGCATCAGGATTGACATTGGGCCGGCCGGTAACCGGATCGAGCCCGCTGGCCCAGTTGATCCCGTCGACGAACGGCTTGCCCGAGATGAACTTGCCGGTCTTGGCATCCAGCACATAGAAGAACCCGTTCTTGGGCGCGTGCATGATGACGTGCTGCTTTTGCCCGCCGATGGTGAGATCGGCGACGGTGATCTGCTGGTTGCTGTCGAAGTCCCAGCGGTCTTCCGGGGTTTCCTGGAAATGCCAGGCATATTCGCCGGTATCGGCGTTCACCGCGACGATCGAGGCGGTGTAGAGGCTGTCGCCCGCGCCATCGGTGTTGCGGTGCGCCGGGTTCCACGGTTCGGCATTGGCGGTGCCGAAATAGACCAGGTTGGTGACCGGGTCATAAGTGATCGAATCCCACACCGTACCGCCGCCGCCGGTCTTCCAGAAATCGCCGCTCCAGGTCTTGGCCGCCGCTTCGAGGTGCTTGCCCTCCTGCGGTTTCGACGGGTCGCCGGGCACGGTGTAGAACTTCCACAGTTCGTTGCCGGTCTGCGGATCGAAGGCGGCAAGATAGCCGCGGGTGAAGTATTCCGCCCCGGCCGATCCGATCAGGATCTTGCCCTTGACCACGCGCGGCGCGCCGGTGCTGGCCATGTGGCTGTCGGCGGGGAACATCCGCTTGTCCCAGACGACCTTGCCGCTTTTCTGGTCGAGCGCGACCAGCCGCCCGTCGAGCGTGGCGACGTAGACCTTGTCGCCATAAAGCGCGACCCCGCGGTTGACTGCGTCGCAGCACACGTCGACCAGCTTTTCGCGCGCGACCTTGGGGTCATAGGCCCATTTGAGCGCGCCGGTCTTGGCGTCATAGGCCTTGACCATCGACCAGGCGGTGGAAATGTACAGCACCCCGTCGTGCATCAGCGGGGTCGCTTCCTGCCCGCGCGCGGTGTCGAGATCGGCAAACCAGGCCAGCCCCATCTGCCCGACATTGCCGTCGTTGACCAGTTTCAGCGTGGAAAAGCGCTGCTCGGCATAGTCGCGGCCATAGCTCAGCCATTCGCCCTCGGCGGCATCGGCGATCATCGCGTCGGTCACGCCGCTGGTCGCGGGCGGCGACGCAGTCTTGCTGTTGTTGCACGATGCCAGCGCCAGCAGGGCGGTGGCGGCCAGAAGCCTCAAACGCATGAACCCGTATCCTCTCCTCAGGCCGCTCGATTGGCGCGAGTCAGCCAGTGCAATTCGCCGCATTCGCGCTGCGATTGCAAGTTTAATCGCGCGATTAGGCGATGGCCGTGCTGGACCTTGTCGGCAACCGGGCTATCGTGGGGCTTCAGGGCAGACTGGAGCAGAACCATGTGCGATGATTTTACTGCAGAGCAGGACGACGCCGCCCTGGCAAAACGCGGACTCAATCGGCGGCAGTTCGCTGCGACCGGAACCGCAGTCGCGGCAAGTCTGGTCGCCGCCTGCGCCGATGCCAAGATGGCCGGCGCCAAGATGGCCGACAAGGGCGGGCTCAGCGAGGAGACGGTCCGGATCGTCACGCCCGACGGCACCGCCGACGCCTTCTTTGTCCGTCCGCCGCGCGGGCGCTTTCCGGCGGTGATCATGTGGCCCGACATTGCCGGGCTGCGCGATGCCTACAAGGAAATGGGGCGGCGGCTGGCGCGGGCCGGCTATGCCGTGCTGGTGGTCAACCACTATTACCGCTCATCCCCCGCGCCGATCCTGAAGTCGATCGCCGAATGGCGCACCCCCGAGGGCCAGGCCAAGCTCAAGCCGATGATCGCCGCGATCACCCCGGCGGGGACGGTCAGCGATGCCAAGGCTTTCGTCGCCTGGCTGGGCAAGCAGCGCAGCGTCCACCCGCAGCGCGGGATCGGCACCTGCGGCTATTGCATGGGCGGGCCTTACACCGTGCGCACCGCCTTCGCCGCGCCCGACCGGGTCAGGGCGGCGGCCTCGTTCCACGGTGCCGGCCTGGTCGGCGATACGCCGGATAGCCCCAGCAAGCTGCTGGCGGCGACCAAGGCCAGCTTCCTCTTCGCCATCGCCCGCAACGACGATGCCCGCGCTCCGGGTGACAAGGACGCGCTGAAAGCCGCCGCCAAGGCCGCCGGACGTCCGGCCGAGGTCGAGGTTTACAACGCCGACCATGGCTGGTGCACGCTCGACGCCCCGGTCTATGACAAGGCCGAGGCCGATCGTGCCTGGGCGCGGATGCTGGCGCTGTTCAAGACGCTGTAGCGGCGCTAGGGGCGGGCGATGATCCGCCTCTCCGGCCTCTCCCTGCCGCTCGACCATCCGGCCGACGCGATTGCCCCGGCAATCTGCGCGCGGCTGGGGATAGCCGCCGATGCGCTGCGCGGCTGGTCGCTGTTCAAGCGCGGCAACGATGCCCGGCGCAAGAGCGCGATCCTGCTGGTCTACACCTTCGACGTCGATGTGACGGACGAGGGCGAAGTGCTGGCGCGGCTGGCCGGGGACAAGGACGTCCGGCCCACCCCCGACATGGCCTGGCACCCGCCGTTCCATGCGCCGCCGGGGTGGAGCGGCAAGCGCCCGGTGGTGATCGGGGCGGGACCGTGCGGGCTGTTCGCTGCGTTGGTGCTGGCGCAGATGGGGCTGCGCCCGATCATCGTCGACCGGGGCAAGGTGGTGCGCCAGCGGACCAAGGATACCTGGGGCCTGTGGCGCCGCGGCGAGCTCGATCCCGACAGCAACGTCCAGTTCGGCGAGGGCGGGGCGGGGACCTTTTCCGACGGCAAGCTCTATTGCCGGGTCAAGGACCCGCGCTTCCTTGGCCGCAAGGTGCTCGAGGAATTCGTGCAGGCCGGGGCGCCGGGCGACATCCTGTGGGAAGCCCACCCGCATATCGGCACCTTCCGCCTGGTCACCATGGTCGAAAGCCTGCGCGCCGGGATCGAGGCGCTGGGCGGCGAATACCGCTGGCTGACCCGGGTCGACGATCTCGAACTGGAACGGCGCGGCGACAGCTTCGCCCTGCGCGGGCTGCATCTGCATGACGGCGGCTTTCTTGAGGCCGATCACGTGGTGCTGGCGGTCGGCCATTCGGCGCGGCCGACCTTCGAGATGCTCCACGCCCGCGGGGTTCATCATGAGGCCAAGCCGTTCTCGATCGGGGTGCGGATCGAA
>JBJTLX010000279.1:0-4470 GCA_046063245.1 Novosphingobium sp.
GATCCATTCGCCGATCCTGTTCTTCGCGCAGGATCGCGAGATTGCCGATACCGCCGAGCCCGGCGACATCATCGGCATTCCCAACCACGGCACCTTGCGAGTCGGTGATACGCTGTCCGAAAGCAACAGGGTGCGCTTTACCGGCCTGCCCAATTTCGCCCCGGAAATCCTCCGGCGCGTCGCGCTCAAGGATCCGACCAAGACCAAGCAGCTCCGGAAGGCGCTCGACGACCTCAGCGAGGAAGGCGTGATCCAGGTGTTCTACCCCGAGATCGGCAGCCAGTGGATCGTCGGCGTGGTCGGCCAGCTCCAATTGGACGTGCTGATCAGCCGGCTCGAGGCGGAATACAAGGTCGAGGCGATGCTCGAGGCCGCGCCTTACGATACCGCGCGCTGGCTCAAGGGACCGGACGCGGCGCTCAAGGCCTTTACCGACTTCAACATGGCCACCCTGGCCAAGGACCGCGACGGCGATCCGGTGTTCATGGCGCGCAGCGCGTGGGACGTATCGTACCAGCAGGAGAAGAACCCTGAGCTGGCGTTTTCGGCGACCAAGGAACGGTAGACGTTCAGCGGTCTGCCAGCAGCGCGTCCAGGTCTGCCGGATCGGTCAGCACCGACCGGACGAACAGGGCGATGCTGTCGCGGAAACGATCGTCGGCCCGGGCCAGATCGACGTATCCGGCGATCTCCAGGCTGACCAGGCCGTGGATGATCGCCCATGCCAGATGCGCCAGATCATCGGCCGAGCGCGCACTGGTGAAAACGCCCTCGCGCTGCCCTTCGGCAAAGGCGTCCATCAGCGAGCCGTAAGACGGATAGGCGCCCTGGTCAGGGACGACCAGCGTGCCGAACCGGGCGTTGCGATCGATCGGGACGAACCGCTTGTCGCCGCCGAACATCAGGCGATAGAAACCGACATTGGCCAGCGCGAACCGGCGATAGGCGATCAGCGCGTCGAACAGCCACTTCGCCGGCCGTCCGCGATCCTCGGCCGCAGCGGCGTGCTGGTATAGCCGGGCAAATCCTTCGGCATAAAGCGCGCGCATGACGCCGTCCTTGCCGCCGAAAACGGTGTAGATCCCCATGGTCGATATGCCGGCCTGGCGGGCCAGTTCGCGGATCGAAACCTTGTCGGGCCCGTGCTTGGCGAGCAGCGTTTCGGCACTGGCAAGCAGCCGCCCGCGCAGGACCTCCGCGTCGTCGATAGTCTCGGGCAGGGGTTCGGCCATCACCCGCACTTAGGGCTTTGCAAAGCAAATGCCAGTGCTATAACGGCGAAATAACGATGTTATAAGAATCGCGGCTGCGGGGCCCGATGGCGGGTAACGGGTGGCCGTGGGGAGGACAACGATGGTTGCAACGATGGAAGGCACCGCCGCGGTTCACGGCTCTGCCAAGGCGTGCCAGCCGATCACGGTGCGCCCGGGGGCTTTCGAATTTGCCGACGATACGGCGGCGCACTGGATCCCCGGCGAGGCGGAGTTCGCCCAGATGGTCAACGGGGCTTCCTTCGTCATGCCCCATCTGGAGCCCTTCCTGGTGACCACGCTGGGAGAAGCAGCGCGGCTGGTTGCGGACCCCGCGATCAAGCGTGAGGCGCGCGAGTTCTGCCTGCAGGAAACCCAGCATTACCGCACTCACCGGCGCTTCAACGATCTCATCCTGGCCCAGGGCTATGACGGGCTGCAGGCGGTGGAAGCCGATATGGCGCGCGCCTATGCCCGGCTTGGTACACTGCCGCTGGGGCAAAGGCTGGCCTATTCCGCTGGGTTTGAGGCGATGACGATCGGCCTGACCCGCTGGCTGGTGTCGCGGCGCTTGCAGCTGTTTGCCGGGGCCGATCGCAGCGTAACCTCGTTCATCCTGTGGCACATGGTGGAAGAGACCGAGCACAAGCTGGTGGCATACGATGTCTATTGCGCGGTCACGCCGGGCTATTGGCGCCGGGCATTCGGTGTCCTGCATGGTTCGCTCGATGTGATCCGCTGGTCGCGCCGCTGCTACATCGCGCTGCTCAAGCAGGACGGCACATGGCATTCGCTGCGCTGCCGGTTGCGGGTCTGGCTCTGGGCCGCGCGCTTCATCGCCGGGGCCGGGCCGACTCTGCTCAAGGCGCTGCTGCCCGGCCATGATCCGCGCGGCGAACGCAACCATCCCTGGGTCGATCAATGGATCGCGGGCTATGCCCGGCTCGATCCCGCGCGGACGAACAAGGGTATGCCGCTGATCGACACCGCATCGCCGACGATGCCGGTCCCGTTCTGACCGCCCCGCGCAATTGAGGAGCAGCCCGTGAATCAACCAGATTTTCGCCCGATCAAGCGCCAGCTCATTCTGAATGGCGGCTTCGTCATGCTGTTCGGATTTGCCGCCGGCTTTGGCTTCCTGTTCTTCATCCTTGGCAGCATCGAGCTGTGGCCGATCCCCGGCAGCATCGCCTATCAATTGCCGGGCAGCGAAAAGGCCTGGCGGATGACTCATCTCGAAGGGGTGCTGAACGGCCTGATGCTGTGGCTGCTGGCGGTGGTCCTCCCGGCCATGGATCTGCCCGTGGCCCGGGCCCGCAACGTGGCGCGGGCCTTGATCGTCACCGCCTGGACGTTCCCGGTCGCCTCGCTGTTCGATGCCCTGTTCAAGGACAGCAGGGGGCTGCGCTTTGGCGGGCCGATAACCAACCTGGTGCCCTTCTTCCTGTTCTACATCGGCATTCTCGCGTTGATCTGGGCTGTCGTGTCGGTGATCGCGGCCCACTGGAAGCCGCAGGCCGACTGAACCGGGCGTCTGTCGCAGGCAGTCCGCTTGCCCCGGCGCGGCGTCCTGCCTAATGTCCTGCCATGGACTTCACCGATCACATCACCCCCGATCACGAAGCGATGATCGCCCGCCAGGCGGTCTACTTCGTCGCCACCGCTGCGGCCGATGCGCGGATCAACCTCAGCCCCAAGGGGCTCGACGGGACGTTCAAGGTGCTCGGTCCCAATCGGGTCGCCTATCTCGACCTTGGCGGATCGGGCAACGAGACTCACGCGCACCTCGCCGCCGACGGGCGGATCACCATCATGATGTGCAATTTCGAACAGCCCGCGTTGATCCTGCGGCTTTACGGCCATGGCAAGGCGGTGCTGCCGCAGGACGCCGGGTGGGACGAACTTCAAGCGCACTTCACCTTGCTGCCGGGGACCCGCCAGATCTTCGATATTGCCGTCGACAGCGTCCAGACCAGCTGCGGCTGGGGGGTGCCGGTGATGCACCTCGACAAGCCGCGCGAGACGCTGGTCAAGTACCACGCCCAGGCCGATCCGGCGAAGTGGGAGAAGAAGGTCGCCAGCCGCACCCGGTCGATTGACGGGCTGCCGACCCGGCCGACCGACCGCTATATCGCGGGCTGATGCAGCTCACCTTCGCCAGCTACAACATCCACAAGGCGGTGGGGCTCGACCGGCGGCGCGATCCCGAACGGATCCTGGCGGTACTGCACGAGATCGACGCCGACGTGGTCGCGCTGCAAGAGGCCGATCGCCGCTTTGGCCGGCGCGAGACGGTGTTGCCGCGGGCGATGCTCGACGATCTCTCGCATTACCGCCCGGTCGCGCTCAATCACCGCCCGGATTCGATCGGCTGGCACGGCAATGCCCTGCTGGTGAAGCGCGGGATCGACGTGGCCGAGGCCGGCATCGTTCCGCTGCCGACGCTCGAGCCGCGCGGCGCGGTGCGCGCCGATCTGCTCGTCCACGGGGCGCGGCTGCGCGTGGTCGGCATGCACCTCGATCTGTCGGGGCTGCGCCGCCGCCAGCAACTCCGCACGGTCCTCGCCGAAGTGGCGCGCTGCGGCCCGGCCTGCCCGATGGTGCTGATGGGCGATTTCAACGAATGGGCGGTCCACGGCGGCGCCTGGCGTGAATTCCTCGCCCCGTGGCGGGTGCTGATGCCGGGGCGATCGTTCCCCGCGCGCCGCCCGGTGGCGCAGCTCGACCGGATCGTCGTTTCGGGCGAATGGCAGGTCGGCGCTGCCGGGGTCCATCATTCGGCGCTGGCGGCCGTAGCCTCGGATCACCTGCCGGTGGTTGCCCGCCTGACTCTGCCTAAAATTTAGGCAGCTGCGCAGCTTTCGCGCGCCAAATCGCCGCGCTGCGCAACGCGGTTGCGCTGGGTGCCCTGAAAAGCAACGAAACTTCTCAACTGGCACGGCCCTTGCTGCGTCTGCCCTGCCGGCGAGGGGCCGGCGGGCAATCAGGGGATCGGCATGAAGTACATCATCGCCATCATCAAGCCGTTCAAGCTCGACGAGGTGCGCGATGCTCTCGGCGCCATCGGCGTCGCGGGGATGACCGTTTCCGAGGTCAAGGGCTTTGGCCGGCAAAAGGGACAGACCGAGATTTATTGCGGCGCCGAATACAGCACCAATATGCTGCCCAAGGTGAAGATCGAAGTGGCCTGCAGCGACGCGCTGGCACCGCAGGTGGTCGA
>JBJTLX010000280.1:0-5644 GCA_046063245.1 Novosphingobium sp.
GCGAGCGAGAAGATCCGCGTCAACACCATCCTGCCGGGCATTTTCGACACCCCGCTGCTGGCCGGTGCGCCGCAGAACGTACGCGATGCGTTGGGTGCCTCGGTGCTCAACCCCAAGCGGCTCGGCAATCCGGTGGAATATGCCAGCCTTGCGCTGTGCATGATCGAGAACGGCTATTTCAACGGCGAGGACGTGCGCCTCGACGGCGGCATCCGCATGGCGCCGCGCTAAGCGATTTGCCGGGCAGGGGCGGCGCAGCGATGCCGCCCCGTCCGTAACGGGAGAGTTTGATGGGTTATTCGCAGATCGCGCTCGACATCAGCGAAGGCATTGCCACGCTGACGCTCAACCGCCCGGAAAAGATGAATGCCTTTACCGGCACGATGATGAACGAGATCATCGATGCGATGGACCGCACCGACGACGATGACGCGGTGCGCGCGGTGATCTTCACCGGCGCGGGAGAGCGGGCGTTCTGCGCCGGGGCCGATCTGACCCCGGACGACGGGCGCGCGGTGTTTTCCAGCGGCGAGGCGGTGACCGACCTGTCCGACCCCCGCGTCCGCGATGGCGGCGGGCTGCTGACGCTGCGGCTATTCCAGTCGAAGAAGCCGCTGATCTCCGCCTGCAACGGCGCAGCGGTGGGCGTGGGTATCACCATGCAGCTGCCAATGGACATCCGCCTGGCCAGCGACAACGCACGCTATGGCTTTGTCTTCGCGCGGCGCGGGATCGTCCCCGAAGCAGCGTCGAGCTGGTTCCTGCCCAAGCTGGTCGGGGTCAGCCAGGCGCTGGAATGGTGCATGACCGGGCGGATCTTCGATGCTCAGGAAGCGCTGCGCGGCGGTCTGGTCCGTTCGGTCCACCCGCAGGGCGAACTGATCGATGCGGCGCGCGGACTGGCCCGCGAAATTGCCGACAATACCTCGGCAGTGTCGATCGCAATGACCCGGGCGATGCTGTGGCGCAATCCCTCGGGCGATCATCCGATGGCGGCGCACAAGGTCGACAGCCGGGCGATCTACCGCCTGTCAAAGGGTGCCGACGCGAAGGAAGGTGTGCAAAGTTTCCTCGAGAAGCGCCCCCCCGCCTTTCCGTTGCGCGTTTCGCAGGATATGCCCGATTTCTATCCGTGGTGGGGCAGTGAACCGGAGTATCAATGAGCAGCGCACCGCTTGAAGCGACTGACGCGCCGCCCGGCGCCCGCGACCAGTTGCTGGAAACTGCGTCGGCAATCATGCGCGAAGGCGACATCGTTGACATCTCGCTGTCCGAACTGTCGCTGCGCTCGGGGCTCAACTCGGCGCTGGTCAAGTACTACTTCGGCAACAAGGCGGGGCTGCTGAAAGCACTGCTCGATCGCGACATGGACGGCATCGTCCATGAAGTCGACGCGCTGATGGCCAAGGACATGGCCCCCGAAGTGCGGCTGCGCCGCCACATCGGCGCGGTGGTCGATACCTATTACAAGACGCCCTATCTCAACCGGCTGCTGATGCGGCTGGTGCGCGAGAGCGACCCCGACGAGGCGCACCGCATCGCCGACAGCTATCTTACCCCGCTCAGCCGGGCCTATGACAAGCTGATCGAGGACGGGGTGCGCGAAGGCGTGTTTCGCGATATCGATCCGCAGCTGTTCTATTTCACCACCACCGGTGCCTGCGACCGCTTCTTCTCGTCGCGGCTGGTGCTCAAGCACTGCTACGATACCGAGGCCCTGACCGAAGAGCTGCGTGACCGCTATCGCGCGCATTGCATCGACTTCAACATGGCGGGCATCCTCGCACGGTAATGCCCGGCACCTGGCATATCGGGGTCATTGGCGGATCGGGGCTGGCCGCCGGGCTGGCGCTGGACGGAGCCCAGGAGATCGAGATCGAAAGCCCGTTCGGGCTGCCTTCGGGCCCGGTCACCACCGGCACGCTGCACGGGGTGCGCGTCACCTTCCTGGCCAGGCACGGCGCCGGCCACCGCATTCCGCCGGGCGCGGTCAACTACCGCGCCAACATCGACGCGCTGAAGCGCTGCGGGGTCACCGATCTGATCGCGCTGTCGGCAATCGGTTCGCTCAACGAGGCGCTGGCGCCGGGGCAGTTCGTCGCGGTCGACCAGTTCATCGACCGCACCGCGGGGCGCGAAGCCAGTTTCTTCGGCCCCGGACTGGTCGCCCACGTCAGCCTGGCCGATCCGGTCTGCGCGCGGCTGCGCGGCCAGCTGGTCGCGGCCGCCACGGCAGAGGGCGCGACGGTCCACGATGGCGGCACCTATCTGGCGATCGAAGGGCCGCAATTTTCGACCCGCGCCGAAAGCCGCCTGTACCAAAGCTGGGGTGCCGACGTGATCGGCATGACCGCGATGCCCGAGGCGCGCCTCGCGCGTGAAGCCGAGCTGCCCTATGCCCTGCTCGGCATGGTCACCGACTACGATTCCTGGCGCGACAACGAAGCCGGGGTCGATGCCGCGGCGGTGATCGCGGTGATGCAGGCCAATGTTGCCAGGGCCCAGGACGTGGTCCGCCGCCTGGCCGCCGACCTGCCCAAAGAGCGCAAGCCCAGCCCGATCGACAACGCGCTCGACCACGCGGTGATGACCGCCCCGGCGCAGCGCGACCGCATGCTGGTCGCCAAACTGCAGGCCGTCGCCGGGCGGGTGCTGGGATGAGCGGCGACATCGTCCTCTACGATTACTGGCGCTCCAGCGCGGCTTACCGCGTTCGCATCGTCCTCAACCTCAAGGGCATCGCTTACCGCGCGGTGCCGATCGATCTGGCCAAGGGCGAGCAGGCCACGGCGGATTTCACCGCGCTCAACCCGCAGGGGCTGGTCCCCGCGCTGGCGATCGACGGGCACCTGCTGACGCAAAGCCTGGCGATCATCGACTATCTCGATGCCCGGGTGGGCGATCCGCCGATGGTGACGTCCGATCCGGCGGCACGGTCGCGGGTGCTGGCCCAGGCGCTGGTGATCGCCGCCGACGTCCACCCGATCAACAACCTGCGGGTGCTCAACTACCTGCGCGGCGAGCTGGGCGTGGACGAGGCCGCGGTCAATCGCTGGTACCACCACTGGATCCTCGAAGGGTTCGCCGCGCTGGAAGGACAAGCCCCGGCGCAAGGCCTGTTCGGCGGCGAGCGGCCCAACCTGGCCGACGTCTGCCTGGTCCCGCAGCTGGCCAATGCCCGCCGCTTCGAAGTGCCGCTGGACCAGTTTCCGCGGCTGGTTGCGGTGGACCAGCGGCTGCGCGCGCTGCCGGCCTTTGCCGCCGCCGCGCCCGAAGCGGTCCGCCCCGCTTGAAAAATGCCGGCCATGGGCATTGCGCTTGGCCGGCCATGGCCCTAGCAAACTGGTTGCATATGGAACCGCCTTGCCGATGACAGCCAGCCAAGCGCGCCTTGCGGACTTTCTGCCCTACCTTCTCTCGGTCACCTCGAACGTGGTGAGCGACCGGATCGCCGATGAATATCGCACCCGCTTCGGCCTGAAGATCCCCGAATGGCGGGTCATGGCGGTGCTGGGCGATGCCGGGGCAATGACCCAGCGTTCGCTGGTCGGGGCGACGCGGATGGACAAGGTCGCGGTCAACCGCGCCTGCAAGGTGATGGAGGCGCGCGGGCTGATCGCGCGCAGCCCCAACGATGCCGACGGGCGCTCGCACCACCTGGAACTGACCGCGGCAGGCCGGGCGATGCACGGCGCGATCATGCCGATTGCGCTCGACATGGAACGCCGTCTGTTCTCAACCTTCGATGCCGGTGAACGCGCCACGTTCAAGACGCTGCTGGCCCGCCTCAACGAAGCCGCCGGACACATGGAGAACCCCGAATGAAGCTAGCAACCCTACCCGGCAGCACCCGCGACGGACGGCTGGTGGTGGTCAGCGACGATCTCCACTGGTGCGCTTCGGCCCAGCATCTGGTCCCCACCCTGCAGGCTGCACTGGACGATTGGGACCGGCACGAACCGGCGCTGCGCGCCCTGGCTACCGACGTTGCGCATGAATCGATCCCGCTGGAGCGCTTTCACGAGCGCGAGGCGCTGGCCCCGCTGCCGCGCGCCTATCAGTGGGCCGACGGATCGGCCTACGTCAATCACGTCGAGCTGGTGCGCAAGGCGCGTGGGGCCGAACTGCCCGACAGCTTCTGGCACGATCCGCTGATGTACCAGGGCGGCAGCGACGACCTGCGCGGCGGGCGCGCGCCGATCGTGCTGGCGGACGAGGCCTGGGGCTGCGATCTTGAGGCAGAGATCTGCGTCGTCACCGGCGACGTGCCGCAGGGCGCCGATGCCGCCGCCGCTCTGGCGCAGGTCCGGCTGGTCGGGCTGGTCAACGATGTCTCCTTGCGCAATCTGATCCCCGGCGAACTGGCCAAGGGCTTCGGCTTCGTCCAGTCCAAGCCGGCCACGCACTTCTCGCCGGTGTTCGTCACCCCCGATGCGCTGGGCCCGGCCTGGGCCGGCGGGCGGCTGAGCCTGCCGCTGCTGGTCGATCTCAATGGCCAGCCGTTCGGCCGCGCCGAGGCGGGCGAGGACTGCACCTTCGATTTCGGCACCCTGATCGCGCACCTGGCCAAGACCCGCAATGTCGGCGCGGGCTCGATCATCGGTTCGGGCACCGTCTCCAACCGCGATCCCGACGGATCGCCGGGCCGTCCGGTCAGCCAGGGCGGGCGCGGTTACAGCTGCATCGCCGAACAGCGGATGATCGAAACGATCGCCACCGGCGCGGCGACCACCCCGTTCCTGCACCGCGGCGATTCCGTGCGGATCGAAATGAAGGACCGCGCCGGACGGACGATCTTCGGCGCGATCGAGCAAGAGGTTGTCGGCGCGGCCTAGCCTACCACCCAGGCCGCGACCTCTGCCGCGACGGTGTTGGCGGCCTCATTGAGCGCGCGGCCGACCGCTGCGGGCTTGGCCTGGACCCCGCTGACCCGGGCTTCGAAACGGCGCACCGTTACGGCATCGCGCGGGCCGCTGAGCAGCGCGTCGTAACGCACCACCACGCTGGAGGTGCGCGCGTCATAGCCCATTTCGAGCAGCTTGCCGCCGAGGCGGCGTCCGCTGGCAGGGACCGGCTGGTCATCCTCGAACACCAGGCCCTTGGCACCGGCGCGGATCGTTTCGGCGAGGAGCGAGCGGAACTGGCGCGCGGGCCGTTCGACCCACTGCGCGTTCTGGAGATAGGCGATGTCGGTATCACTGACCCGCACCGGCACCCGCATCGCGGCGAGCTGCTTGTCGACTTCGGGTTCGGCGATCGAAAGCGCATTGGCCGGCGTGCCCGAGACCGCTACGCCGACAGGGGCACTCGCCGCGGGGTTGAGGCGCAGCAGGGTCGGCGGCGGCTTGCCCCCGCCCAGGCCGAGGCAGCCCGACAACAGGACGAGCGGCGCCAGCACGGCAGCGCGAAGGAGCATCGGCTTGATCATGGTCATGGCTTGTAATCCGGAAGCTTGTCACCGCCGAGCAGGCCGCCGGCGCCTTTTTCGTCGATCTTCTCGGTCACGTCGCGCAGCGCCCGGCTGGTCGCGCGCAGATCGCGGATCGCGGCTTCGGCGGCGGGCAGCGTGCGTTCGTTGAGTTGACGCGCGGCGGGCCTGGCCTCGCCCAGCGTCGATTTCAGTTCGTCCGCCGCGCCTTGCGCC
>JBJTLX010000281.1:0-5674 GCA_046063245.1 Novosphingobium sp.
CCTGATCCTGGCCGACAACGCCGCCGGACTCTACCAGAGCCACCTGATGCTCAATCTCAACGAACCCAACAAGCTGGGCGATGTCAGCTGGTTCAAGCCGGGCAAGTTCGCCGGGGTGTGGTGGAACATGATCAAGGGCGAATGGAGCTGGGCGCGCGGGCCGAAGCACGGCGCGACCAATGAACACGTCAAGCAATACATTGACTTCGCAGCCGCCAACGGCATCCCCAACACCCTGGTCGAAGGCTGGAACGTGGGCTGGGATGGTGACTGGTTCGGCAACGGCAACGACATGGATTTTGCCAAGCCGACCGAGGATTTCGACGCCCACATGCTCGCCGCCTATGCGAAGAAGAAAGGCGTGCGGCTGATCGGCCACCACGAAACGGGCGGTTCGGCCAGCCATTACGAGGCGCAGTTCGACAAGGCGTTCAAGTTCGCCGCCGATCACAATTACATGGTGGTCAAGACCGGTTACGTCACCGACGCCGGGCAGATCGAGAGGGTCGATCCCGACGGCACCCAACTGCGCGAATGGCACGAGGGCCAGTGGATGAGCAACCACTTCATCCGCGTTGCCGAGGCCGCGGCCAAGTACAAGGTCGCCTTCGACAGCCACGAACCGATCAAGGGCACCGGGCTGCAGCGGACCTATCCCAACTGGGTGGCGCGCGAAGGCATGCGCGGGATGGAATACAATTCGTGGGGCGGCAAGAATCCGCCCGAGCACGAAGCCAACATCGTCTTCACCCGGATGCTCGAAGGGCCGATGGACTTCACCCCGGGCGTGCTCAGCCTGAAGGGTGAAAAGGACAGCAACATCCTCTCGACCGAGGCCAAGCAGCTGGCGCTGTATGTGGTGATCTATTCGCCGGTGGTGATGGCCGCCGACACGCCCGAAAACTACGCCAAGCACATGGACACCTTCAAGTTCATCCGCGACGTGCCGACCGACTGGGAGGAAAGCCGCGTCCTCAATGGCGAGGTTGGCGATTTCGTCACGATCGCGCGCAAGGTGCGCGGCGGCAAGGACTGGTACATCGGCGGCGTCGGCGATGAACAGGCGCGCGGCAGCGACTTTGCGCTCGATTTCCTCACCCCCAAGGTCAAGTACGATGCCGAAATCTACCGCGACGGCAACGATGCCGATTACCGCACCGACAAGCGCCACAGCGTGGTGATCGAAAAGCGCGTGCTGACCAGCGCCGACAAGCTGAACCTGCGCATGGCGCCGGGCGGCGGCTTTGCGATAAGGCTCAAGGCGCGGAAGTGAGCGCAGCGCCGCACCGCTTTGTCATCCTTGGCGGCGGAACCGCGGGCTGGATGGCAGCCTGCCTGATCGCGCACCGGCTGGGTCAGCGCGCGGCGGTGACCCTGGTCGAAAGCCCGGAGATCGGGATCATCGGGGTGGGTGAGGGGTCGACCCCGCAATTGAAGGCCTTCTTCGACGAACTCGGGATTGCCGAGGCGAGCTGGATGCCGCGCTGCAATGCTACCTACAAGAACGGCATCCGCTTTCACGGCTGGTCCGATGCGCCGGGCTACGACAGCTATTTCCATCCGTTCCAGACCGCGCTGGACCAGCACACCGCGCCGGGGTTCTTCTTCCACACCCGGGCGCGGCGCACCGGGCGCAATGTCTGGGCGCATCCTGACCGGTTCTTCGTGCTCGCCCGGCTCGCGGCGGAGCGGCGCGGGCCGATCCCCTCGGAAAACTTCCCCTTCGACATCGGCTATGGCTATCACTTCGATTCGCACCTGGTCGGCGAATTCCTGCGCGACCATGCGACCGGCACGCTCGGCGTCACGCACCTGCAACGGCGGATCGATGGGGTGCGTCATCACGGCAACGGGGATCTGGCCGCGCTGCTGGGCGAGGGGGACGAGGCGATCGCGGGCGATGTGTTCATCGATGCCTCGGGCTTTCGCGCGACGCTGATCCAGGCGGCGCTGGGCGAACCGTTCGAAAGCTTTTCCGGCAACCTGTTCAACGATGCCGCCGTGGCCATGCCCAGCGCGCGCGACCAGGGGGCGACCACTTGCGAGACCGGGGCGACGGCATTGAGCAGCGGCTGGGCCTGGCGCATTCCGCTGACGGGTCGCGCCGGCAACGGCTATGTCTATTCCTCCGCCCATCTCTACGCCGATGGCGCCGAGACCGAGCTGCGCCGCCACCTCGGCCTGCTGGGTGCCGATGTGCCGGCCCGGCACCTCAAGATGAAAGTCGGGCAGGTCCGGCGTTCGTGGGTGGGCAACTGCCTGGCAATCGGGCTGGCCCAGGGTTTCATCGAGCCGCTCGAGGCGACCGCGCTGCATATCGTCCATTCGACCCTGGCCGGGTTCGTCGAGGCTTATGACAAGGGCGGCTTCACCCGCCAGCACGCCGACAGCTTCAACGCCGCGATCCACGCCCGCTACGAGGGGATCCGCGATTACATCGTCTGCCATTACCGGATGAACCGGCGCCCGGGCGAATACTGGCGCGCCAATGCCGCGAACCAGGACCTGTCGGACAATCTCAAGGCCGTGATGACCGCGTGGTTCCGCGGCGAGGACCTGGAAGCCGAAGTGCACAACCTGGGGATCGAACGCTATTACGCGCCGCTGTCGTGGCACTGCCTGCTGGCCGGGTACGGCCAGTTCCCCGATGCGGCCAAGCTGGTCCCGCCCGAAGCCGACCTGCCGCTGAGCGATCTCGCCGCGCTTGACCGCTTCGTTGCCGGCTGTGCCCAGAACTTCGCGCCGCACGACGATCTGCTGCGCCGCCTGGGGGAATAGCGATGCTGGGACGTGTGCTTGCCGCTCTCTGTGCGCTGCTGCTGGCGGCTGTTCCGGCGTTCGCCGCGGCACGGGATAGCGGACGGCTGCTCGAATACGAGCAGGTTCCCGCAGCGGGTCTGCCGGTGCAGCGGCTGACGATCTGGCTTCCGCCGGGCTATGATCGCTCGAAACGGCGCTACGGCGTGGTCTACATGCACGACGGGCACAACCTGTTCGACGTGAAGAAATCCAATTTCAACAAGATCTGGGCCGCTGACAAGGCGATGCTGGCGGCCAGCAAGCGCGGACACTTCGCGCCCGCGATCATCGTCGGGATCTGGGCGCCGGGCAGCGACCGCTATCGCCAGTACCTGCCGCGTCCGGCCTATGACGCGGCACCCCCGGCACTGCGCGCGCAGATGGATGCGATGGCAGGCGGTCCGATTGTTTCCGACGCCTATCTGGCCTGGATCGCCGATACCTTGAAGCCGTGGGTCGATCGGCACTTTCGCACGCTGCCGGGCCGCGACGACACCGCGATCGCCGGGTCCAGCATGGGCGGATTGATGAGCTGCTATGCCTTCGTCGCACGGCCGCAGGTGTTCGGGCGGGCCGCCTGTGTCAGTTCGCACTGGCCCGCGGCCGATCCGACCAAGCTGGGCCCGGCCAGCGCGGAACTGACCGCCTATTGGAGCGGATGGCTGGCCCAGGGGATCGGCGTGCCGGATGGCCGACGGCTGTGGATGGACCACGGCACCGCGACGCTCGACGCCTTCTATGCCCCCTATCAGGAGGCGATCGACGCGCGCATCGCCGCAACCGGCTGGCAGCGCGGCCTCGACTGGGAAAGCAAGGTCTATCCCGGCGCCGAGCACGAGGAAAACGCCTGGGCGGCGCGGCTGCCGGAGATTTTCGGGTGGCTGCTGCGGCGGTGACGACGGGGGGCCTTTGCTCTGCCCCGCCCGATCGGCTATGCTCGGCCCGTAACGAGGGGCGATAGCATGCGACTTGCCAGACTTTTCACCGAACACCCGGCCAGCGTGGGCGAAAGCTACACCGAGCATCTCGCGGTCGCCGCGGGCTTCGGCGTGCGGATGATCCTGGGCGGGTTCGCCTGCCTGATCCACGGCCTGCTGCCGTTCCTGTTCGTGCGGACGGGGAGCAAGCAGATCACCACGCTGCATTCGTCCATGGTGATCAACCGCCAGCGTCAGCCGATGCCGGCGATCCTCGATTTCGTGATCTAGAGCAGCAGGTAGGCGAAGCCCAGCGCGGTCGCGAAACTGGCCAGGGTGGCGCTGACCACCGGCACCGCCGCACGCCAGCCCATCTGCAGCAGCAGGTCCATGCGGCTGCGCATCGCGGTTGCGGTCACCGCCAGCAGCAGCAGTGCCTTCGACGCGATCAGCGCGGCGTGGCCCAGCGGCGCAGTCACGGCAACGACGCTGTTGAGCGCGACCGCGGCGAGGAAGGCGACGATGAACCACGGCAGGGCGAGGCGCTTCCACATAGGCTGGCCGGCGTCCTGTCCGGCCGGGCCGATGGCGAGGCTGACCAGCGCCACCACCGGCGCGAGCAGGGCGACGCGGGCGAGCTTGACGATCGTTGCATAGCTGCCCGCCGCGTCGGAAAAGGCATAGCCGCCGCCGATCGCCTGGGCGACATCGTGGATCGAGGCACCGATCAGGAACCCGGCCTGGCCGTGGCTCAGCCCTAGTTCGGCGGCGAGCACCGGGTAGACCGACATGGCAAAGGCGCTGGCCAGCGAAACCCCGACCAGGGTCAGCGCGAACTGCGCCTGGCTCAGCCGGTCCTTGCCTATCACGCCATAGAGCGCCAGCGCCGCGCTGGCCCCGCACACCGCGGTCGCTCCGCCGGCCAGGATCCCGGCATAGCGCGACTGCCCGGCGATTTTCGCGCCGCCCATCCCGGCGGCAAAGGTCACCGCCATGACCACCGCCAGCGCTGCGAACGGGGCCAGGCCCAGCGCGGCGATCTGTTCGAAGGTGACCTGGAAGCCCAGCACGACGATGCCGATTCGCAGGCAGGTGCGCGAGGCGAAGTCGAGCCCCTTGTGGGTGCGCAGGTCCTGCGAGATGAAGTTCAGCGACAGCCCGACCAGCAGGCCGAGCAGGATGATCGGGAACCCGTAGTGGTCCGACAGCCAGGCCGCCGCCCCCGCCGCTACCGCGCAGACCGCCAGACCGGGCCACAGCGCCGACAGCGCCTGCATCCGCTGGCGCGCCGGCGGGGCCGCTTCGGCCAGCTGCAATTCGCCGAACAGGTCGCCGCCATAGGGCAGGCTGTCCCAGTCGATCGCGCCCGAGCGCTTGATGTCAGTCCTGTCCACGCCGGTCCGGCCCCCCTGTCCTCGCGCCGCCTCATGCCGCAGCCGGGGCGTTCTGCAAAGGGGGCAAGTGTCCGGATTGGCTCAGCTGCCGCCCAGCGCCTTGTCCTCGTTGGCGCGCTTGACCACGTAGAGCCGGATCGCCTCGATCTGCTCGGGATTGAACTGGCCCTTCCATGCGACCATGCCGTTCTGCTTGAGCAGCCCGTCGTGGACAATCTCCTGCCACAGCTTGGGATTGCCCAGTGCAGTCGAGTGCCGCAGATCGGGATTGAGCGAGCCCGCGACGGCGGCGTTGCCATGACAGACCGAGCACGAATTGGTGTAGAGCTTGACGCCCATGGCCAGCTGCTGCGGCGTGCCGGTTGATGGCGGCGGATCGAGCACGCGCTTGGCGCTGGGCGGCATCGCCGGCAGGGCACCCTTGGCGCCCAGCTAGAATACCAGCAGGCGGCTGATGTTGGGGGTGATCTGCTTGCTGACCCCGGCCCCGGCCGAAACATCCCAGACCCCGCCCCAGCCGGCCAGCACCGCGACATACTGCTCGCCGTCGATCGAATAGGTCAT
>JBJTLX010000282.1:0-2786 GCA_046063245.1 Novosphingobium sp.
ACCGTAAAGGTGATGTCGGCGACCTTGGCAAAGCCATAGCGCTCGTAAAAGCGGTGCGCGCCGAAGTTTTCGGCATAGACCGACAGCTGCACCTCGTCCGCGCCGCGCGCCGCGAACTGGTCCATCGCCCAGTCCATCAGCCGCGCGCCGATGCCCTGTCCGGTCGCCCCGGCGGCGGTATAGAGCTGCTTGAGCTCCATCGTGTTCATACCCCGGGCCAGGTCGGCGCGGCACGGCTTCAGCCCGATCTTGCAGAACCCGGCCAGCGCACCGTCAACCTCGGCCAGGCGATAGACCTGTGCCGGGTCGGCAAAGTCCGCGGCGATGCCGTGCTCGGACAGCACTTCGTCCAGAAACGCATCGAGGTCGCTCTGCACATAGAGATGTCCGAACTTTTCGACGAAGGCCGCCCGCGCCAGCTGCGACAGCGTCGGAATGTCGCCAGCGGTCATGGCGCGCAGGGTTACGTTGCTCATAAAATCCTCGTCATGCAGATCGAAAAGGGGTCGTTCGTATAGCTGCCGAACGGCGGACATTCGGCAAAGCCGTAGCCTTCGTAAAGCCGCCGGGCGGGGGCGAAGGCCTCCGGCCGCCCGGTTTCAAGGCTGACCCGCCGGCACCCGCGCGCTCTGGCCACATCCAGCAAATGCTCGAGAATCGCGCGGCCCGCACCTTTGCCGCGATAGGCCGGATCGGCGCGCATCGACTTGAGCTCGGCGTGGGCATCACCCAGTTCCCTAATCGCTCCGCAGGCCGCCAGCCGCGGCCCGTCCCACGCTGCAAAGAAGGTCACGTCAGGTGCGCGGAGCCGCTCGATCGGCATCGCGTGGACGCTTTCGGGCGGCGACCACTGGTGCATTTCGTCGAGATGGAGCCGCAGCAGCGCGGCGATCTCCGGGCCGCACAGGTCGTCCTCGCTGATGGTGTAGTGCCCGCCCATGCAGCGCATTTGCCGCGAAGCCGCGGCGCTGACAAGGGCATGATCGGACTCCGGTTGACTCTTTGGTTAACCGGCCTAGCGTCCGCCTCCTTGCTGCCGGAAACGCATGTTTTCCGGGTCGCCCGTCTCCAGCGCAAGGCGCAGGTCGCGTCCGGATCGTCCGGACCGGCACTGCAACAGGAGGACTAACCAATGCTGATGCTCCGCAAGGCGGCCATCCTGGCCGCGTCGCTTTCGCTTGCCTTCGCCACGCCGGCCTTCGCCGACGATGCCTATCCGGTCGAACCGGGTGACTATGTTTCGGTTTCGATGATCACGATCGATGACGGGCACGATCTCGAATACCTCAATTTCCTGTCGGGTCTGTGGCGCCGCAATCAGGAATTCGCCAAGGCCCAGGGCTGGATCACCGGCTACGAGATCCTCTCGAACGACGACAAGCGCCCGGGCGAGCCTGATCTCTATCTGGTCGTGCGGTTCAAGAACTTTGCCGACACCGCCGAAGGCAAGCGCCGCGGCGACATGATGCGGGCGCAGATGAAGATGACCGATGCCGAAATGCAGGCGGCTTCGGCCGACCGGGCCAAGTACCGGCACCAGATCGGCTCGCAACTGCTGCGCGCACTGGTCTGGAAGAAATAGGCAAAGACGAATGGTGGGGACGGCTCAGGCCGTCCCCGTATTCTTGTCGGCCTTGCGCTTGCCCATTCGCATCCCCGATTCGAGCCGTGCGCGCAGCTGGGTGTAGTACGCCTCGAGGAAGGCGCGCTCGTCCCCCGCGCCGGGGTTCCAGCCGAGCTTGCGGCAGATTGCGTCCTGGACCGCGGCCATGGCTTCGGGCCGACCTTCACGCAAGACGCGTTCCAGCGTCTGCAGCTCGTATTCGCCGTAAACCGCCAGCTCGGCATCGCTGAACTTGTAGACCACGCCGGTGGTCGAACTGGCCCCGCGCAGCGCGGTGCCGCTGCTCGACAGCGCCGCTTCGAGCTTGCGTTTGGGGGCTTCGATCACCCAGGTCCCGGCAATCAGGTCGCCCGCGCGCAGCCGGTCGCGGTTGAACATCGGCAGCAGCGCGAAGAGCAGGAACCACAGCCCCGCCGCCAGCCCGGCATAGTCGGTCCCGTCGATCCCGCGCGCACTGGCCAGCAGCTGCAGCGGCAGGAAGATCTCGATGTCGCGCAGCAGGTTGCGGGCCAGGACCATTTCCGCGGTGAGCCGTCCGCCGCTGCGCGCGGCGATGCGGATCCCGGTCATCCGCTTGCCCGGCGTGGCGCCCCGCGGGCCGAGTTCGAACAGCAGGAAATAGGCGTAGCGGGTCAGCCAGATCAGCGCGAACCAGGCAATGACCAGAAATTCCACTGCATGACGCTGACTGGCGCTCGGCTTGCCCTTGGCTCCAAAAACATCCGCGGCGAAGCTTGATGCACCATATGCGAGCACCATTGTGACAATCAGCACCGTCAGGAACATGATCACCAGATCGATCAGCAGCGCGCCAAGCCGGGTTGCACGACCGGCCAGGGTGATCGGCAAGGCGATCCCTTCAGGCGTGATCAGGCTGCGGCGCGGATCGGCCCTGGTGGTCCACCGCTTGGGCAAGGCAAGGACACTCATGCCGCCTCGCTCGCTTGCGGGTCGCGACGGAAGGCGAAGAAGTAGAGCAGCCAGAAGGCCAGAATGCCATAGCCAACTGCATAGCGGGCAGGCGTGTAGTCGATCAGCTGGCGCCCCAGCCCTTCCAGCAATCCGGCACAGACCAACATCAGCACGACGCCCGTCATCGCAACCGCTGCGCGCTGTCCTGCCTCAGCCGCAGCTTCGAGCAGCGATCGCTTGCCCGGGAAGG
>JBJTLX010000023.1:0-3183 GCA_046063245.1 Novosphingobium sp.
CCGAGGGTCAGGGAGCCGAACTGGTGACGCTGCGTGCGATCATCGAAGAGGCGAGCGAGCTTGGCGCCGACCGGGTGCTGAGCCGGATGGGGCTCGACGATCCATCGGCCCAGTCCGACCTCAGCGAGCTGCGACAGCTGCTGCAGGCGTGGCGCGATGCCAATACCAGCGCGTGGAAGGCCGCGGTCGACTGGATCGTGCGCGGCACGCTGGCGTTGCTGCTGGTCGGCATCGCGTGGCGCAGCGGCGTGACGGGGCTGCTGAAATGAGCGCGCCCCGCACGCTGCCTGCGAAGGGCCCGCTGCGCTTTGCCGGTTATGCCGCGCTGTTCGGCCAGCGCGACGCCGGCCGCGACGCGATCGTGCCGGGAGCCTTTGCCCGCACCCTGGCAGCACGCGATGCGCCGCTGCCGCTGTTCTGGCAGCACCGGCCCGACCAGCGCATCGGCTGGATCGAAACCGTGCGCGAGGACCATCGCGGCCTGCGCGTGATCGGCGTGATCGACAATCCGGGCGGCGGCGCCGCCGCGGCGGTGCAGCGCGGCGCGGTGACCGGGTTGTCGTTCGGCTACCGCGCGGCGGGCTCTTGCCAAAGCGCCGCGGGCCGCGACCTGACCGACATCGACCTGTTCGAGATCAGCCTGGTCACCACCCCGATGCAGCATGGCGCGCGCGTCCACCTGCTGACCCGCTGATCGGGCGCTGCCGCCCCCGACCACCCCCGAAGTTTCCCCGAAGTTCCCCCCGAAGAAAGGCCAACCATGGACACCACTGCTCCTACCGACGTGCTGGACGCGTCGTTCGATATCGTCGCGCGGCAGGATGCCGCCGACCAGGCGCTGGGCGCGCTGCGCAGCGACATCGAGGAAGTGAAGAGCAAGCTCGATCGTGCGGTCCGCACCGCCAAACCCGCGCTCGGCATGAACGCTACCCCCAGCCCCGAGCTAAAGGGCTTCGTCGACGGCTATCTCCGGCTTGGCCAGACTGGCGAACTCAAGTCGGTGACCGGTGCGGTTGCCGGTGACGGCGGCTATGCCGTGCCGCGCGAGATCGACGCGATGATCGCGGCGCAGATGAAGACCATCAGCCCGATCCGCGGGGTCGCGCAGATCGTCCAGGTCGGCACCGCGGGCTACCGCAAGTTGATCACCAACAGCACCGCCAATTCGGGCTGGGTCAGCGAAACCGGCACGCGGCCCGAAACCGCCACCTCGAAGTTCAACGAGATCGTGCCGCCGATGGGTGAGCTTTACGCCAACCCCTCGGCCAGCCAGGCGATGCTCGACGATGCGGTGTTCGATCTCGAAGCATGGCTGGCCAATGAAATCGCCACCGAATTCGCCCGCGCTGAAGGCGCCGCCTTCATCAACGGCAGCGGCACCAATCAGCCCAAGGGCTTCCTCCAGCAGCCGACCGCGCTGACCGCTGACGCGACCCGCGCCTTCGGCACGCTGCAGCACACGGTGACCGGCAATGCCACCGGTTTCGGGACCACCCCCGAACTGGTGCTGATCGACCTAGTGCATAGCTTGCGCGCCGGCCACCGCCAGGGCGCGGTGTTCCTGATGAACACCAAGACGCTGGCCGCGGTTCGCAAGTTCAAGGCCGCTGACGGCACCTTTCTGTGGCAGCCGGGCATCTACGAAAACGCCCCGGCGCGGCTGCTCGGTTACCCGGTGGTCGAAGCCGAGGACATGCCCGATGTTGCAGCCAATGCCTTGCCGATCGCTTTCGGCAACTTCCAGAACGGCTATATCATCACCGAACGCCGCGAGACTTCGATCCTGCGCGATCCGTACACCAACAAGCCCTACGTCAACTTCTACGCGACCAAGCGCATCGGCGGGCAGGTGCTCGACAGCGATGCGATCAAGGTCCTGAAGATCTCGCTCTAACCCCCTCGCTGCGGCGGCGAGCCTCCCCTGCCGCCACAGCCGCGCCCGGGCCCAATGAAAACATGGACCCGGGCGCCCCTTTCTTTCCCGAATTCCATACGGAGAACGCGCATGAAGCGGACCGTCGTTACGCCTGCTGCGATTTCCCCGGCGGCGCTGGCCGAGCTCAAGGATTGGCTCGGCATATCGATCACCAAAGATGATGCCCAGCTGACCCAGTTGCTGCGTGCCAGCCTTGAAGCCTGCGAACATTTCACCGGCACCATGCCGCTGCAGCAGGATTGTGAGGAAGTGCTGGGTGCCAGCGCCGATTGGCAAGTGCTGGCGACGCGCCCGGTCCAGGCGATCACCGGGGTCGACGGGCTGCCCGCCGACGGCCCGCGCTTTGTCTTGCCGGTCAGCGGCTATGAAATCGATCTGGGCGCTGACGGAAGCGGTCAGGTCCGGGTCAGCAATCCGGGCAGCGCGGGGCGTGTGATCGCGAGGTTTACGGCCGGCCTCGCCGCCGACTGGTCTGCCTTGCCCGAAGGCCTACGCCACGGCGTGTTGCGGCTCGCGGCGTTCCAATACCGCTCGCGCGAAGGCGGGAGCGATACCGCGCAATGGCCGCCCTCGGCCGTCGCGGCGCTGTGGCGGCCGTGGCGGCGGTTGCGGCTGACATGAGCCAGAACTTTGCCGAGCTTTCCGCGCGGCTGATCGAACAGGCCCGGCTGATCGCCCAGGCCCGTGCCGAAGAACTCCGCCTCGCCCGCACCGATCCCGCTGCACGTTGGCGCAAGGCGGCGCTGCTCTGGCCGCAATTCACCAAGGGATAGAGACGCATGGAAATCGCACTTCGTGCCGCGCTGGTGGCTTGGCTCAGCGCCGATCCGGCGCTCACCACCCAGCTCAATGCCATTGTCGAAGAAGCCCCTTCGCGCACCGCCTTACCTTGGCTGGCGATCTCCGCCTCGGCCAGTGCCGACTGGAGCGCCAAGGACGTGACGGGCCGCGAGGTACGCGTCGCGCTCGAGCTGCATTGCCGCGGCGACCAGCCCGACGCCGCAGGCGCCCTGGTCGCCGCGATCGAAGCACGGATCGCTGCGCTGCCGGCGGGCCAAAGCACCTGCCAGGTCGTCTCGATCACCTTCCTGCGCGCCCGCGCCGAAATGCGCGCCGCCAATACCCGCGCGGTCTTGCTCGAATACCGTTTCCGCGCGCTCGCCGCCTGAACTTCCCACCGCCTCACGGCGGAAGCAACACCGGCCCGCTCCCCCGGCCCAACCACCCATTTGAAGGTACCCTGTGGG
>JBJTLX010000001.1:0-13230 GCA_046063245.1 Novosphingobium sp.
GATCGGCCCGCCGGGCGAGAACGGCCGCGGCAACCTGCGCCAGGGAATGCTCGAAAGCTCCAACGTCAACGTCGTCGAGGAGCTGGTCGACATGATCGAATGCCAGCGCGCCTACGAGGTCAACTCCAAGATGATCTCCTCGGTCGACGAGATGCTGCGCAACGCGAACCAGACGCTGTGACGATCGTGCGCCCCGCCCTCCTCCTGATCGCAGCGGCACTGTCCGCCCCTGCCCTCGCCGGGCCCAAGCCCAAGTCGGGCTTCGAGCCCGCCTTGCCCGCGATCGAGGCCCCGGCACATGCCGCCGACGGCGCGATCTTCAACGCCGCCACCGGCTATGCACCGCTGGTCAGCGGGCACCGCGCGCGCGGTGTTGGCGATCCGATCACCATCGTGCTGACCGAAAACACCACCACCGCCAAGTCCGCCGGGTCGAAGACCGACCGCGGCGGCAGCTTCGGGATCACCCCGCCCACCGCGGGCCCTTTGTCGTTCCTCAACCCCAATGCCCTTAAGGCCGGCGGCCAATCGTCGTTCAAGGGCCAGGGAAATGCCACGCAGACGAGCACGCTCGCCGGCGAGGTGTCGGTGACCATCGTCGAGGTGCGGGCCAACGGCACCGCCCTTGTTCGCGGAGAAAAGCGCTTGCTGCTGAGCCAGGGCCAGGAATGGATCCAGTTGTCCGGCATCATCCGCCTGGCCGATCTCGACGCCGACAACCGCGTTGCCTCGGGCCGGGTCGCCGATGCCCGGATCGAATATGCCGGCAACGGCGCAGTCGCGCGGGCCAGCCGTGAAGGCTGGCTGTCGAAGTTCTTCAACGCCATTTCGCCGTTCTGAGGGGGGATCACGATGCGCCTGCTGATCAGCCTTGCCCTCGCACTTGCGGCCCTTCCGGCCCACGCCGAACGCGTCCGCGATCTCGGCGCGTTTCAGGGCGTGCGCTCCAACCAGCTGACCGGTTACGGGGTGGTGGTCGGCCTCAACGGCACCGGCGACGACAGCCTCGAATACCTTACGCAAGCGATGAAGGGCGTCTCGGGCCGGGTCGGGGTGCAGCTGCCCGCCGGGATCAACCCCAGCCTCAAGAATGCCGCGGCGGTGATGATCACCGCCGACCTGCCCGCCTTTGCCAAGCCCGGCCAGCGCATCGACGTCACCGTCTCGGCGATCGGCAAGGCCAAAAGCCTGCGCGGCGGGGCGCTGATCCTCTCGCCGCTCTACGGCGCCGACGGGCAGATCTATGCAATGAGCCAGGGCAGCCTCGCGGTCGGCGGGCTTGGCGTATCGGGCGCCGACGGCTCCAAACTGACCGTCAACGTCCCCACCGTGGGCCGGATTGCCGACGGCGCCAGCGTCGAACGCGCGGTCGCCACCGGCTTCGACAGCGCCGACGTGCTGCGCTGGAACCTGTTTCAGGCCGATTTCCTTACCGCCACCCGGGTGCGCGATGCGATCAACCGGCGCTGGCCGGGCATGGCCAGCATCGACGACGGGGTAACGCTGGCGCTGCACCTGCCGGCCAGCCCCGATGCCCGCGCCAGCGCGATGGCGGCGATCGAAATGATCGACGTTTCCCCCGCCGAGGCCCCGGCCCGCGTGGTAGTCAACAGCCGCACCGGCACCGTGGTGATCTCCAGCGCGGTGCGGCTTGCCCCCGCGGCGATCAGCCACGGCAAGCTGACCGTGCGGATCGACGAGAGCCCCACCGTAGTCCAGCCCGCCCCGTTCAGCCGCGGGCAGACCGCGCAGCAGGAAGCCAGCACGCTGAGCGTCGAAGAAGGCGGCGGCCATGTCGCGCTGTTCAAGCCCGGGGCCTCGCTGGCCAAACTGGTCGATGCGCTCAACGCGCTTGGCGTCGGCCCGTCCGATCTGGTCGCGATCCTCGAAGCGCTCAAGCAGGCCGGCTCGCTCAAGGCCGAAATGGTGGTGCTGTGAACCCGGTTTCCGCCCCGGTCCTGCCTCTCGGCACTCTGCCGCAAAGCCACGGTACGCCGCGCGACCAGCTGGCCAAGGCCGCGCGCCAGTTCGAGGCGATCTTCGTGCGCCAGATGCTGAGCGAAGCGCGCAAGACCAACCTCGGCGGCGACAGCCTGCTTGGCGGCCAGGGCCTCGATACCTTCCGCCAGATGCAGGACGACCGCTTTGCCGAGCTGGCCGCCAATACCGGCGCCTTCGGGCTGGCCAGGATGATCGAGGCGCAGCTGGCGGCCCAGGTCAAGGGAAGCGCGTAGCCCATGTCCTCCGACCTTTTCACCATCGGCTCCAGCGGAGTCCGCGCGGCGCGCGCGGCGCTCGACATCACCGCGCAGAACATCGCCAATGCCGCGAACGAGGGCTATGTCCGGCGCTCGGTTCGCTTGTCGGAACTGGCCACGGCCGGCGGCTGGCAGCGGATCAGCGACCTGTCGCTGTCGGGGGTGCGGGTCGACGGGATCGCCCGCAACGCCGACGCCTTCCGCCAGGCCGAAGTGCGCCGGACCGGCTCCGACGCCTTGCGCGCCCAGGCCGAACTGACCGGCCTCTCCAATGGCGAGGCGGCGCTGGAAGGCGCGGGGCTGTTCCCGGCGATGACCGCCTTTGAAGCCTCGCTGCAGCGCCTCGCCACCGATCCGGTCGATCCGGCGCTGCGCGCCGCGGTTCTGGAAGACGGACGCACCCTGGCCCGCACCTTCTCGCTTGCCGCCAGCGGACTGGACGAGGCCGGGTCGAGCCTGCGTTTCGAAGCGGCCGACGGGGTGAACCAGATCAATGTCGCGGCCACCGAACTGGCCCGCGTCAACCTGCAACTGGCGCGCAGCCAGCCCGGCACCAGCGACCATGTCGCCCTGCTCGACCGGCGCGACAGCCTGCTCACCACCCTGTCCAAACAGGCCGATGTGACCACGACGATCGGCGCCGACCAGCAGGTCGAAGTGCGCCTGGGCGGCGCGGGCGGCCCGCAGCTGGTCAGCGGCGGCGCGGCCACTGCCTTTGCCATGACCACGGCGGGCGACGGCACGGTATCCTTCACTTTGGGCGCGGCGCCGGTGGCGCTTGCCGCGGGCGCGCTCGCCGGCAAGGCCCAGGCGCTGGTCGCGCTGCGCGATAACCGCACGACGCTCGACGGGATCGCCGACGGCCTGATTGCTGCGGCCAACGCCGCGCAGACCGCCGGTGTCGCGCTCGATGGCTCGCCCGGCCAGCCGCTGTTTTCGGGCAGCGGCGCGGGCGGCATTGCCCTGGCCCTCAGCTCGGGCAGCCAGATCGCCACGGCGCCCGCCGGTGCCGGGGCGAACAGCCGCGATCCGGCGGGCCTCGACGCCTTGCGCAATGCCCTCTCCGGTACCGACATTTCGGGCCAGATCAGCAGCCTGCTGTTCTCCGCTTCAAGCGCGGTCGCCGGACGCAAGACCACCAGCGAGGCGCTGGGCACCATCGCCGCGGCAGCCAGAATCGCCCTCGACAGCCAGTCGGGGGTCGATCTCGATCAGGAGGCGGTCAACCTGGTGCGTTACCAGCAGGCCTTCCAGGCCAGCGGCAAGGCGATCCAGGTCGCCTCGACCATCTTCGACACACTGCTCTCGCTCCGGTAATCGGCAAGGAACCGTCACGATGACAATGGTCAGCACCAGCGCCTTCTACGATCGCACCAGCCTGTCGCTCGCCGCGCTGCGCGGCCATGCCGAACGGCTGCAAGGCGCGATCGCCAGTGGCCAGCGGCTTGGCCCGGGATCCGACGATCCGGTCGCCGCGGCGCAGTTGCGCAGCCTGGCCCGCGCGGAGAGCTTTGCCGCGATCGACACCACCGCGGCAAGCCGTGCCGCCTCCGACCTGACCCTGACCGACAGCGCGCTCAGTGCCTTCACCGACACCGTGATCCGCGCCAAGGAACTGGCCACCCAGGCCGCCAACGGGGTGTTGACGACCGATCAGCGCGCGGGGATCGCGACCGAACTGGGCCAGCTGCACGGCGAACTGGTTCGCCTCGCCAACACCCGCGACAGCGCCGGTCATGCCTTGTTCGGCGGCGAAACCGCGGGGCCGGCCTATATCCTCGATGCCAGCGGCAATCCGGTCTACGCCGGAACCGCCGCTGCGGGCGACATCGCGCTGGGCGACGGGCAGAGCGTGACCCGCGGGGTGACCGGGCCCGAAGTGCTGAGCTTTGCCGGGACCGACCTGTTCGCGGTACTCAAGGGCCTGGCCGATGCGCTGAACGGGGCTGCGGCCGATCCGGCCCAGGCGGCGCGCGACGCGCTCGGCCCGCTCGACACCGGGCTCGAGACGATCACCACCGCGCAAACCGTGGTCGGGGCGCGGCTCAACTGGATCGATCTCACTACCGAGCGGCGCACCCAGCTGTCCGAACAGCACGCCGGCGAACAGGCCGCGCTGGGCGGCACCGACATCGCCGAAACGGTCACCCGGTTGCAGCAGACCATGACCGTGCTCGAAGCCAGCCAGGCCAGCTTTGCCAAGCTCGCCGCGCTGTCCTTGTTCGACCTGCTGCGCTGACTTTCAACCGGGGGCTTTGATTTATGTACGCGGGTATCGGGATCGTCATCCTGCTGGTCATGGTGTTCGGGGGCTTTGCCATTACCGGCGGCGCGCTTGGCCCGGTGATGGAGGCGATCCCGCACGAGATGCTGATCATCCTCGGCGCCGCCGCCGGGGCGCTGGTCACCGGCAACAACATGCACGGGATCAAGGCCTTCTTCGGCGGCTTCGGCAAGATCTTCAAGGGGCCCAGGCACACCAAGCAGGACCACATCGACGCGATCATCCTGACCACCCGGCTGATGAAGCTGCTGCGCGCCGAAGGCCCGGTGGCGCTGGAAAGCCACGTCACCGAACCGCAGAACTCGGCGCTGTTCGCCGAGTTTCCCCGGATCCTCGCCAACAAGCCGTTGACCGCGCTGATCTGCGACACGCTGACGCTGATCGTGGTCTCCTCGGGCACGCTCGAAGTCCACGCGGTCGAAGAGGTGATGGACAATGCGATGAAAACCCATTTCCACGAAATGCACGAGCCGCAGCACGCGCTCTCCAGCCTGGCCGACGCGCTGCCCGCGCTGGGCATCGTCGCGGCGGTGCTCGGCGTGGTCAAGACCATGGGCTCGATCGACAAGCCCCCGGCGATCCTGGGGGGCATGATCGGCTCGGCGCTGGTCGGGACATTCATGGGGGTGCTGCTCGCCTACGGCATGGTCTCGCCGATGGCGGGGCGGCTCAAGCAGGTGATCGAGGCTGACGAACAGATTTTCCACGCAGTCAAGCAGGTGGTGATCGCAAGCCTGCACGGCTGGCCCCAGCCGCTGGTGGTGGAAAGTGCGCGTTCCGGGCTGGGCCATGATTTCCGTCCCGGCCTGGCAGAACTGCTCGACGCGCTGCGCGGGCGCTAGGCAATGGCCAGCGCACCGGCAAAAAAGGGCAAGAACGAGCCCCTGCGGCCGATCATCGTCAAGAAGGTCACCGTGGTTGCCGCCGGGCACCACGGCGGGGCGTGGAAGGTCGCCTATGCCGACTTCGTCACTGCGATGATGGCGTTCTTCCTGCTGCTATGGCTGCTTGGCGCGACCACTGAAAAGCAGCGCAAGGGCATCGCCGACTACTTCACGCCCACGCTGGTCAAGATGCGCGAGGGCAGCGCCGGATCGAACGGGCTGCTCGGCGGCAGCTCGATCACCGACGTCGACAATTACCCCAACCGGGCCGGCCAGACCGGAACCAAGGCGATGACCATCCCGCGCGACACCACCGGCGGGCCCAAGGAAGGGGCCGATCGGGCCAAGCGCATGCAGGCGATGCAGCAAAGACTTGCGGCAAAGCTCGGCACCGATGCGAAGCTCGCCCGGCTGGCCCGGCAGGTGCGCATGATCGACACCACCGAGGGGATCCGCATCGACCTGGTCGACGATGCCGACTTTTCGATGTTCCGGCTCGGCACGACGGTGCTGACCCCCGATGCCGGCAAACTGCTCGATGCGATCGGCACGATGCTGAGCGCCGAGCTCGGCTCGCTTTCGATCCGCGGCCACACCGATGCGCTGCCGTGGAACGGCAACATGGGCGCGAACAACTGGTCGCTGTCGGCCGGGCGGGCCGAGGCGACCCGCCAGGCCCTGCTGCGCCAGGGCATTGCCGAACCGCGTTTTCGCCGGATCGAGGGCGTCGCCGACCGCGAGCCGCTGATCCAGGCCAATCCCCAGGACCCGCGCAACCGGCGCATTTCGCTCTTGCTGATGCGTTAGCCGAACAGGAAATCCGCCGCGGTCAGGGTGCCAAGCGTTACCCCCTGCAGCACGATCAGGTTGCCGCCGCCCAGATCGATCGCCCCGTCGCCGCCGTTCTGGTGAAAGCCGGCCTGGACCTGGGCAAAGCTGGTCCACGATCCGATCAGGCGGATCCGGTCGCTGCCGTGGGTGAAATCGCCGATCACGTCGGCGCCCGAGCCGGCTTCGAAGACGAAAGTGTCGGCCCCGGCCTCGCCGAACAGCACGTCGTTGCCGGCCTTGCCGTTGATCGTATCCGCCCCGGCCCCGCCGAGCAGCCAGTTGCCGCTGGCCGAGCCGGTCAGCTGATTGTTCAGCTCGTTGCCGACCCCGAAGGCGGTCGTGCCTTCGAGGATCAGATTTTCGACATTGGCGTAAAGGTAGACCCCGGCATTGGGCACCAGCACATCGGCATGGACCGTATCGGTCCCGCCGCCGACCGCCTCGAAGGTCAGATCGTCGCCGGTATCGACCCAGTAGCTGTCGTCGCCGTCGCCACCGTCCATCAGATCGTAGTCGGCCAGTCCGGAATTGCCGTAGAGCGTGTCGTTTCCGTTGCCGCCCACCAGGATGTCGGTGACGAAGTCGGGCTGTTCGCTGACGCTGGTGAAGATCGGATTGAAAGCGGTCGTCGTCAGCGTATCGGCCAGGAGGATATCGTCCCCATCCTCGCCATAGATCGCGTCGGGGCCGCGCTGCCCGTAGATCGTATCGCTGCCGCTACCGCCGACAAGATAATCGATGCCGTAGCCGCCATGAATGATGTCATCGCCGGTCTCGCCAAAGGCGGCATCATTGCCATCCAGTCCCGAGATCCAATCGTTGCCGCCGCCGGCGATCAGGAGGTTCGCCCCTTCGTTACCGATCACGAAGTTGTCGAGTTCGTTGCCGACGCCATAGAAGTCGCCGATCCCTTCGATCTGCAGCCTTTCGACATTGGCCGTCAGATACAGGCTGCAAGTCGCCACAACCATGTCCCAACCCTGATCGGCGCTCTCGACAATGAGGTCATCCGGTCGCACGACGATATAGCGGTCGTCGCCCAGGCCGCCGATCAGTTCGTCGGCGGGTCCGCCCGAAGAACCATAGAGCCAGTCATTCCCGTCCTCGCCATAGAGCAAGTCGAACCCTTCGCCGCCATCAAGCGTATCGGCCTGGTCGCCGCCGTAGAGCGTATCGGCGCCGCCATTGCCGTAGAGAAAGTCGGCGCCGATCCCGCCGTTCAACGCGTTGCCAAGTTCGTTGCCATAGAGCCAGTTGTCGCTGGAGTTGCCCCATCCGTTCGCTTCGAATCCCGCAGCGATCCGAAGCGTCTCGACGTTGGTCGGCAGGCTGTAAGAGAGGTAAGCGATAACGGTATCGTGCGGATCGGGGTAAGATCCGGCCTCGACAATTGTCACGAGCGAATCGCGAACGATGTAAGTGTCCGCGCCAAATCCGCCGACAAGTATGTCGGCATTGCCGCCGCCATCGAAATAATTGTCGCCATTGCCGCCAAAAAGCGTGTCGATGCCCGTTCCGCCGAGCAGAACGTCATTGCCGTCTCCGCCGTCAAGCCGCGAACCGATCAGTGCCATATTGGTCACCTGGGCTCCCGTCATCGTGACATTGAGGTCATACGACGGATCGACCAGCGTCGAGCTCTGCAACGGACAGCGCACTTCGATCAGGAACCGTTGGTTGGCGACGGTCGTCGTATAGGTCAGGAAAGGATCGAGGACGTTCGCGCTGCCGGGATCGAGGACCTGGCCATCGTCGTTGCGGGCCACCTCGGTTCCAACCGTGTTGCGTAGCACCACGGAAAGATCTGCCAGGTAACTGTTGTCGATGTCGATAGTCAGCGTAGTACCTGCGGTCGGAACCACGACTTCGAAATAGCGCGAACCGGTGCCGAAGTCGGGTTGCGCAACCTTGACGGTGGCGCTTACCAGACCGACCCCTGTGGTCACCGTCGGATCACCGGTGTGCGCGGTAAAACCGGTTATTCGAAACGGATCGGTCTGATCATACGCGCCGCCGTTGCGCAGCAGGTACTGGTCCATCGTGGCCGCATTCAACATCAGTCCGTCGCGCGCAATCAAGGTATCGTCGCCGCTGCCCCCGATCGCCGCCTCGATCGAAAGCAGGGTGTCGCCACCCGATCCGGTTACCGCGCCGGTCTTCAGGTTGATCGTAAGCGCCTCACCCGTTCCGGTGTAATCGGCGGTATCCCAGCCGGAGCCACCGTCAAGGATATTAGCGGCGGCATTGCCATGAAGGCGATCGTCGCCCGATCCGCCTACGGCATTTTCGATGACCGCGCCGGCCGCGATGGTGAAGCCGCCCAGGATGCCTGTTATGCGCGAGACATAGCCGCCTGCGCCGGGAAAGCTTTCCAGATTGGCTGGGCGAAGGTCGATAATGACATCGAATGCCGTTCCCGCGGCGCTGATCGTGTCGGTCCCTCCGCCGTCCCAGATGCAGCGCCAGCCCGTGCCAATGGCATTGACTTGCGGCAGGAGATAGGCCGTGGCCCCCGCGTTCGTGGCCATGTTGGCACCGTAGATCGCCTGGATCGCGGCGATGTCGTAAGCCATCGGACCGGCTTCCCAGCCATAGTTGTTCGTCGGAGAAAGACCGACTTCGCTGTACCCGCCATTATAGCTCATAACCGTGAACACGCCCTGGTTCTGGTTATACAAGCCCAGACTGAATGGATCGGTCACGCCCGGAAAGGCAGGATCGGTCTGCGGATCGCCGGCTTCGTTGTGCGGATGGAGCAGACCCAAACCGTGACCGATCTCATGGACGAAAGTCGAAAACGCCATGCTGCCGATTGCGCTGGTCGATTCATAAATCCCGCTGGACATGTTGTACCGACCGGTCAGCGTGCCCACCGCCGGCAGGCTGTGGGAGCCGAGCAGGCTGGGATCCTCGCTGGAGAATGATTCAACCCAGTCATAGGTCGTGTTCGCTGCGCTGTAGGCACCGGCGCTTTCGGCAAAAGTGATGTTGGCCACGGCCGACCAGGCTTGCAGCGCCGCTTCGAACGCGGCCCGGCGCCCGACGTGCGCCCAGACGGTACCGCCATGATCGCCGCTATCGCCATCGGTGCCGCGCAGCACATAAGTAATGACGGTGCCCGGGACATAACCGGTCCCGCCAAGCAAGGCATTGACGAAGACGTTGGGGGACGCCGGCGTCGGCGTCAGTTCGGGCGCTTCTATCATGCTGATCTTATGGCATATGCTCCGCGATTCAAAAACGGCTTTTTGCCCGGCGAAGTACTTCGTTCAGCCGCACATAAGTGGTCATGAATTATTCTATGGCGTTAGTTAGTAATACGGATCGACAGACGGATCGCAGGGTCATGGAAGTTAGCTAATTTTCCGAAAAAATGGGTTAATTTGCAATTACTTAATCCTGTAGCAAAACTGTATTGAACGGAATACATAATCGAACAATCAGCACAGACTGAGTCGGCGTTCAACGGATCGCCGAACCAAAAATGCCAGTTCGGGGTCGCTCCTTGGGTCGCACCAAACCCGGAGCCCGGTGACTTGACCGGGTCTCTCACCAAGGAGGGAAGACCATGCCTGATCCATTCTGCCCGCGACAGATTACCTTCACCATCCCCGGCAATCCCGGCGTCACCGTCACCGCGACCGAGGTCGGCGGTGCGATCGAATTTCATGTCGTCGCCGATGGCACGACCAACAAGGTTCCCGACCTGCGCGGCTTGTACTTCGACCTGGCCGGTGACCGGACCGCCGGCCTGACCGTCATCAACGAGGGTCACGTGACAGGATCGCAAGTGCGGACCAACGGCGTGCTCGATCTGGGCAACGGCAACAACATGCAGGGGCGGACCCGCGACGGCTTCGACGTCGGGGTCAACTTCGGCACCGCCGGGCGCGGCCGCGAAGCGGTCAGCGAAGGCACCTTCCTGCTCGACAATGCCGACCACAGCCTGACGCTCGACGACATCGCCCACATGCGCTTCGGCGCGCGGATCGACGGTGTCGGCGGCGGCGCGGGCCCGCGCGATCCCGGCGCGACCAAGCTGATCGGCATCGCCCCGGCCGCGCCCGACGCGCGCGACGATACCATCGCCATGTTCGAAGACGGCGCGAGCGGCCTGAACGATCCGTCGAAGACCCCACACACCGTCGTGCTCAACGTCCTCGCCAACGATACCGATGGCGACGGCGATCCGCTGACCATCACCTCGATCCACGAACAGCCGCTGCACGGCACCGTGGCGATCGCCGCCGACGGCAAGACCATCATCTACACCCCCGAGCTCGACTATGCCGGGCAGGTCAGCTTCGAATACTGCATCTCCGACGGTGCCGGCGGGCAGGACCACGCCGTGGTCACGCTCAACATCGAAGCCGTCGCCGACCGGCCGGTGATCAATGTCACCACCGAGGCGACCGGGGTGGTCAACCAGGTGCTGCTCCACGTCACCGCCGACCAGGCCGATGCCGACAGTTCGGAATACCTGACCCACATCCTGTCGAGCACGCTGCCCGCAGGCGTCACGATCACGCCGGTCAGCGTGGCCCCCGGCGGTCAGCCCGATCACATCGCGCAGGATTTCCTGCTGACCCTGCCGATCGATCAGGACACCAATTTCAACCTGACCTTCACGGCCGAATCGCAGGAAACCTCGAACGGCGATACCGAAACCGCTTCGGTCACCGTGCCGATCATTTACGAATACAATTCGACCACGGCGAGCACCGTGTTCGACGCCACCGATCAGAACATCTGGTCGAGCGGTGCCGCCTTCACCTTCACCGATGACCGCTTCATCGGGGTCGATACCGGCAATTTCAACCAGAGCATCGGCGACACCTTCTATGCCGGGGTCGATGGGCATATCCAGCTGGGGCTGCAATCGACGCTGCATTTCAACGGCGGCGAAATCGACGCCACCGCGGGCTATGACCTGACGGTCGAAACCAACTTCAACAAGACCGTCGATACCCTGCTGATCGATACCTCCGCGCTGCTGACCGGGACCCATTTCGATACCGTCGGCCCCGAAGGCTCGTACCTGCTGGCCTTCCTCTATGACGTCGCGATCCATGCCTATGCCGGTGTCGACATCGATCTGGGCGCCTTGGGCAGCGTGGGCGGACAGGCCGACCTGCTCAACCTGTCGTTCGGGCCGGGCAGCGTGCCGATCCTCGACATCGACAGCCAGGGCCTGGGCGGAACGATCACCCTGCCGCCGCCGCTCGATGCGTTCTCGGTCGATTTCGCCTGGCCGCATCTGACCACCAGCGCCTCGGGCGGAAGCATCGTCGACAGCAGCGGGGCGAGCAACAACTTCCTCCAGCTCAATCTCGATCTCGATCAGCTGATCGCCCAGTTGCTGTTCGGCGGGGCCAACCCGCTCGATCCGCCGCGGATCGATTTCGGCCCGGTCTTTGCCGACGCCGACCTGCTCAACGTCGTGCTCTCGGCCGGGCTCAACTTCCTCCAGCAGTTCCAGATGGCGATGGGCGATGTCGAGGGCGTGCTGCAGTTCGAGGACGGAACGTCGCAGGCCTTCACCTTCGGCGATTCGCTGCAGATCGAACATGCCTCGGCGATCGATGCTGCGGGCAACAACGACGGCGATGTCGATTTCAGCTTCACGCTGGCGCCGAATTCGACCCTGCACAACAACACCGACCTGGGCTTCAATGTCGGTGTGCTGATCGAACTGCTGACGGTCGAGATCGGCTATGACATCGAGGTCGCCAGCGACAGCACCACTATCGGGCCGCTTGCCAGCTTTGGCGCGGTGGTGCCGGTGGCCGACATCAGCGTCTACGACAGCACCTTCGATCTGGCTTACGCGAACCATCAGTTCCTGTTCGCCGCCTGATCCGTCCGGGTCGCACACACGGTAAGGCCCGGCGGTCATATTGACCGCCGGGCCTCGCCTGCAGGGGGCAGGCGGTGGACCGTTGCGCTTAGCGCAGCAGCGACAGCACGTTCTGCTGGCTCTGGTTGGCCTGGGCGATCATCGCGGTCGAAGCCTGCGAAAGGATCTGGGCCTTGGCCATCGCCGTGGTTTCCGAAGCATAGTCGGCGTCTTCGATCCGGCTGCGCGCGTCGGACAGGTTGGTGACATTGCTGGTCAGGTTGTTGACCACCGATTCAAGCCGGCTCTGGCCGGCACCCAGCGTGGCCCGCGCGCCCGAGATCGAATCGAGTTCGGTATCGAGCGTGGCGAGCACGGTGTTGGCCGCGGTCGCGGTCGAGACGTCATACGAACCCGCCGCACCGCCGCTGGCAGCCAGCGTGGTCAGATCCGACATCGCCAGGTCGACCGTATCGGCGGCATTGGCGCCGGTCTGGATCGTCACCGCGGCGGTCGAACCGTCGAACAGGTTGACGCCGTTGAACTTGGTGTTGGTGATGACCTGGTCGATCTGCGCGGTGAGCTCGTCGACTTCATTCTGCATATAGGTGCGGTCGGTGGCGTCCTGATAGGTGCCCGAAGCCGACTGGGTGGCCAGTTCGCGAACACGCTGGATCATGTTGGTTACTTCGTTCAGCGCGCCGTCGGCGGTCTGGGCCAGGCTGATGCCGTCGTTGGCGTTGCGGATGCCCTGGCCCATGCCGCGGATCTGTGCGGTCATCGAGCTGGCAATGGCGAGGCCGGCGGCGTCGTCCTTGGCGCTGTTGATGCGCTTGCCGGTCGACAGGCGCTCCATCGCCGAACCCAGCATCTTGTTGGCGCTGTTCGACGCATTGGCGGCGCGGATCGCGCCGATATTGGTGTTGATCACGCTCATGAATAAAACTCCCTTCAGTGTCCCGTTCAAGGAAGCGGGATCGGCCCGCTGCCGGGGCTAAGAGCGGCGACGGTGCGGCAAAGTTAAGTGGGGAGGTTCTTGTTTGGTGCGCCAATCGCCTCCGCGATTGGCTAGCAACACCGGCCCGCTCCCCCTGCCCGACCACCCGTTCATGGTACCCTTTGGGTGGTCGGGCAGGG
>JBJTLX010000283.1:0-4221 GCA_046063245.1 Novosphingobium sp.
CAGAAAGATCGAAAAGGCCGAAAGCCGGATCGAATTCGCCCGCGCTGCCGAACAGGTCGAACGGCAGGTCCGCGCCTTTGCCCCGGCGCCGGGGGCGTTCTTTGAACTGCATGGTGAGCGCTACCGCGTTCTCAAGGCGGAGCCGGTCAATCGCGAGGGCGTGGCGGGGACCACGCTCGACGATCGGCTGACGGTGGCCTGCGGGCACGGCGCGATCCGCCCGGTCCTGATCCAGCGCGCCGGGCGGCCGGCAATGGGTATCGACGAACTGCTGCGCGGGCGGGCGGTACCGGCGGGGACGAAGCTCGCTTGACCCGCTTCGCCCTCACCCTCGAATTCGATGGCACCCCCTTCTTCGGGCTGCAGCGCCAGGCCAGCGGGCCAAGCGTGCAGCAGGCGGTCGAGGAAGCGGTGCTGGCGACGACGGGCGAGGCTGTCACGCTCCACGCCGCCGGGCGGACCGATGCCGGGGTCCATGCCCTTGCCATGCGCGCCCATGTCGATGTGGCCAAGCCCATCGCCCCGTTCCGGCTGATGGAAGCACTCAACCATCACTTGCGCCCCGCTCCGGTCGCCGTGCTGGCCTGTGAAGCGGTGGCCGGCGACTGGCACGCGCGCTTTTCCTGCATCGGCCGCGAATACCTTTATCGCATCGCCAACCGCCGCGCGCCGCTGACGCTCGATCTGAACCGCGCCTGGCATGTCGCCCAGCCGCTCGATGCCGAGGCGATGCACCGCGCGGCGCAGGCGCTGGTCGGGCATCACGATTTCACCACCTTCCGCTCGGTCCATTGCCAGTCGGCCAGCCCGGTCAAGACGCTCGATCTGCTCAGCGCCGAACGGGTTGGCGAGGAAGTCCACATCCGCGCTGCCGCGCGCTCGTTCCTGCATCACCAGGTCCGCTCGATGGTCGGCTGCCTGGCGCTGGTCGGCATGGGCCGCTGGACCGAGGCGCAGGTGGCCGAGGCGCTGGCCGCGTGCGATCGGTCTACCCTGGGCCTCAACGCGCCGAGCGAGGGACTTTATTTCGTCCGGGCGCTTTACCCCGGCGAATGAGCACCTAGGTTGCGTTTCGCAACAGATTTGGCCGAAACAGAATCGGGAGACGACCTCATGACTTTCACCGGCAAGCAGCTCACCACCCAGCTCGACGCCGACGGCACGCTGACCGTCCAGCTCAATGACAAGACCTGGGACGCGCCCAAGCCCGGGCAGGTGCTGATCAAGGTCGAGGCGAGCCCGATCAATCCGTCGGACCTGGGCCTGCTCTTCGCCAGCGCCGATACCGAAAACGCGGTCTACTCGCCCGGCAAGGTCGTGGCGAAGATGCCCGACAACGCGACCCGCGCGATGAAGGCGCGCCACGGCATGGCGATGCCCGCCGGGAACGAAGCCGCGGGGATCGTCGTCGCCGCGGGCGACGGCGCCGAAGGCCTGATGGGCAAGCGCGTCGCCTGCGTCCCCGGCACCGCCTATGGCAGCTATGCCTATGCCGAAGCGGCGATGTGCATGCCGGTGGGCGACGATGTCAGCGCCGAACAGGCGGCCAGTTCGTTCGTCAACCCGATGACCGCGCTGGGCTTTGTCGAGACGATGAAGCTGGAAGGCTATACCGGGATCGTCCACGCCGCCGCCGCCTCCAACCTGGGGCAAATGCTGGTCAAGATCTGCCAGGCCGACGGGGTGCCGCTGGTCAACATCGTGCGCAGCGCCGATCAGGTGAAGCTGCTCAAGGATCTGGGCGCCAACCATGTCCTCAACATGACCGATGACACCTTCATGGCGCAGCTGATCGACGCGATTGCCGAAACCAAGGCGATGATCGGGTTCGATCCGATCGGCGGCGGCACGCTGGCCGGGCAGATCCTGACCGCGATGGAAGCCGCCGCCAGCCGCGGCGCCGCTTTCAGCCGCTATGGCTCGAGCGAGCCCAAGAAGGTCTATATCTACGGTGCACTCGACCTTGGTCCGACGATCCTCAACCGCGCATTCGGGCTGACCTGGGATCTGGCCGGCTGGCTGCTGACCCCGTTCATGGCCAAGGCCGGGATGGAGATCGTCGGGCGGATGCGCATGCGCGTGGCGAGCGAGCTGACCACCACCTTTGCCAGCCACTACTCGATGCGCGGATCGCTGGAGGACATGCTGACCAAGGAAGCCATCAGCGTCTGCAACGCGCGCCGCACCGGGGAGAAGTATCTGGTCGTCCCCAAGGGGTGACCGCGCCGTCCGCGCAATCGCCATTGAATGCATGGTGCTTGCAACGTAGCATGCCGCCCGGATCGTCGGCCGCTCGAAGCCGTGTTGCACTGCGTGGAAAGGGCAAGGCCGATGATTCCGCAACTTGGGGGCAATCCGTTTCTGACCGACGCCGGTCTGGAGACCAACCTGATCTTCAAATACGGGCTGGAGCTGCCAAGTTTCGCGGCCTTCACACTGCTCGACGATGCGCACGGCCGCGCCTGCCTCAAAGCATATTACCGCGATTTTCTCGAAATCGCGCGGGCGCACGATGCCGGCTACGTGCTCGAAGCGGCCAGCTGGCGGGCCAGCCCTGACTGGGGGGCGTCGCTCGGCTATGACCGCGATGCCCTCGCGGCGATGAACCGCAAAGCCCTTGCGCTGCTTGAGGAACTGCGCAGCGAAGCGGAAACGCCCGAGCGCATTGTCCTCAACCTGGCGGTCGGGCCGCGCGGCGACGGATACCGTCCCGAGGCAATGATGAGCGCCGCCGAAGCGCGCGACTATCACGCCTGGCAGATCGGTGTAGCCGCCGACGCCGGGGCGCAGATGGTCACCGGGCTGACCGTCAACTACCTCGAGGAAGGACAGGGTATCGCCGCCGCCGCTGCGGACATCGGACTGCCTTGCGTGATCTCCTACACCGTCGAAACCGACGGCAAGCTGCCGACCGGCATGCCCCTGGCCGAAGCGGTCGCGCGCGCCGACGATGCCACGCACGGTGCGGTCGGATACTACATGATCAACTGCGCCCATCCTTCGCATTTCGCGAGCGTGCTGGACGAAGCGGACCTGGCCGCCCGGATCGGCGGAATCCGGGCCAACGCCTCACGGATGAGCCATGCCGAGCTTGACGAAGCGGAAGAGCTCGACGCCGGCGATCCGGTCGAGCTTGCTGCCGATTACCGGGCGCTGGTCGACAAATTGCCGCATCTGTGCGTGCTCGGCGGATGCTGCGGCACCGACCACCGCCATGTCGCGGCGGTGGCCGAAGCCTGCTTGCCGGCAATCCGGCAACGCAGCGGCGGCTAGCCCTTGCCGACCACGCTTTCGGGCAGGTCGGTGCCAAACACCCGCTGATAGTATTCCGCAACCAGCATCCGCTCGGTCTCGTCGCACTTGTTGAGGAAGCTGAGGCGGAAGGCGAAGCCGGGGTCCTTGAAGATCGCGGTGTTCTGCGCCCAGGTGATCACGGTCCGCGGGCTCATCACGGTCGAGATGTCGCCATTGATGAAACCCTGGCGGGTCAGGTCGGCGACCTTGACCATGTTGGCGACCAGATCGGCATTCGCGCCATCGACCTTGCCCAGCACGATCTCGCTCTCGACCGCGGCGGGCAGATAGTTGAGCCCGACGACGATGTTCCAGCGGTCCATCTGGCCCTGGTTGATCGCCTGAGTGCCGTGGTACAGCCCGCTGGTATCTCCCAGCCCGACGGTGTTGGCGGTGGCGAACAGGCGGAACCACGGGTTCGGGCGGATCACCCGGTTCTGGTCGAGCAGCGTCAGCTTGCCCTCGGTTTCCAGCACGCGCTGGATCACGAACATCACGTCGGGGCGGCCGGCGTCGTATTCGTCGAAGACCAGCGCCACCGGGTGCTGCAGCGCCCAGGGCAGCAGTCCTTCGCGAAACTCGGTGACCTGCAGGCCGTCGCGCAGCACGATCGCGTCGCGCCCGATCAGGTCGATCCGGCTGATGTGCGCGTCAAGGTTGATGCGGATGCACGGCCAGTTGAGGCGGGCAGCCACCTGTTCGATGTGAGTCGACTTGCCGGTGCCGTGATAGCCCTGCACCATCACGCGGCGGTTGAAGGCAAAGCCCGCAAGGATTGCCAGCGTCGTGTCGGGATCGAAGACATAGCTGGTGTCGAGATCGGGCACGCGTTCGTCGGCGCGGCTGAAGGCGGGCACCTTCATGTCGATGTCGATGCCGAAGGCCTGGCGCACATCGACTTCGATGTCGGGCGCGGACAGGACGGTG
>JBJTLX010000284.1:0-9409 GCA_046063245.1 Novosphingobium sp.
AGATCGCCCTGGCCAGCGCCAAGCGCGCCGGACGGCTAAGCGAAAGCGCCCGGGTCAAGCTGCTCGAAGCGATGACCGACGACGTGTCCGACATCGTGCTGGAGGACAACCGGCTGCAGGCGCTGGCGCTGTCGATCGCCCAGGCCGGTGGCAGCAGCGCGGTGGGGTCGCACCTGCGGCTGACCGAATCGCTCGAAAGCTCGGGCCATCTCGACCGCAAGACCGAAGGCCTGGCCGAGAACGACGTCCTGCTGCGCCGGGCGATGGAAGGCAAGGGACTGACCCGGCCCGAGCTGGCGGTGCTGCTGTCGAGCGCCAAGCTGGCGCTGCAGGATGCGCTGGAACATTCCAGCGTGGTCGACGATCCGGGACTGGCCGATGAAGTGGTCGCCAAGTTCCCGGCGGCGATGCGGAGCAAGTTCAAGCGCGACATTCTGCATCACCGCCTGCGCCGCGAGATCATCGCGACGCGGCTGTGCAACCGCCTGGTCAACCGGCTGGGGCTGGTCCACCCGTTCGAGCTGGCCGAGGAGGAAGGCGCGACCCTGGCCCAGGTTACCGCCGCCTTCGTCGCGGTCGAGCAGCTGTTCGGCATGGACGCGGTGTGGCAGGCGATCGAGACCACGGCGATGCCCGAAGGCGCGCGGATCCTGCTGTTCGACCGTGCCGCGGCGATCATGACCGACCACATGGCCGACTTGCTGCGCGCCGGCGGCGGGGTCACCGCGCCGTCGAAGCTGGTCCACCAATTTGCCGGCGGGGTCACCGCGCTGTCGCACGACACCGACGCACTGCTGGCCAGCGAGGCCAAGACCCAGTCGGCGCGGATGCGGGCCGATCTGGTCGCCGCCGGCGCGCCCGAGGCCGTCGCCGCCATGGTCGCGAAGCTGTTTGACCTCGACGGAACGATCGGGCTGGCGCGGCTCGCCGCCGATTGCGGGGTTGCCGCCCGCGCGATTACCCAGGCCTTCACCCGGCTTGGCGCCGATCTCGGGCTCGACTGGGCCCAGGTCACCGCCGCACGGATGAGCCCGTCGGACCCATGGGAGCGCTTGCTGGTCAATGGCCTCGCGCGCGACTTCCAGCAGATGCGGCTCGACTTCCTGCGCCGGGCGATGGGCCGCAAGGGCGATCCTGCCGGTGCCGTCGCGCGCTGGACCGAGGCGCAAGCCGGGGCCATCCGCCAGTTCCGCACCGTCGTCGCCCGCGCCCAGGCCGCCGCTCCGGTATCCCCGGCGATGCTTGCCCAGCTTGCCAGCCAGGCCCGCAACCTGCTGGCGCGCTAGGCGGAAAGCTGCGCCAAGGCCCAGTCGGCGGCTTCGGCGACGACCGGATCGGGATCGCCGGTCAAGGTCATGACCAACGGGATGAGCGACGCATCGCGGCTGTTCCCCGCGGCGTAGAGGCAATTGCGTACAAAGCGGTTGCGCCCGATGCGCTTGATCGGAGAGCCCGAGAACAGCTGGCGAAACCCGGTATCGTCGAGCGTCAACAGATCGGCCAGACGCGGCGCGGTCAGTTCGGCGCGGGGGAGGAAGGCCTTGATCCGGTGCGCGGCATCGGCGAACTTGTTCCACGGACACACCGCCAGGCAATCGTCGCAGCCATAGATGCGGTTGCCCAGCGCCTTGCGGAATTCCAGCGGCACCGCCTCCTTCAGCTCGATCGTCAGGTATGAGATGCAGCGCCGCGCATCGACCACATAGGGGCTGGGGAAGGCCTGCGTCGGGCAAGCCTGCTGGCACGCGGTGCACGAACCGCAGTGGTCGGATTCGGCCTCGTCGGGGCAAAGCTCAAGCGTGGTGTAGATTGCCCCGAGGAACAGCCACGAGCCGTGCTGGCGGCTGACCAGGTTGCTGTGCTTGCCCTGCCAGCCCAGCCCCGCCGCTGCGCCCAGCGGCTTTTCCATCACCGGGGCGGTATCGACGAAGACCTTGACCCCGATCTCGCCCAGCCCGCGCTGCGCCGCCGCGGCGACCAGCCAGCGGGCCAGCGCCTTGAGCGCCTTCTTGACCGTGTCGTGATAGTCCTGGCCCTGGGCATAGACCGAGATCCGCGCGCGATCGCCCTGCCCCTCCAGCGCCAGCGGATCGAGCGCGGGGGCATAGCTCATGCCCAGGGCGATCACGCTGCGCGCCTCGTCCCACAGGCCGGCGGGACTGCGGCGGTGATGCGCGCGGCTTTCCATCCAGTCCATCTCGCCGTGCATCCCGGCACCCAGCCATGCCTCCAGCCGCGCCGCGCGCAGCGGGTCCTCGCCCGCCGCGGTCACCCCGCAGGCGGCAAAGCCCAGCCGCGCCGCCTCGGCCGCCAGATCATGCTTGAGTGCATTGGCTGACGCGGAATTAACCAAACTTCCTGTTGCTCCTGTTCACCTGCACTCCATAGTGCGCCGTGATGATGAAGCTAGGGGAAGGTCCGATGACGAGCAACGCGGGCGATGCGGCCGGGCGTCCGCTCGCCATCGAAGCACGCGGACTGGTCAAGCGGTTCGACGGCATCACCGCGGTCGGCGGGGTCGACCTGGCCGTGCCCGAAGGCGCGATCTACGGCATCCTGGGCCCCAACGGTGCGGGCAAGACCACCACGCTGCGGATGCTGCTGGGGATCATCGATCCCGACGCCGGGGTGCGCCGCGTGCTCGGCCACGACCGCCCCCACGAGGTGGCCCATACCATCGGCTATCTGCCCGAAGAGCGCGGGCTGTATCCGGCGATGAAGGCCTATGAGGCGATCGCCTTCCTTGGCGCGCTGCGCGGCCTGCCGCTGGCCGAAGGACGCAAGCGCGGCAAGGCACTGCTCGAGGAACACGGGCTGGGCTATGCCATCGACCGCCAGATCCGCCAGCTGTCCAAGGGTATGGCGCAGCAGGTCCAGCTGCTCGGTACCCTGGTCCACAACCCGCGGCTGGTGGTGTTCGACGAGCCATTCTCGGGCCTCGACGCGCTCAACCAGGGCAAGCTGGAAAAGATGATCCGCGGCCTGGCGGCGCAAGGGACCACGGTGATCTTCTCGACCCACGTCATCGCCCATGCCGAACGGCTGTGCGACGAAGTGGCGATCATCGCCGGGGGCAAGGTGCCCTTCGCCGGCCCGGTCGACCTGGCGCGCGACCGCATCCGCCCGCAGGTCCGGCTCGAAACCCGGGCCAGTGACGGTCCGTGGCGCAGCGCCTTGCCCGCCGATGCCCGGCACGAAGGCGCGTTCTGGAACTTTTCGCTGCCCGAAAGCGGGATCGAGCCGCTGCTGCGCGCGCTGATCGAAGGCGAGGCGGGGATCCTCTCGCTGTCGATCGAGCGCGCCGGGCTGCACGATGCCTTTGTCGCGATTGCCGGCGAAGCGGCGGCCCGGGCGCTGGAACAGGACAATCCCGAGGAGCCCGGCCGATGAGCACCCCGCCCCAGACCGGACGCCTCTCGACCCTGGCCGCGGCCTATGTCATCGCGCGGCGCGATTTCCTCGCCAGCCTGTTTTCGCGCAGCTTCATCTTCTTCCTGCTCGGTCCGCTGTTCACGCTGATGGTCGGCGGGCTGGCCGGGGGGATCGGCGCGCGGGTCCAGCAGAATGTCGAGCGGCCCAAGCTGGGTATCGCGATGAGCGAGTTCGACGTGATCGCGATGACCCGCGCCCGCCACGAACTGGCGGGAAAACTGCGCGGCGCGATCCCCGAACTGGTCGAGGTCAAGCGGCTCAAGCCCGGCGAAGCCTTCGATCCGGCAGCGGCGATGCGCAATCCTTCGGCCAACCTGGGCGCGATCGTCAGCGGCACCCCCGCGGCGCCGGTGCTGACCGGTCCGCCCGGACGGATCGAGAACTGGCAAGGCCAGGTCGAGCTGATCGCCGCCGAGGCCACCGGCCAGGGTCCGACAACCTATCCGGCGGTGACGCTGGGCAGGCTGGCCCAGACTACCACCGCAGATACCCGGCAAGGCCATGTGGTCACCGCGCAGCTGGGCCAGGTCGTGCTGTTCCTGCTGACCATGCTGCTGGCGGGCATGGTCCTGTCCAACCTGGTCGAGGAAAAGGGCAACAAGATCATCGAGGTGCTGGCCGCCGCGATCCCGCTCGACGCGGTGTTCCTGGGCAAGCTGTTCTCGATGCTGGCGCTATCATGGGCCGGGCTGCTGGTCTGGGGGCTGTTCGGCGGGGTGGTCTGGTTTGGCGGCGGGCATTCGCTCAATGATTTCCCGCCCCCGGCGGTCGGCTGGCCGCTGTTCCTGGGTCTGGGGGTGGTCTATTTCTCGCTCGCCTACCTGCTGCTCGGCTCGCTGTTCCTGACGATCGGCTCGATCGCCACGACGATCCGCGAGGTGCAGATGTGGTCGATGCCGATTTCGCTGCTGCAGATCCTCAACTTCTTCTTCGCCAGCTATGCCGTGGCCAAGCCGGGCAGCATGATCGAACTGGCGGCGGCGGTGGTCCCGTTCAGCTCGCCGCTGACGATGATCGCCCGCGCCGCGCAGGACGACCGGCTGTGGCCGCACGCCCTGGCGATCGGCTGGCAGATCCTTTGCGTTGCGCTGCTGGTGCGCATCGGCGCCCGGTTGTTCCGCACCTGGGTGATGAAAAGCGGCCCGGCGGGAGCGGCCCCGCGCCGCGGTTTGTTCCGCCGCCCACTTCCACGCAGTTCTATTGACACGAAGGTAAGTTCGGCGGGATAAGTCTCTTGCAGAAACGCATCGCGCCACGACGCATGCCGAGAGGAACAGACATGGCCACCCAAGCAGCCACGCCGGATCAAGCCTTCACCTATCGCCGTTCGCCCACCGCGACCGAGGCCTTCGAGGCCTGGCTGAAGGAGCACGGGCAAGAGCTGCCGAAACACACCGAAAAGTGGGATGTCAGCCGCAGCGACATCTATGTCGAGGACCGCTGGCAGCCGATCTTTGCCGAAATGCGGGCGCAGGCGCCGATCAACAAGGTCAGCGAAAGCCCCTATGGCGCCTACTGGAACGTGACCACGGTCAAGACCATCCAGCATGTCGAATCGTTGCCCGAGCTGTTCTCCTCGTCATGGCAGCACGGCGGGATCACCATCGGCGATCCGCCGCCGGAGGCGACCCAGGAACAGCTGGAAGAACGCCGCCTGCCGATGTTCATCGCGATGGACCGGCCCGAGCATACCGGCCAGCGCCGCACCGTCGCCCCGGCCTTCACCCCGGGCGAGATTTCCTTCCTCGAAAAGGAAGTGCGCGCCCGCACCGCCGCCACGCTCGACGGTCTGCCGTTCGGCGAGCAGTTCGACTGGGTCGACAAGGTCTCGATCGAGCTGACCACGGGCATGCTGGCGATCCTGTTCGGTTTCCCGTGGGAAGACCGCCGCTTGCTGACCTTCTGGTCGGACTGGGCCGGCGATGTCGAACTGGGTCTGGCCCGCGGCCTGGAAGACATGCGCTTTGAGAACCTGCAGCAGATGGCCCATTATTTCAGCCGGCTGTGGGGCGAACGGATGAACGCCGCGCCCAGCCGCGACCTGATCTCGATGATGATCCATTCCGACGCGATGAACCACATGAGCCCGCAGGAATTCATGGGCAATCTGGTGCTGCTGATCGTCGGCGGCAACGACACCACCCGCAACACGATGTCGAGCATCGTCCACGCGCTCGACAAGTTCCCCGACCAGCGCGAACTGTTCGAGAGCGATCCCTCGGTGATCCCCAACGGGGTCCAGGAATGCATCCGCTATGCCACCCCGCTGGCCCATATGCGCCGCACCGCGACCGCCGATGCCGACCTGTTCGGCCACCAGATCAAGCAGGGCGACAAGCTGATCCTGTGGTACATCTCGGCCAACCGCGACGAGACGGTGTTCGACAATCCCGACAAGCTGATCCTCAACCGCGAGAACGCGCGCCGCCACCTTGCCTTCGGTTACGGCATCCACCGCTGCGTCGGGGCGCGGCTGGCGGAACTGCAGCTCAAGATCCTGATGGAGGAGATGCACCAGCGGCGGATGCGGGTGCGCGTCACCGGCGATGTCCAGCGGGTCCGCGCCAACTTCGTCCATGGCTTCCGCAAGCTGGAAACCACCATCGAGAAATTCTAGGGCTGCTGCCGCATTTCGAAGGCGAGCACGCCGCTGTCCCTGGGCATTGTGACCGGGGTCAGCCAATCCGGAGTATGTCCGTTGCTTAGCTGCGCGGCGAAGCCGTGCGGCGCCATCGAGCGATAGACCCCGACCTCGTTGCCCGCCGGGGCCATGAAGACATAGCGCACCCCGTGCCGGGCGAGGATCGTCCGCGCGACCGGCGGATCGACCAGGAACGCGGTCATCACGTCGTGCATCGCCGGCGCACCGCGGTGGTGTCCGGTGGCGACGACGCTGTGATGCGTGTTGAGCAAGAGCAACGGCCCCTGATCGAGCGGGGCGAAGACTGTGCCGCGCGGCAAGGCGGCAAGCGCACGGACCGCGGTCATGGCATTGTCGCCGCCGGTCCCGGTGGCGCCGGCCTCGCCGCCGTCCGCCTCCTCCGCGGTGCCGAGCAGCGAGTCGGCGAAATAGACCGGCATGGCCGGCATGACCAGGACCAGCAGCAGCGCGGCGATGCCCACCTTGCGCGGCAGGCCCGGCGCGGTTTCAAGCTGCGCCGCCAGGCTGCGCACCAGCCAGGCCAGCGGGACCAGGGCGAAGGCGATGGCAAAGGCCATCGACCGCAGCACCAGCGATCCCAGCACCAGGCTGCCGCACAGCACCAGGCCATAGGCCAGCCAGCGCCGCCGGTCCTCCGCGGCGCCGCTGCGCCACAGCAGAAAGGTCGCGACCAGTCCGGCCAGCGGTGGGACGATCCACTGCGCCTTGGCCGGATTGTCGAGTGCCCATACCGGCATGGCTTCGAGCACATTGCTGGCCCACATCGTCCGAAGCAGCGGATCGAGCGCGGCAAAAGGCCCGGCGCGGCACAGCGGGGCAATCGCGATCAGCGCGATCCCGGCGACCAGGCCGCTCACGCCCAGTCCGGCGGCAATGGCCAGCGGCTTTTGCCCGGCGAAGCGCGCGGTCAGCACGCTGCCCAGTGCGGCGATGGCCAGGCTGGCCAGATAGGCGGGCGAAATCGTATCGCAGTAATTGGTCAGATCGGGCCCGCGGGTCAGCGCGAAGCCGCCGATCGCGGCCAGCGCCAATGCCGTCATGAAGCCGAGGAAGCGTTCGCCTTCGCCCGGACGGCGCAGCCAGTCGAGCGCCAGCGCCGCGCCGAACAGCGCGGCCAGCGGCAACAGTTCCAGGCTGATCGTCATGCCCAGCGCCAGCGCAACGCCGGCGATCCAGCCGCCGCGCCGCGCACTGGGATCGGTCAGGCCAAGCAGCGCCGCCACCGCGGCAACGATCTGCCAACCGTGGTGATCGACCCGGGTCGGCAGGATCTGGGTGACGATCGGGAACGAGGTTCCGGCGAGCAGCGCGGCATAACTGATAAGCCGGTCGTCGAACAACCGCCGCGCCAGCCGGGCGAGCAGCAGCAGCAGCGCGCCGAAGGTCAGCAGCGGGACGATGACGGTGGCGGCCTGTTCAGCCAGCGCCGCGCCGAGCAGCGGGCGCAGCAGCAGCTCGCATCCGGCCAGCGGCAGGTCGACCAGCCGCGACCAGTGCATCACTACACCGCCAGGGGGATTGACGCGGTATTGATGGAGATCGAACCAGCCTTGTCCGGCCAGCAGATCGCGAACCTGGACCAGGCGCAGGGTATCGTCGGGATCGCCCTGGCGCAGCGCCGCCACGTAAGGCCAGCGATAGACCAGGTAAAGCACGGCAAAGCCCAGCCAGAACGGCAGGGCCTGACGCAGCAGCCCGGCAGGAGCGGGCGGGGTCGGCGCCCTCATGCCCGCGCGCCGGCGCGGAACACCAGCCCGCGGCGCAGCAGCCAGTTAACGGTGAAGCTGACCGCGACCGCGACCAGCTTGCCCAGCCGCGGATCGGCGCCCAGGTAGTCGGCCGCGCCAACAATGCCGGTGGTCACACCGACCCCGAACAGCGCCGACAGCAGGAACAGCACCTTTTGCCGGGTCCGCTCGGGCCCCGGCGCGGCAAGGCCATCGGCAAAGACCGCGCGGCTCGACAGCAGCCAGTGCGCGACAATCCCGAGCGAATAGCCCGCGCTGGCCGCCAGCGTCGGCGCGGTACCGAGCTGGAGCAGCGTCAGGAAGGTCGCCATGTCCACCCCCAGCGCCAGCAGGCTGGCGATGAAATAGCGGACCAGGACGATGTCGGCGGCGCGGCGCAGCATGGCGGTTTGTCCGGTCAGGCGGCGTCGCGCTTGGCCGGGACGATCCGTTCGGGCACGTCGCGCACCGAGGCCAGTGCGGCGGCCTGATCCTCGCTGACCTCGCGGCGCGGCGCGGCGGGCAGGACCCGTTCGGCACCCTCGTCGCCGGCCTCGTGGTATTCGGCATCCTCGTTGACGCACCAGGTGTCAAAGACGCGCGCCCCGGCGATGATGTTCTCGACCGTCAGCATCGCGGTCATCATCGCGTGGTCCTGGTTGTTGTAACGGTGCATGCCGTTGCGCCCGACCAGGTGCAGGGTCGGATAGGCCGTTTCCAGTTCCTCGCGCATCGCCGCGACATGGCTGGCATAGTCCTCGTCATAGACCGGATAGGCCTTTTCCTGGCGGACCACCGCGCCGCCGATCACCTGATCGGCCGAGACCAGCCCAAGCTGGGCGGTTTCGCGGGTGGCAAGCGCGATCAGATCGTCGTCGCTCATCGACCACAGGCCGTCGCCTTCGAAGCAGAAGTATTCGAGGCCGACGCAGGCCACCGAGGGATCTGGGACCATTTCGGGCGACCACGAACGGAAGTTCTGGATCCGGCCGACCTTGACCTTGCTGTCGTGGATATAGATCCAGTTGTCGGGGAACAGGTCGTCCGCCTTGATCTTGAGCGCCACGGTCAGGAAGTCGCGGTAGCGCAGTTCCTTGGCGTTGAGGCTGGTGTCGGGCAACGGGTGGAGCCGCGCCGCCAGTTCGCGCATCGGCGCCGAGCTGATCGCGTGGCGAGCGTTGATCACCACATCGCCATCGGGCCCGGTTGCGGTCATGCGCCAGCCGCCCTGACCGTCGCCTGCGAGCTGCTTGAGCGCATGGCCCATCAGCACTTCGCCCTTGCCGGTGGCCAGGATCTTGTCGCGCGCGGCGTCCCACATCATCCCCGGGCCCTGGCGCGGATAGCGGAAGGTTTCGAGCAGGGTCTTGACTTCCTGGCCGTCGTTGGGGCGCTTGTTCAACCCCAGGCTGCGCTTGAGCCCGTCGACGACGGCGCCCCACAGCGACAGGCCCTTGATTCGCTGGGCCGCCCAGTCGGCGCTCATTTCGTCGCAGGGCATGCCCCAGACCTTCTCGGTGTAGGTCTTGAAGAAGATCGAATAGAGCTTCCAGCCGAACTGGTTGACGGTCCAGTCCTCGAAGCTCTT
>JBJTLX010000285.1:0-3669 GCA_046063245.1 Novosphingobium sp.
TCTGCCGCGCGGCCAGCAGGCACTTGGCGAGGATGTCGGCATCCTCCTGCCGCTCGTTGCCCGAAGAGGTCAGGAACACTTCGCAGTGCTCCTCGAAGTTCATCAGCCAGTAGGGCATCTGCAGGTTGGAAACGTCGAAGATCATCCCCGTGGTCTTGAACGCGGCGGAATATTCGCCGTGCGGGTCGATCATCACCACGTGGCCTTCGGGCGCGTGTTCGCAGATCCGGTGGAGGATCAGTGAGGCGCTGGTCGACTTGCCGGTACCGGTCGAGCCAAGCAGTGCAAAGTGCTTGCCAAGCAAGGCGTCGATATAGAGCCCGGCGCGGATGTCGCGGGTCGGAAAGACGGTGCCGATCTCGACATTGGCGCGCCCGTCGGACGCGTAGATCTGCTTGAGATCGTGACTGGTGGCCGGATAGATCAGCGCGCCGGGGATCGGGTAGCGCGTCACACCGCGGCGGAACGAGTGGATGCGCCCCGTAAGCCGCTCTTCCTCGCCTTCGCCAAGGAAGTCGATCTGAGCAAGGATGCCGCCGGGGGTTTTGGAATCCTGCCGCTGGGTGCGTACAGAGGCGAGCAGCCAGCCGCGACCGACGCGGATCTTGATCTGGCTGCCGACCTGGCCGGCAAGGGCGATCGAGGGATCGAGATCGCCCGAACATTCCTGCAGGCGGGTCAGGTCAAGCGCGATGGCAGAACCCGAACCGCCGATTTCAAGCACGATACCGATCGGTTCGCGGGCGTTGTCGATTTCCGCCTGAGCTGGGGCTGCGGCCGCTTGGCCGGTTGGATGCAAGGCAGCCGCCGCGCCGACGGGTTGCGCCTGATTGAAACCCTGATGGCTCATATCGTTCATCGAAATGACTATCCCCTGCGACCGAGATCGATTTTTGTTACGGGGTTTGCCTAAGGGAATTGGGTTAAGAATGGGCTAAGCCTGTGGCCCAAGCCTATCAAATCAGGGCGAAGAGCCGCCCGGCAAGAAAGCCCATCGCCACCGAAAGGGCTACCGCGACAAGGCCGTATAGAAAGCCCTCGTTCTCGGCAAAAAGGGCGATAAAGCGTTCGAAGCCCTGCTTCTCCACCTCGACCCGGCTGATCGCCGAGGCGACCACGCGGCCGTGGGTGATGGCGAAGGTTTCTGCGGTATAAGTCCCGGTCTGGACGTTCGAGGGCAGCGCGATGCGCGCCTGGTAGAGCACCTGCTCGCTGACCTTCACCCCGCGCGGATCCTCCTTGAACATCCCTTCGCGGCGCAGCAGATCGACCAGGCCGTAGAGGAACCCGTCGTTGAGCGCGAACAGTTCGATGAAGCGCTCGAACCCCTGCTTGCGCACTTCGACCCGGCTGATCGCCGAGGCGACCACGCGGCCCCGGGTGATGGCAAAGGTTTCCGCGGTATAGGTCCCGGTCTGGACGTTCGAGGGCAGCGCGATCCGCGCCTGGTAAAGCACCTGGGCGTTGACCGTGACCCCGCCGGTATCCTCTTTGTACAGTCCGCCGCGGCGCATCAGGTCGACCAGCCCGGCCGAAAACCGCCGCTGTTCCTTGGGGTTGTACGAACCGATCGGCGAAAGCTGCAGCCAGGGCAGACCCAGCTCATAGATCGCCGCGGTCTTGTCATCGACGATCCGCGCGATCGGCTTGGACGAAGCGACCGCGAAAAAGGTCGGAGCCGAACGGAACTCGGCGCTCGAGGCATTGACCCAGATCCCGGCAATCCGCTGCTTTTCGCGCAGCACGATCGAGCGGGTCGGCCCCTTGAGCACCACGACAATGTCGTAGTCCTGCCCGGCGCGGCTGCCCTCCGGGGTCAGAATCGCCCCGAACAGCAGCAGATCCGCCCCGCGAAAACCCTGCCGCACCTGGACCTCGTGCTGCGAGATTTCGGGCACCAGGATCGGATCGCGCGCGCCGGTCAGCAGCAGCAGCGCCAGGATCGCCAAAATCCGCTTCACAGCGGCGCGACCGTGTAGATCTCGTCGGGCTGCCAGCCCAGCCCCAGCGCCAGGCGCAGGGCGATGATCAGGACCAGCGCAGCGAGGACGAAGCGCAGCCGTTCGGCCGGGACCTTCTGCGCCAGCTGGGCTCCGATCTGCGCCCCCGATACCGACCCGATCAGCAGCAAGACCGCCAGCACGACATCGACCGCGCGGGTGGTCAGGGCGTGCATCATCGTTGTCGCCATGGTCACGAACAGGATCTGGAACAGCGAGGTGCCGACCACCACCCCGGCGCTCATCCCCAGGATGTAGAGCATCGCCGGAACCAGCACGAAACCGCCGCCGATCCCCATCAGCATGGTCAGGATGCCGGTAAAAATGCCCAGCAGCAGCGGCGCGAGCGGTGATATGTACAGGCCTGAGCGATAGAACCGCCAGCGCAGCGGCAGGCTGGCGACCATCGGGTGGTGCCGCCGCTTGCGCGCGGGCAAGGCGATGCCCTTGCGCTGGGCCTGGACCGCCTGCCAGCTTTCACGCGCCATGACCCCGCCGATCCCGCCCAGCAGCACGACGTAGAGCACGTTGATCACCACGTCGATCTGGCAGATTTCCTGCAGGACGCGGAAGATGCCGGCGCCCATCAGCGTGCCGATCAGCCCGCCGGCAACCATCACCCCGCCCATCTGGTAATCGACCCCGCCGCGCTTCGAATGGGCCAGAACCCCCGAAACGCTGGCCCCGGTGACCTGGCTGGCGGCCGAGGCGGCGGCGACCGTCGGCGGGATGACATAGAAGATCATCAGCGGGGTGGTGAGGAATCCGCCGCCGACGCCGAACATGCCCGAAAGTATGCCCGTCAGCGCCCCAAGCGCGACGATGACGAGGCCATTCACCGAAAGGTTGGCAATCGGAAGGTAGACGTTCATGCCGTTACCATCGGCCTACCCCACCCGTGCGACGGAAAAAAGGCGCGGCGTGCTAAAATCCGGCGGAAAGCGTTATTGCCGGTCCCGAGGTCGGCGCGGCGTTACCCGCGACCCGGAACCGCCAGTCGGCCGCGATCCGCCCGCCGACCGGACCGAGCGGCATCTCGAGCGTGGCGGTCGGCCCGACATCGAGCCGCTTCGCGCCCTTTTGCGCCCCGCCCCAGGTCCCCGCCCCGGCGCGCAGCTGCCAGCGCCCGGCGGACATCAGGCGTCGCTCGAGCCGGCCCTGGCCGTCGACGAAGGCGGTCGCGCCGCGCCCGCCGACATAGCCGCCCTGGACATAGGCCTCGCCGCGCAGCCCCAGCGGCAGGTCGAGCGGCGGAAACTCGCTGACCAGGGCCGCGGCAGGGCGCACGATCGTCCCGGTCAGGGTCCGGGTCGCGCGGACTTCGGCCATCGCGGCAAGCGGCACCCGCGCCAGCGGCCGCGCCGAAAATCCGGCCGCCAGTTCCTCGCCGCGGGGTGCGTGAAGTGCGGTGGTGGCGCGCAGATAGAGCGATGGCCGCTGCGGGCTCGACGGCGCCAGGCGATAGCGGATCACCGCTCCGGCCTGGCTCGCACCGTAGGCCCCCACCGGCAGGTTGGCGCCGGGCAGGCCGGACCCAGGCAGGTTGAAGCCGTTGCCGCCGCGGCGCAGCAGCAGCCAGGCATCGGCCGACCAGCGGCGATCGATCGCTTTGGGTGCCGGCCGCTGCGCCTCCGCTGTCGCCGCCGAATCGAGCACCTGCATCGGCAGC
>JBJTLX010000024.1:0-5863 GCA_046063245.1 Novosphingobium sp.
GCGGACAGCATCATGCCGAGCCGCGGATTGCGCATCCGTTGCGGAATCACCGGCACCGGCTTGGCCCATCCAAACACCGGCAAACCGGCGAGCGCCAAGGCACCCGGCACCACAATCGTCCCGACCGGATCGACATGGCGGATCGGGTTGAGGCTAAGCCGCCCTCGCTGGGCCGCTGTGGGATCGCCCAGCCACTTCGCCGACAGCCCGTGCGCGACCTCGTGGAAGACGATTGCGAAGACCATCGGCACGATCAGCGCAGCGGCATTGAGTACAGTTTCGCTCATCGACCCAGCGCCTCCACAAAATGCTTGCGGCACAGCGCCACATAGCGGTCGTTTCCGCCGATCTCGGTCTGCGCGCCGTGCTGGACCGCAGCCCCGCTGGCATCGACCCGCAGGTTCATCGTCGACTTGCGGCCGCAGTGGCACACCGCCTTGAGCTCGACCAGGCTGTCGGCAATGCCCAGCAGCACCTTCGATCCGGGAAACAGTTCGCCCTGGAAATCGGTGCGCAGGCCATAGCACAGCACCGGGATATTGGCTTCGTCGGCCAGCCGGGCGAGCTGCCAGACCTGGGCTTCGGAGAGGAACTGCGCCTCGTCGACCAGCACGCAGGCCAGCGGCTCAACCCTGTGCGCGGCGCTGACCCGCGCCCACAGGTCGGTGTCGGCGGCATAACGGTGCGCGTCCGCCCCCAGCCCGATCCGGCTTTCGATCGCCTGCACGTCGCTGCGGTGGTCGAGCGCCGCGGTCCACAGCATGGTCGCCATGCCGCGCTCGCGGTAATTGAAATCGGCCTGCAGCAGCGTGGTCGATTTGCCCGCGTTCATGCTGGCATAGTAGAAATAGAGCTTGGCCATCGCGCGATCAGATAGGGTGTCTGGCGGCAAAGGCCAGTGCGATTGACAGCGCGGCCGCGAAAGCGCACCTGCGCCCGATAAGATGCGGGGCGCTGGAGTATCGGATATGCGGGCCTTGCTTGCCCTGCCGCTGGCGGCGTTGTGCCTGGGCGCGGCCGAGCCGACCTTTCACTATCATCTCGATCAGGCCGGCAGCGACGTGGCCGCCAAAGTGGCGTTCTTCGGGCTGGCCAGCAAGACCGCGCATTTTCCGAAGATGAGCGGGGCGATCACGCTGCAGCCGGGGCGGCTCGATGCGATCGATCTCGACGTCGATCTCGATGCCCGGGCGCTGACCGCCGGCGATTCGGTCACGCTGGGGCGCTTGCGCGGGCCCAAGTTCTTCGATGTCGAGCGCTATCCCATCGTCCATTTCGAAGGCCGCCGGATGACCATGACCGGACCGGTCACGGCCAAGGTCGAAGGATCGATCACCGCGCGGGGGATCACCCGCCCCGCCGTGCTCGACGTCGCCTTCCGCCAGCCCCCGGCCAAGGCCACCGGGCGCGAGGCGATCCAGCTTTCCGCCCGCACCACGATCGATCGGCGCGCCTTCGGCATGACCGCCTACAGCTTCATCGTCGGCCGCAACGTGGCGATAACCATCGATGCCCGGATGATTCCGGCCGTGCCCGGCGCGCGCACCTGAGCCCCGGTGCAGCGCCATGGTGTGCGACGAGCCGCGCTGCGTTAATTCTCGCCGTTAGGAATATCGAAAGGATGCTTGGCGATCCTGGGTTAACACACTGACTGGGGGGTCGCCTGATGCGTGCACTGCTTGCTTTCCTGCCCTTGCTGGCCATCGGCGCGGCGCCGCCGGCCTACCGCTACCAGCTCGACAGCAGCCGCAGCGCGATCGACGCCAAGGTCACCGTTCTCGGTTTCGTCAAGAAATCGGCCGCCTTCCCGCGGATGAGCGGCGGGGTGGTGCTTTCGCCCGGCCAGCTCGGTTCGATCGATCTTGAGGTTGCTGTCGATGCGCGGATGCTCTCGACCAAGGACCGCACGGTCGGCGATCAGCTCAAGGGGCCGGAATTCCTCGACGTGGCGCGCCATCCCACGGTCAGCTTCTCGGGCCAGCGCATGACCATGACCGGGCCCAGCACCGCGCAGGTCGCCGGCCAACTGACCGCGCGCGGCACCACCCGCCCCGCAATTCTGAGCGTCTCCTTCGCCACCCCGCCGTCCGAAGTGACCGGCCGCGATCCGGTGCAGATTGTCGCCAAGACCACCATCGACCGCCGCCAGTTCGGCATGAACGGCTACGCCGGGCTGGTCGGCAAGGACGTGACCATCACGATCAACGCCCGGATGGTACCGAACTGAGGGTGCGTTCGAATAGGCATAGCCTGGCCTTGAACCGCCCATCCTGAGCTTGTCGAAGGACTGCCTTGTTCTTTTTGCAATTGTGAGTGAGGCACCAAGAAAAGGACGGTCCTTCGACAAGCTCAGGACGGGCGGGTTTGGTGACTGAGAGGCCGACCTTACTCGTCCCCCAGGTCCCTTTGCACCTTGGGATCGCGCAGCAGGGTCTCGATCTTTTCCGCCACGTCGAAGCTCTCGTCGGGCAAGAACTTGATCTTCGCCGCATATTTGAGCCGCAGCTTGCCCGCGACTTCCTTCTGAAAGAACGCGGTGTTGGTGCGCAGCGCTTTCAGCACCACCTCCTCGTCCTGGCCGAGTAGCGGCTTCACGAAGACCGTGGCGTGGCGCAGGTCGGGACTCATCCGCACTTCGGTGACGCTGACCGCATGAGCGGTCAGGACCTCGTCGTGGACCATCTGCCGCGACAGCAGCTCGCTGATCACATGGCGCACCTGTTCCCCCACCTTCAAGAGGCGGACCGAGCGGGTTTCGGGGGTGGCGGGCTGGCGGGACATAAAAAGGGGCACTCTCGACTGGCGAGAGTGCCCCGAAACAGTCAGATGCTCTAACCAATTGAGCTACATCGACATGAATGGCGCCGATGACGGGACTCGAACCCGCAACCCTCTGATTAACTCGTTACACTCTCCATATAGTATATTGGAGAAATAATGTCAAACGAATTTTAAGTATTACTTATAAAGTCCGTTCGCGCTCTTCCACCTCGAACACTTCGAGCATGTCGCCCGGCTTGATGTCGTTAGTGTCCTGCAACACGACGCCGCATTCCAGGCCCGCGCGGACTTCCGGCACGTCGTCCTTGAAGCGGCGCAGCGAGGCGATGGTGGTCTTGCTGACGATGACGTCGTCGCGAGTAAGGCGGGCGAACAGGCCCTTCTTGATCCCGCCTTCGAGCACCAGCAGACCCGCCGCCTTGTCGCGCTTGCCGGCCGGGAACACTTCCTTGACCTCGGCCCGGCCGACGACGTGTTCGATCCGTTCCGGACCCCAGATTCCCGCCATTTCCTTGGCGATCTCGTCGGTCAGGTGATAGATGACGTCGAAGTACTTCATCTTGACCTTCTGACGCTCGATCAGCTCACGCGCCTTGGCATTGGGGCGGACGTGGAAGCCGATGATCGGCGCCCCCGATGCCGCCGCCAGGCTGACGTCGCTTTCGGTGATCGCGCCGACCCCCGATTGCAGCACCTTGACCTTGATTTCGTCGTTCGAGAGCTTGTTGAGCGCGTTGACGATCGCTTCGGTCGAGCCCTGGACGTCGCTGCGCACCACGACCGGATATTCGATCACGTCGGTCTTGGCCTTGAGCGCCGAGAACATGTTCTCGATCGTGGCAGGCGCAGTGGTGGTGCGCTTGGCAGTGGCCTTTTCCTGGCGATAGCCGGCCACTTCGCGGGCGCGCACTTCGCTGTCGACCACGGTCAGCGCGTCGCCGGCCATCGGCACCCCGCCGATCCCCAGCACTTCGACCGGGAGCGAGGGCGGCGCCAGCTTCACCTGGCGGCCCTTGTCGTCGAGCATCGCGCGGACGCGGCCCGAATGGGTACCGACGACCAGGATGTCGCCGACTTTCAGCGTGCCACGATTGATCAGCACCGTGGCCAGCGGGCCCTTGCCCTTGTCGAGCTTGGCCTCGATCACGGTCGCGTCGGCGGCGCGGTCGGGGTTGGCCTTCAGTTCCATCAGTTCGGCCTGGAGCAGGATCTTCTCGATCAGCTCATCGAGCCCCGCGCCGGTCTTGGCCGAGACTTCGACGTCCTGGACCTCGCCCGACATCGCCTCGACGATGATCTCGTGCTCGAGCAGGCGCTCGCGGATCTTCTGCGGGGTGAACTCGGGCTTGTCGGCCTTGGTGATCGCCACGATCATCGGCACGCCGGCCGCCTTGGTGTGGTTGATCGCCTCGATCGTCTGCGGCATCAGCCCGTCGTCGCCGGCCACCACCAGGATCACGATGTCGGTCACGTTGGCGCCGCGCTGGCGCATTTCGGTGAAGGCTTCGTGGCCCGGGGTATCGAGGAAGGTGATCAGCTCGCCGCCCTTGGTCTTGATCTGGTAAGCGCCGATATGCTGGGTGATCCCGCCGGCTTCGCCGCGCACCACATCGGTGCCGCGCAGCGCATCGAGCAGGCTGGTCTTGCCGTGGTCGACGTGACCCATGATGGTCACCACCGGCGGCCGGGTCTGCAGCGTTTCAGGTGCATCGACGTCCTCGGCGGTGTCGATGTCGACATCGCTTTCCGAGACGCGGTTGATGTTGTGGCCGAATTCCTCGACCAGCAGTTCGGCAGTATCCTGGTCGATCGTCTGGTTGACGGTGACCATCATCCCCATCTTGAACAGCGCCTTGACCAGGTCGGCGCCCTTTTCGGCCATGCGATTGGCCAGTTCCTGCACCGTGATCGCTTCGGGCACGATCACATCGCGGACCTGCTTTTCGCGCGGCTGGCTCTGCCCGGCAAAGTGCGCGCGCTTTTCCTTTTCGCGGGCGCGCTTAAGCGCGGCGAGCGAACGGGCGCGGGCGCCTTCGTCCTCGTTGAGCGCGCGGCTGACAGTCAGCTTGCCGGCGTGGCGGCGCTGATCGCCGCCGCTCTTGTCGCGCGGATGGGCGGGCTTCTTGGGCGCGGCGGCGGGTTCGGGCCGCTTGGGCGCGGCCACGGGCGTAAAGCGGCGCGGTGCCGGGGCGACCGCGGCGCTGTCTTGCTCGGCGCTCTCTTCGGCCTCGGGCTCGGCCGCGGGGGCCGGGGCTTCGACCGGGGCAGCCGCGGCTTCGGCTTCGGCCTTGCGGTTGTCTTCGGCGCGGCGGCGCTCGTCTTCGATCGCGCGGGCGCGTTCCTCGCTCTCGCGTTCGGTCTGTTCGGCCAGCACAGTCAGCCGTGCTTCCTCGGCCTCGCGCTGAAGCCGGGCGACACGCTCTTGCGGGGTTTCGCTGGCAGAAGCGGGCTTGGGCGGGGCCGGTTTGGGCGCGGCGGCAACCGGGGCGGGCGGCGGAGGTGGAGGCGGAGGCGCCGCCACTTCGGGCGCACCGGGCTTGCCGATCAGCTTGCGACGCTTGACCTCGACCACCACCTTGTTGGTGCGGCCGTGACTGAAGGTCTGCTGGACCTGGCCCCCGTCAAGCGACCGCTTCAGCCCAAGGGGCTTGCGTTCGCGCTGCGGGGTTTCATCGTTATCGCTCATACGCCTTCAACAGTCCTTCAAATCATCTTTGCGCGCAGCTGCGCGGGTACTTCACTTAACGGGCGCCGGGTCGTGCGGGGATCCATCCCCGGCCAAGCCAGCACCATCATTCACGGCCGCAATTCCACCCCGAGAAAGGCCTGCAACCGGCCAAGGGGAGCCTGCACCCGCCGGGCCGAAGCCGCATCGGCCAGTGCCAGGTGGACAACATTGTCGCGGCCCAATGCCACAGACAGGGCATCCCGGTCCAGTGGCAGGCGATTTCCAACAAGGCCAGAGCCTTCTTCGTCCAGCCCCACGCGCCAGGCCTGGTCCAGCTTGCGCGCGCCATCGGCACTGGCATCGGCAGAATGGTACAGCGCGGCAATCTTGCCCATCCGCGCCTCGTTGGCGATG
>JBJTLX010000286.1:0-8202 GCA_046063245.1 Novosphingobium sp.
GGTTCATGCAATCATGATCCCTCATGCCCGTGCATTCCGGCGCGCTTCGCGCAGCGCCGCGCGGCTCTTCTCTGCGGCCCCGCCGGCCGCCATCAGGCTGCGCAGGATCCCTTCGCGGATGCCGCGGTCGGCCACGCCCAGGCGGTCGGCCGGCCAGATGTCGAGGATCGTCTCAAGGATCGCGCAGCCCGCCACGACCAGGTCGGAGCGTTCGCGCCCGATGCACGGCTGGGTCCGGCGCAGCGCCGGGCTCATCCCCGAAAGCCGCGCCGCGATCCCGCGCATCGATTCGGCCGGGACGATCAGCCCGTCGACCGCGCGGCGATCGTATTGCGGCAGGTCTAGGTGGACGCTGGCCAGCGTGGTCACGGTGCCGCTGGTCCCCAGCAGGCGCAGCGGGGTCTGCTTTTCCTGCTCGGCCTGCAGCCGGTCCCACACCCGCACGGTGAACGGGGCCAGGCTGTCGCGCACCAGTTCGCGCATTTTGGCATAGCGCGCGGCGCGCCCGGCATCGTCGTCGGGCTCGTCGCCGCAGGTCTCGGTCAGCGAAACCACGCCCCACGGCACGCTTTGCCAGTCGTGGATCCTCGGGATCTCGCCGCGCATGCTTTCGACCAGGACCATTTCGGTCGATCCGCCGCCGATGTCGAAGATCATCGCCGGGCCTTCGCCCTGTTCGAGCAGCAGGTGGCAGCCCAGCACCGCCAGCCGCGCCTCTTCCTTGGCGCTGATGATGTCGAGCGCGATCCCGGTTTCGTTGCGGACGCGTTCGATGAATGCCTCGCCATTGGCGGCGCGGCGGCAGGCTTCGGTCGCGACCGAACGGGCCAGGTAGACGTTGCGGCGGCGCAGCTTGTCGGCGCAGACCGTCAGCGCGCCAAGCGCGCGGTCCATCGCCGTGTCGCTCAGCCGGCCCGACTGGGCCAGCCCTTCGCCCAGCCGCACGACGCGGCTGAAGGCATCGATCACGACGAAGTTTTCACCCTGCGGGCGGGCGATCAGCAAGCGGCAATTGTTGGTGCCAAGGTCGATCGCGGCAAAGGCCTGGCGGTGGAACGGCAATGTGCCCCACTGCGCGCCGGGGCGCGGGATCGGATCGGTAGTCTGGCCGCCCGGGCGGGGAGGGGAACTGGCGGCTGGCGAATCGTCGGTCGCAGGCTTGCGTCCGTCGGTGGCATCGTCAGGCCGGTCGTCGTTCTCCTCGCGCATGGCCGGCGGATGGTTCTCCGCCATGATTGCTGCACTCTGTTATCGTTATCCCGCCAGGTGTGACGGGTACCTGAAAGCGATGGTAGCGACGGCGATGCCGGGGGGCAAGGCTTGGGTATCAAAGTGCCATTCGCACGGGGTTGACCTGCCGCGCCCCCGGTCTTAGAGGAACGCGCCTGATTGCCCGATCCTCTAATGGTAAGAGAGCGGACTCTGACTCCGTCAATCAAGGTTCGAGTCCTTGTCGGGCATCCATCCTTCCATCGCACCGCCGGCAATGCGTGACGCGCCAATCGCGCTTTGACACGCGCCGGCAATCCGGCGATCAGGGCGCAATGGCAAAAGACACCTCGGACACCAACGGCAAGCGCTTGCAGCGCCGCCGCTTCTACAAGGCGGAGCAGGAAGCCAGCTTCGTCGAATCGCACTCGCATTCCACCCCGCAGACCCGCGATCCGGCCTATCGGCTGGCCTTCCGCGACACCGATTTCCTGCTGCGCGAGGAACTGCGCCCGGTTCGCTTCCAGCTCGAGCTGCTCAAGTGCGAGATGCTGCTGGAAGAAGCCGGGATCGGCTCGACCCTGGTCTGCTATGGCTCGGCGCGGATTCCCTCGCCCGAGATGGCAGACGAGGCGCTGAAATCTGCCACCACGCCCGAACGCAAGGCGGTGGTCGAACGGCTGGTGGCCAATTCGAAATATTACGAGGAAGCGCGCCAGCTCGCCCACATCGCCTCGAGCAAGAAGATCGTCGACCAGGGCATGCGCCAGTTCGTGGTCTGCTCGGGCGGGGGACCCTCGATCATGGAGGCGGCCAACCGCGGCGCGGTCGAGGCCGGGGCCGAGACGATCGGGCTCAACATCGTCCTGCCGCACGAGCAGGCACCCAACAACTATGTCACCCCGCACCTGGCCTTCCAGTTCCACTATTTTGCGCTGCGCAAGATGCACTTCCTGCTGCGCGCCAAGGCGGTGGCGGTGTTCCCGGGCGGGTTCGGCACACTCGACGAATTCATGGAGCTCTTGACCCTGGTCCAGACCGGCAAGATGCGCCCGATCCCGATCCTGCTGTTCGGCCGCGAATTCTGGAACCGGGTGCTCAACTTCGAGGCGATGGCCGAGGAAGGCGTGATCAACGCCGCCGACCTCGACCTGTTCCACTGGGTCGAAACCGCCGAAGAGGGCTGGAAGATCATCTGCGATTTCTACGCGCTCGACGCCAAGGTCAGCCGCGTGCCGCCGCGTGCCCCAACGGCCCGTGCCCCGCGCCAAACCCCGGCGCGGCGCGCAAAGCCGACCTGACGAACAGCCGCGCCCGGTCGACCGCCTCGGGCAAGGGCAGGCCCTTGCCGAGATAGGTGGCGATCGCCGAAGACAGGGTGCAGCCGGTGCCGTGGGGGTGCGGTGTGTGGATGCGGGTCCCGGCCATGACATGCGGCGGTTGGCCCGGCAGGCACAGCACGTCCTCGATCCGCTCCCCTTCGGCATCGCCGCCCTTGGCAAGATAGGCCACGCCGCGCGCCGCCATGCCCGCGTGCCCGCCCAGCGCAGCCAGCTCCGCGACATTGGGGGTGGTCACAGCGGCAAAGCGCATCAGCCGCTCGAACCCGGCAATCGTCGCCGCATCGGCCAGCGCCGCGCCGCTGGTCGCGATCATCACCGGATCGAACACCACCGGCGCGTCCAGCCGCTCGAGCCGATCGGCCACAACGGCGGCGATCGCGGGCGAGCCGAGCATCCCGATCTTGACCGCATCGACCCCGATGTCGGACAGACAGGCGTCGATCTGCGCGGCGACCAAGTCCGGCGTCAGCACTTCGACCGCGCTTACCCCCAGCGTATTCTGCGCGGTGATCGCGGTGATCGCGGTCATCGCATAGCCGCCCAGCATGGTAATGGTCTTGATGTCGGCCTGGATCCCGGCGCCGCCCGAACTGTCCGAACCGGCGATGGAAAGGATTCGCGGCGGGGGCATCAGCCCTTGAACTTCCGCACCGTGCTGGGCGGATGTTTGGCGTGGAGGTGCGCGGCCCGGGTCGGACGGTCGAGCAGCTCACCCCCGCAATTGGGGCAGCGTTCGTCCAGTGCGTCGGCGCAGTCGGTACAAAAGGTGCACTCGAAGCTGCAGATGAAGGCGCCGGGCAGGTCGGCGCGCAGGTCCGCGCCGCAGCGTTCGCAATCGGGGCGCATTTCCAGGCTCATGCCGCTGCCTCCTTGACCGCTGCGCAGATTGCATCGACCACCGCTTCGACTTCGGCCGCGTCGTCGCCTTCGGCCATGACGCGGATCACCGGTTCGGTGCCCGAAGGGCGGATCACCAGGCGGCCCTTGCCGGCCAGCTGTACCTCGGCATCGGCAATGATCGCCTTGACCCGGTCATTCTCCAACGGCTTGCCCCCGGCGAAACGCACGTTCTTGAGCAATTGCGGTACCGGATCGAACAGGTGGAGCAGTTCGCTGGCCTTCTTGCCCGACTGGACCAGCGCCGCCAGCACCTGCAGCGCCGCCACGGTGCCATCGCCGGTGGTGCCGTGATCGAGCAGGATCATGTGACCCGACTGTTCGCCGCCAAGGTTGAAGCCGCCGGCCTTCATCTTTTCGAGGACATAGCGATCGCCGACCTTGGCACGCTCCAGCGTCAGGCCCTGTCCGACCAGATAGCGCTCCAGCCCCAGGTTCGACATCACCGTCGCCACCACGCCGCCGCCGCGCAGTTCCCCGCGCGCCGCCAATTGCGTGCCGATCAGCGCCATGATCTGATCGCCATCGACGGTCCGCCCGGTCTCGTCGACCACGATCAGCCGGTCGGCATCGCCGTCCAGTGCAATGCCGATGTCGGCCCCGCTGGCGACCACGGTTTCCTTGATCAGATCGAGGTGAGTCGAGCCGCACTTGTCGTTGATGTTGGTGCCGTTGGGCTGGACGCCGATGGCAATCACCTCGGCGCCCAGTTCCCACATCGCCGAAGGGGCGACCTGATAGGCCGCGCCGTTGGCGCAATCGACCACGATCTTGAGCCCGTCGAGCCGGACGTCGTCGGGCAGCGCGCTCTTGACCGCGTGGATATAGCGGCCGCGGGCGTCCTCGATCCGCCGCGCCCGGCCGATCTGCGCCGCCGGGGCCAGCGCCAGATCCTGGTCGAGCATCGCCTCGATCGCCAGTTCGTCGGCATCGGACAGCTTGAACCCGTCGGGGCCGAACAGCTTGATCCCGTTGTCCTCATACGGGTTGTGGCTGGCCGAGATCATCACGCCCACGTCGGCGCGCAGTTCGCGGGTCAGCATGGCGATTGCCGGTGTCGGCAGCGGCCCGGTCAGCACCACGTCCATCCCGACGCTGGTGAAGCCCGCGACCAGCGCGTTCTCGATCATGTAGCCCGACAGGCGGGTGTCCTTGCCGATCACCACGCGGTGGCGGTGGCTGCCGCGCAGAAAGCGGGTGCCCGCCGCCTGGCCGACCTTCATCGCCGTCGCCGCGGTCATCACCCCGGCGTTGGTCAGTCCGCGAATCCCGTCGGTTCCGAAATAGTTGCGTCCCATGCCCCTGCCCAATGCACCGGTTTGTGAAAAATTGCTATGTCGCGCCGCGCCGCTAAAGTCACGCCGCGATAACACTTTGCGCCGGGGAGCCAAGATCGATGAGCGACACTTCCGAAGCCGCCCAATTTCCGGAAATCCGGGTTCCGGCGGGGCTGACCTTTGCCGGGCTGGTGCTGGGTTTTGCGGTCGGGGTCCTTCTCGCCGGCACGCCCACGCTCGATGCATTGCTGCGCTTTGCCAAGCCCGCTGGCGAGCTGTGGCTGCGCGCCTTGCAACTGACGATCGTCCCGCTGGTGATCGGGCTGGTCTATACCGGCATCTCGCAAACCTTGGCCGCGGCTGGCGGCGGGCGGCTGGCGCGGCGCGCGGTGACGCTGTTCTGCGTGGTCCTGCTCGCTGCGGGGACGATGTCGGCGCTGCTGGTGCCGGCGCTGCTGACCGCGTTTCCGATTCCCGCCCGCGCCGCGGCCGCGCTCAGCGGCGGAGCGGCGGAAGCCGGCAAATTGCCGGGCTTCTCGGAAATCCTGCTGGCGATGATGCCCGACAACATCTTCGCCGCCGCGTCGACCGGGGCGATGCTGCCGGTGGTGCTGTTCGTCTCGGTATTTGCGGTCGCGGCGACGCGGATTGCCGCAGCGCCGCGGCGCCAGTTGGGCTTGCTGTTCGAAGGGCTGGCCTCGGCAATGATGGTGGTGGTCGGCTGGGTGCTGATGCTGGCGCCGGTCGGGGTCTTCGGTCTGGCGATCACGCTGGCGGCGGCAAGCGGGTCCGACGCGATCGCCGCGCTGGCGCATTACATCCTGATCGTGGTTGCGGCGGGTACCGTCGTGCTGCTCGGCGCCTATGTCGTGGCGATCACCCTGGGCGGGCAGCCGCTCGGTGGCTTTGCCCGGGCGATGCTGCCGGTCCACGCCGTGGCAATCTCGACCCAGTCCTCGCTGGCCAGCCTGCCCGCGATGCTGGCGGCGACGCGGCGGCTGGGGGTGCGCGAATCGACCGCCGATTTCGTCCTGCCGCTGGCCGTGGCGATCTTCCGCGCGACCAGCCCGGCGATGAACATGGCCGTCGCGGTCTATGTCGCCTACCTGACCGGCACGCCGCTGTCGCCGCTGGCGCTGGGCGCGGGGGTGCTGGTCGCCTTCCTTGTCTCGCTCAGCTCGGTGTCGCTGCCCGGCACGCTCAGCTTCGTCGTCTCGGTCGGGCCGATTGCGCTGGCGATGGGCGTCCCGGTCGGCCCGCTGGCGCTACTGGTCGCGGTCGAGGTGCTGCCCGACATCATGCGCACGCTGGGCAATGTCACCGCCGACGTTGCGGTGACCGCGGCGGTGGACCGGCGCCACCAGGCCGACTAGGCGGCTTCGGGCTCGCTTTCGGGAAACAGCGGTTCGCCAAAGACGAAGCCGATCAGGTTGGGCCGCCCGACGTGGTGGAACAGCGCGGTCAGCACCAGCAGCATCGGCATCGCCAGCAGCGCCCCGACCACGCCCCAGATCCAGTAGAAGAAACTGATCGCGGCCAGGATCAGCACCGGATTCAGGGTAAATCGGCGACCGAGCACGGCGGGGGTGACCAGGTTGGCCTCGACCGCGTGGAGCCCCAGGTAGAGCGCCGGGGGCAGCAGACCTTCGAACATGTTCTGCGCCGTCCCCAGCCCGAACAGGCCAAGCAGGATGGCCATGCCCAGCGGACCGACATAGGGCAGGAAGTTGAGCATCGCCGCCAGCCCGCCCCACATCAGCGGGGCCTCCATCCCCAGCAGCGAAGCGCCGAGTGTCACGATCGCCCCGACCCCCAGATTGATCAGGCCGACGGTGGCCATGTACGACGCGACCAGGTCCTGCACCTCGCGCAGCACCCGCGCCGCCTTGAGCCCGGCAAAACCGTGGACCCGGTCCTGCAGCAACCGCTCGCGCATCCGCACCCGCGATTCGATCATGAAGAAGCTCATCAGCACGGTGACGATCAGTTCGATCACCACGGCCGGGGTCGCAAAGACGAACTGTTCGACCACGTTGGGCCCGGCCAGCACCACTTCGCGCGCCTTGTTGTGACCGGCCAGCCGGTCGAGCGAGGTGTTGATGTCGTTGAGCCAGCCCAGGTTGCCGCGCAGTTGCGACATCCGCTGCGCCACCTTTTGAGTCATCGATGGCAGCTGGCTGAAGGTATCGATCAGCGGCTGCATGATTGCCGAGAGCAGCACCCCGAAAATCAGCAAGGCCAGGGTCAGCGCCAGGAACGAGGCCAGCGAATTGGGCAGGCCGAGCCTGGCCAGCTGGTCGGCCAGCGGGGAAATCAGGATCGACAGGATCAGCGCCGCGGTCAGCGGCATGAACACCACCGCGCCGATCGACAGCACGAAGGGCAGCGCCAGCAGCACCCCGATGCCCAGCAGCAGCACGATCGCCGACAGCATCCGCACCTGCTGTGCGCCGCGATCGGGAACCGCGCCTTCGGCATTGTGGTCATGCTGTTCCATGGCGAAGCGGTCTCGATTCCTTGATTGGCACCGGGGCGCTAACGCCGAACGGGCCGGAAGGCGGTCTTACAGGGCCTTCTCGTAGATCGTGTATTCCTTGTTGACGTGGCTGTCGATTGCCACGGCGATTGCGTTCATCCCCTGGTTGTCGTCCAGGATCCAGCCGATCTCGCCGCGCGTCGCGCCATAGCGGCTGACCGCGTTGCGGCGGATGAACTCGATCATCATGAAGGCCAGCTGGCTGGCCAGCCGGCTCGACTGGTACTGCTTGACCACCCCCATCAGCGGCACCCGCATGGTGCGCACCTTGGGCCTGCGCAGCCAGCTGAGCAGCTTGATCCAGTTGAACGGGAACAGCTTGCCCTGCATCGGCTTCAGCACTTCGTTGAGGTCGGGCAGGGTCATCATGAAGGCCACCGGCTGGCCTTCGTATTCGGCAATCATGATCAGATCTTCACGGACGATCGGTTTGAACTTCTTGCCGGCATAGGCAATCTCGCGGTCGGTGAAGGGGACGAAGCCCCAGTTGTCCGACCAGGCATCGTTGCGGATGTGCAGGATCAGCGCCGCTTCCTCGTCGAAGCGGCTCTTGTCGACATTGCGGATGTGGATCTTGGCGTTCTTCTCGCCCGACTGGACGATCCGCTCGATCAGCGGGGGGAAGGGATGGGTGATGTCAAGCTCATAGGTCTTGAGCAGCTTGGCCGGGGTATAGGCCAGCGCCTCGATATAGCGCTGATAGCGTTCGGGCTGGTGGCCCATCATTACCGTGGGCGGATGGTCGAAGCCCTTGGTCAGCTGTCCCGGTTCTTCCCAGACCGACATCGACAGCGGAGCGAGCACCCGGGTCATCCCCTTGCCGCGCAGCCAGTCCTCCGCCGTGGCGATCAGGGCGGCGGCAACCGCCTCGTCCTCAGCCTCAAGCAGGCCCCAGTTGCCGGTGCCGGGGCCCATCCCCTGAACCGGATCCATGGCCGTG
>JBJTLX010000287.1:0-21988 GCA_046063245.1 Novosphingobium sp.
CCCCGCGCTTCGCCGCGGCCGCGCCGGTCATGGCGCAGTGGATGGCCGAGGGACGGCTGCGGATCGACGAGGACGTCCAGTTCGGGCTGGAGAACGCCTACGAGGTGTTCATGCGGCTGTTCAGCGGGGCCAACACCGGCAAACTGGTGTTGCAGATCGCCTGAGGTTCAGCCTTTCATCACCGGGGCGGGAGTCTCGCCGCTCTCGTCGAGGTAGTGCGCCAGCCACTTGTGAAAGAACTGGTTGCCCGGCTCGTTGCGCCCGAACAACTGGTGGCTCATCGCCCCGGATTCGAGCCCGTTCTGAACCTTGAGCCCGAGGAAATAATCCTCTTCGAGCACGACGTTATAGAAGAAATCGCACATCGCATCGAGCGCCTGCATTTCCGCCTCGCTCTCGGGCTTCTTCGGGAAGATGTAGTTGAGCACGGTGGTGTTGCGGTCGGGCGTCGGCCCGGGGAACAGCTGGGCGAACTGGCACATTTCGGGCGCCAGGAAGAAGCTGAAGTTGGGAAACAGCATCCGCACGAAATCGAAGCCGTTGTTTTCCTGCCGGCCCCATTCGGCGCGCGGCAGGTCCTTCAGCCGGGTGATCGAGTTCTGCGGGAACCCCAGCCGGATGTGCGGACCGAAGCCTTCGTAAGTCGCGCGGTTGGACGGGGTGCGGGTCGCCACGGTGTTGGTGTGCGCGGCCTGGAAATGGTAACCTTCGAGGTAGCCGTCATAGGCCACTTTCCAGTTCGCCCCGTCCATCGGCCGGGCTTTGTGAAAGTACCAGGTGTCGAGCTTCAGTGCGGCGAAGTCCTCATACATCCCGTCCATCCAGACCCGCGCGTCGATCGGCAGGCCGGGGGTAAGGATGACGAAGATCATCCCTGCCGCCTCGTCGCAGGGCAGTTCGGTCAGGCCCAGCGTGCCGCGGTCGACCGCACCGAAGGTCGAGGCCTCGGCGATCCCGATCAGCTTGCCGTCGTTGGCATAGGTCCAGCCGTGATAGGGGCAGGCAAAGCGCGCGCAGTTGCCGCTGCCTTCGCCGACCATGTGCATCGCCCGGTGCTTGCACACGTTGAGGAAGGCGCGCGCCTTGCCGTCCTTGGCCCGGGTGATCAGCACCGGTTTGCCCAGCACGCTCATCGCCTTGTAGTCGTTGACCTTGGGCAATTCGATGGTCAGCGCCAGCATCAGCGGCAGGCGCAGGAAGATCCTGTCCATCTCCTGCTGCCAGCGCTCCGGGCTGAGGTAGTCCGCAACCGGCACCCGCATCACGTCGGGGGCCTGGTCGGTGGTCCGGGTCTCGACGTAGCGCAGCAGCTGCTCGGCGGCGTCGCCGTACTTTTCGATCAGGTCGCTCACGCGCGGTCTCCTTGCTCGCGCTCGAGATAGCGATCGAGTGTCTGGTGGAAGTGGCGGACCCGCACCTCCTGATAGTCGCCCAGCTCGACCGCCTGGTTCTTCGAGCATTTCAGCCCTTCGTGGCACAGTTCCATGTTTTCCATGTCCTGATCGACCACACCGCCGAGCACGCCCAGTTCGGGGGCGTCGGCCCAGCACTCGTCTGCCCCCAGCAGGTGCAGCGGCACCCCGTGCGGGCGCGGCTGGCCCTCGGGAACGCGGGCGATCACCCGCACTTCCATCAGGCAGCGGTCCTGGTCGGGCCAGGGCCGCCAGCGGTAAACGATATTGGGCATGAACCCGCCCCACGGCGCGAAATTGGGGAAGACGTTGTAGACGAAGGCGTCGAGCAGCTCGGCCTCGGACACCCCGCTGTAGTCCCCGCCGAACATCTGCGCCGAAGTCTTGCGCAAGGCCGCGCCCAGCGCCTGACGGGCGGTCAGTCCTTCGGGAACGTCGACGTTGTAGTTGTCCTTGGCCGGATCGTAATTGTCGGCGGAACGGCCGTTGTACTTGCGGAACTCGTCGACGATCCACTGTTCGGGCAGGGCGTGGCTGTCCTGAAGGTGCGGCGAAACCACCCCGAACGGGGTGTAGTTGACGTTCACGTGCTCGCCCAGCACGTGATAGGCGGCGTTGGCATCGCCGGTGAAGGGCATCAGCTGGGGATGCGTGGCATAGGCATGGTAGCTTTCCATGAAGGCTTCCATGGTGATCTTCCAGTTGGCATCGACCACCTTGCCGACCCAGGCGACGGTGACGCACTCCTCGTGCTTCCAGCGCTTGAAGTACTCGGGCAGCGGGGCGAGGAACTCCTCGATGCTCGGCCCCTCGGGGCTTTCGCGGACGAAGATGTAGCCGCCCCACTGGGCCAGGCTAGCCTCGGGCAGTTGCATCTTTTCGTCGCTGAGGTGACCGAAGTCCCAGCGGCACGGAATGGTGCGCAGCGATCCGTCGGTGTTCCAGGCAAAGCCGTGGAACGGGCAGACGAACTGCTGCGCGCTGCCACTGTCGGTCTTGAGCTTGCGCCCGCGGTGCAGGCAGACGTTGTGAAAGGCCCGGACCGCGCCGTCGTCCTGGCGCACGATCAGGTATGAGCGACCTGCGTTGTCGTACGTGACGTAGTCGCCCGGCTCGGGCAGGTCTTCCTCGCGCGCCGCGAACTGCCACACGTTGGGCCACATCTGCTCGATCTCGCGCCGGAAGAAGGCCGGATCGTAATAGCGCGCGGCGTCGAGCGGTTCCGAACCGAGATAGTGGTACTGGTCGCGGGCGACGAAGGCGGGCGGGGCGATGTCGTCGCCGGCAAGGATGTCTTCCCAGCCCGGTCCCGGGCAGCGCGAACGCTTGAGCAGCTCGGTTGTATCGGCATCGGCCATGACGCATCCCTCCGGTTTATGGAGGCTAGCAGTCTCACATTCTGCCGTCGGATTCTTGATCGAGGTCAAGCAAATCCGCCGGTTTCCCTCTCACTTGTGCTAGGAAACCGGCAATTCAGCCGGTTTTTGCGGGGCCGGCCAAAGCCTCAGATCCGGGTCATGTCCTCACAGGCATGGATTTCCAGGATCTCGAACACGTTGCCGAACCAGTCGCGGCAATAGGTTGCGGCATAGCCGGCCTTGCTGCCGTCGGGATGGGTGGTGATCGTCTCGAGCGCGGGTTCGGCGTGGAGCCGGATTCCCGCTGCCTTGAGCCGTTCGCAGCATGCCGCGATGTCATCCACCTGCAGCGCGAAATGGGTGTAGCCGAAATTGTTGACGCCGCGGTCCGGGTCCTGCGGGGCCGAGCGCGGGCTGTGATACTCGAACACCTCGATGTGGGTGTTGCCCAGCCGGCAGAGGAACTGGTTGGCGGCGCTGCCCTTCAGCCCGACGATCTCGTCGATGAACGGATTGCCGCTCCATTCCAGCGGCGCGACTTCTTCGACCGCGCCGAGCAAGTCGATGTAGAACTGGCGGGCCTTGGCGATGTCGGGCACCGAAACGCCGATGTGGTGAACGCCCTGGATGCCAAGCGGGCCTGCCATCAGAACTGGACCCGCTTGGTAAAGCCGCCATCGACCACGATGTTGGCCCCGGTCATCGCCTTGCACGCGGGCGAGGCGACGAAGGCGATGGTCCTGGCCAGTTCCTCGCCGGTGGTCATCCGGCCCATCGGGATCTGCGCCATGATCCCGTCGTAGAACTCTTTCATGTTGTCCTTGATGTAGGCCCACGGGCCGTCCTCGGTCATCACCGGGCCGGGGGTGATGCAGTTGACCCGCACCCCTTCGGCAGCAAGGCTCTGCGCCAGTCCGGCGGCATAGACCATCACCGCGGCCTTAAGCGCGTTGTAGGGCTGGACCCCCATGAACTCCTCGACCGCGCCGGTCGAGCTCATGCAGATGATCGAACCGGCATCGGACTTGAGCAGATAGGGTTTGGCGGCGGCGATCCCGCGGCGCATCGGCAGGATGTCGGCGTTCATTACCGCTTCCCAGCCGGCGTCGCTGTCCTCGCCCAGGTTGGCCGAGGTAAAGCTGATGAAGATGTCGCACCCGCCGAGCGAGGCCGCGGCGCGGTCGACGAAGGCCGGAACCGCGGCGGCGTCGGTAACGTCGAGCGCTTCGGCATGGACGGTGACGCCGCTGCCGGCCAGTTCGCCGGCGATCTTGTCGACCTTGTCCTGGGTCCGGCCGCAGACCGCGACGTGGCAGCCCTCCGCCGCGAGGGCGTGGGCAACCTTGCGGCCGATGCCGCCGTTGGCGCCTACCAGAATGGCTTTCAGCCCGCCCAGTCCCAGATCCATCGCGCGTTCCTCTCAAGTGTTGTCGGTTTATCCGGACTGTGTGGGATGCGCCGGCGCGCGGCCACTGCTTTTTTAAACAGGCGTAGCGGCCCCCTGGGCAGTGCTAGCAGTTGTGCAATGATCGGGAGAGATGCAGATGGGACGCCTCGCAGGCAAGCGCGCCGTAATCCTTGGCGCGAGCAGCGCCGACAACATGGGTCAGCACATTGCCCGGCGCTTTCTTGCCGAAGGCGCCAGGGTTCTGGTTGCGGGGCGCAAGGCTGAGGTGCTCGAAGCCTTCGCCAAGGACACCGGCTGCGCCTGGGCCGCCTGCGACATCACCGACGAGGGCAGCGTCAGGGCGCTGGCCGATAGCGCGGCACAGCAGCTTGGCGGGATCGACGTCGCGGTCAATGCCACCGGGTGGGGCCTGCTCAAGCCCTTCCTTGAGACAAGTCACCAGGAACTGCTCGACATGACCGCACTGCAGTTCATCGGCCCCTACCACTTCTATCAGGCGATGATCGGCAAGATGGCGACCGGCGCCGGCGGGCAGGGCGGCTCGATCATCCAGATCAGCTCGGCCACCGCCTCGATCATGTTCCACGATCACGCTGCCTACATGGGGACCAAGGCCGGCACCGATCACGTCATCCGCTGCGTCGCCAACGAGTTCGGGAGCGAGGGAATCCGCGCCAATTCGCTGTCGCCGGGGGTCACCGAAACCCCGATGACCGCCGACGCGCAGCAGGTGCCGGGGCTGATGGACAGCTTCCTCTCGGGCTATCCGCTTGGCCGCTATGGCACGTCGGACGATGTCGCCGCGGCGGCGGTTTTTCTGGCCAGCGACGAATGTTTCATGACCGGCGAGAACCTGCAGGTCAACGGCGGGCTGACGCTGCGGCGCAACCCGCGCAAGGACGAAATCGACGCGGCCGTCGCCAAGGCCATGGAAGGGAATTGAACATGCTGGCACAGATACCTTTGCGCGCGGTCCTGATGGTCGCGCTGGTCATCGTCACCCAGGTCGTCGGATCGACCTTGCTGGTCAAGACCGACGGCTTCCGCCTGCTCGGCTGGAGCCTGGCCTGCATCGCGGTCTATGCGGTGTCGTTCTACGTCCTGGCCGAAACGATCCGCCAGGGCATGGCGCTGTCGCTGGTCATGCCGATCCTGGCGGCACTGGTCCCGCTGGCGACGATCGTGGTGGCGGTGACGGTGCTGGGCGAACAGGCCTCGTGGCCGCGGCTCGGGCTGCTGTCGCTGTCGTGCGTGCTGATCGGGGTCGCCGCGACGCTCTGACGCGGCTTACACTTCGAGCTTTTCCCGGATCGCCGCGCGGAGCAGGTCCTTGCGGACCTTGCCCGAGGCGGTGCGGGGCAAGTCGGCGACGAATTCGAAGCGCTCGGGGATTTTCTGCTTGGCCAGCCCGCTTGCCGCGACATGGGCGGCCAGCGCGGCGGCGGTCACCTCTTCGCGGGCGATGACATAGGCGCAGACCCCTTCGCCCAGCCGTTCGTGCGGCATCGCCACTACGCTCGCCTCGGTCACCGCAGGATGGGTGTGAAGCACGTCCTCGATTTCCTTGGCCGAGATGTTCTCGCCGCCGCGGATGATCAGGTCCTTCTTGCGTCCGGTGATGGTGATCGCCCCCCTGGCGTCGAGCACGCCCAGGTCGCCGGTGCGGAAATAGCCGTCGCGAGTGATCGCCTCGGCGCTCTGCGCCTGGTCTGCATAGCCCAGCAGCATCGCCGGGCCGCGGGCAAGGATTTCGCCCTCCAGGCCGGCTGGCAGGTCGTTGTCGTCGTGATCGACGATCCGCACCGCGTAGTCGGTCACTTCGCCGTCGGTGGTCGCGGCCAACGTCTCGTCGCGCGGCCAGCCGAAGCTCACCAGCGGTACTTCGGACGCGCCGAACACGCGGAACGCGCGACACTTGGCGAAGGCCGAATTGGCCGCCGGAATCAGGTCGGGCGGAACCGCCGCCCCGCCGCAGGCGAAGAAGCGGAAGCTGGGCAGCGCGGTCCCGGCGGCGCGCGCTGCCGCCGCCAGTTCAACCAGGAACGGCGTCGCCGCAACCGTGCCGACCGCCTGGTGGCGCTCGATCAGCGCCAGCGCCGCCTGTGCGTCCCAGCTTTCCATCAGCACCGTGCTGGTACCGCAGACCAGCGGCGCCTCGAGCCCGTTGGCATAACCCGAGACGTGCGTAACCGGCGATGGCATCAGCGTCGCCTCGCCGGCGCGCAGGCCCCAGTGCTCGGCGCTGCGGTGCAAGATATGGGCGAGGGTGACGTGGCTGTGCAGCACCCCCTTGGGCCGCCCGGTGGTGCCCGAGGTGTAAAGCACCAGCTTGACCCCCAGCGGATCGACCGTGGGCCGGGCAAAGCTGCGTCCGCGGCCCTCGGCCAGCAGCGCGGCATAATCGTCCGCGCCGCTGCCGCGCACCGTGAACACATGGGCCAGGTCGGGCAGGGCGGGGCGGATGCGCTGGGCCATCGCGGCAAAGTCGAAATTGCGGAAGCTGGCGGCAACGAAGACCGCGCGGGCGCGGCAGTCGCCCAGCATCAGCGTCACTTCATGATCGCGGTAGATCGGGACGATCGGGTTGACCACCAGCCCCGACAGCGCCGCAGCCAGGTTGATCACCGCCGCCTCGCGCCAGTTGGGCACCTGGAAGGCCACGACATCGCCGGGCCGCAGCCCGCGATCGTTGAGTGCGACCGCCAGCGCTTCCGCATCGTCCCACAGCTGCCCCCGGGTCAGCACCGCGTCTCCTTCGACAAAGGCGGCGAAGTCGGGATCGGCTGCGGCCAGCGCCAGCGCCTGATCGGCGATCGTGCGCCGGTCCCACACCCCGGCATCGGCAAAGGCGCGCAGGTGCGCGGGCGGGGTTTCGAGCCAGTTCCACGGCGGCGGTTGACGTTGGGTCATAGGGTGTCACTGCTCCGCCGGGCCGGCTTTCGCCAACTGGCGAAAAGGCAAGGCACCTGTCACCTCTCGCAGCTTGCGGGAAGCCGGCAGATGCCGCAGTCCGTTGCAAAACCGGATTGTAAGGAGAGGTCATGACCACCCGTGACGAGCAGATCGGCAATGTCGCCGAGATCATGGTCGACTACGTCGAGAACAAGAAGACGTTCCTGACCGACAAGACCATGGCCGTGCCGAGCCGCTCCTATGTCGATCCCGACCAGTGGGAAGCGGAGATGGAGCTGATTTTCAAGCGCGTCCCGCTGATGCTGGCCTTCACCGCCGAGATGAAGAACCCCGGCGATTACAAGGCAATGGATGTTACCGGCCTGCCGGTCCTGATCAGCCGCGACAAGTACGGCAAGGTCCGCGCCTTTCTCAACGTCTGCTCGCACCGCGGCGCACCGGTTGCCGCCGAGGGACACGGCAATTGCCCGCGTTTCACCTGCAAGTACCATTCCTGGACCTATGGCCAGGACGGCAAGCTGATCGGAATTTCCGAAGCGAGCAAATTCGGCGAGGTCGACAAGAGCCAGCGCGGGCTGAAGGAACTGCCCTGCGAAGAGCGCGCCGGCATGATCTTCGTCTGCCTCACGCCCGACGCCCCGCTTGATCTGGATGAGTTCTATCAGGGCTATCTGGAGGATTTCGCCGCGCTCGATCTTGGCTCGTGGACCTGGCTCGGCACCCGCGAGATCCACGGCGCAAACTGGAAGATCGCCTTCGACGGCTATCTCGAAGGCTATCACTTCGCCTCGCTCCATCCCGACACGATCTATCCGCGCACGCCCAGCAATTGCATGCATTACGAAGGCTTTGGCGCATCGATGCGGATCGGCTTTCCCCACCATGCCATCGCCGATGCGCTGAAGGACGTGCCGCGCGACCAATGGGGCAGCCAGGAGAACAACGGCTTCGATTTCGTGCGGATCCTGTTTCCCAATGTTTCGGCCTTCATCGCGCCCGAAATCACCCAGATCGCGCAGCTCTTCCCGGGGCCGACGCCGGACAAGAACCGTACCGTGCTCAATTACTTGCGGCGCGATCCGATCAAGGACGATGAAGACCGCGCTGCGGTCGAAGGGGCGATCACCTTCTTCCGCGACGTGACCTACACCGAGGATTACCTGATCGGGCTGGAAATCCAGCGCGGGCTTGAAAGCGGGGCGCAGGACGAACTGATCTTCGGCCGCAACGAGCGCGGCAACCAGTTCTTCCACGAATGGCTGACCTGGTATCTCGAAGACGATCCGACCCAGCCCAAGCCGGTGATGTGAGCGCGTGGCCGTTACCCTGATCACCTTGCTCAAGCGCAAGGCGGACATGAGCAAGGCCGATTTCATCGCCTATTACGAGGCGCATCACCGCAAGATCGGCGAGCAGGTGCTGGGCGGCTATGCCACCCGCTATGTCCGCCGCTTCCTGTTCCCCAGCGACGGTGAGGACCAGCCCTGCGATGCCGACGTGGTGCTGGAAATCGACTTTCCCGACGAAGCAACGCGCGACGCCTGCTTTGCCGCGATGGGCGACCCGGCGGTGATGGCCATGATCGTTGCCGACGAGGAGCAGCTGTTCGACCGCAGCCGCATCCGCAGTTTCACTGTCGAGGAAAGCGTGTCCGACTTGCCGCCGCTGGCAGGCTGATCAGCCGGCCCGTTCCTCGAACAGGATGCCGTATTCGCGGCGGGTGAACAGCCATTTGCCGCCGCGCTTTTCCAGCGTGTCGGTATAGCGCCCGGTGCCGCGCACCCGCTGGCCGGTGGCGGGGTCGTCGTAGATTTCGATGGTATAGGCGACGGCGCTGGCGCGGTCGCCCTCCACCGCGATCGCCCCGGGCTGCATGAAATAGACCATCGGCCGGGTGCAATTGTCGAGCCCGTAATGCTTCATCGATTCGATCCAGCCCGAAACGATCGTCTCCTTGCCCTCGAAATCGCCGAGGTCGGGGTAGTCGAGCAGCGACCACGAGGCGTCGTCGGCCCAGATCGTGCTCCAGATCGCGGGGTCCTTGGTCATCACCCCGTGGGCGTGGGTGTCCATCAGTTCGCGGATCGCGATGCGGTCTTCGATCGGGCCGGTGAACGCCATTGCTTCTCTCCTACCAGGCGTGGGCTTCGCCGTTCCACTTGAGGAAATCGCCCGAGGTCTCGAGCGTCCAGTCGGCGGCGACCTGGCGGATCCCGGCGGCGCTGTCGTGCGGGGTGATCTCGGCGTCGGCGCCGCCCATGTCGGTCTGGACCCAGCCCGGATGAACCAGCCCGACGATCACACCGCGGTCCTTGAGATCGGTCGCGACCGAACGCATCAGCCGGTTGAGCGCGGCCTTGGCGGCAACATAGCCGTAATAGCCGCCATAGGGCCAGGTCGAGGCGGCGAGCTGGCTGGTGATGCTGATCACCTTGGCGCCTTTGCCCATCCGCGGCAGGAAGGCGTGGAGCACCCGCAGCGGGCCCTTGACCATGACGTTGATCGCATCGTCGAACGGCGCCCAGTCGATGCTCTCGACCTCGTTCGCGGTCGATCCGGTGACCCCGGCGACGTTGTAGAGCAGGTCGATGGTCGCATCGCCGGTTGCAGCCGCGCAGGTCTTGACCGAGGCATCGTCGCCGACGTCCATGGTGTGGACCGTCAGCTTACCGCCCGATCCGGCGGCCAGCGCGGCCAATGCTTCGGCCCCGGCGGGATTGCGCACCAGCGCGAAGACGCGGTCGCCAGCGGCCACGTGCTGCCTGGTCAGTTCCAGCCCGATCCCGCGCCCTGCGCCGGTAATTGCCACATTCGCCATCAGCCGCGTCTCCCTTCGATCCAGTCGTTCAGCACCTCGTGGAAGAAGCGCACCCTGGTTTCCTGCGCGGGCAGATAGGCGTCGGCGTATCCGCGCGAATGCATCCCGGCCTGCATGCCTTCGGCCAGTTCCATATCCTGGTAAACTATCTGTCCGGCCAGTTCGGGAATGCCGCGCCCGCCGTCGAACACGCGGTGTTCGCATTCCGTCACTTCGCGCAGCGGCTTGGGCCCGGCCATGATCGATTCGACCGTGTCCTGCCCGGCGACCGGGAAGGCCATGCACCACAGGTCGAAATAGCACTTTTCCGGATTGTCGGGGTGCGGTTCGCTGCGGAAGAAGATCAGGTTGTCGGGCAGGAAGCTGATCGTGACGTTGGGGAACATCACGGTGTGCGGACTGTCGGTGATCTCCTCGTCGTCCATGTTGGCGTAATGAACGTAGCCGCGTTCCTGCCACAGGCGCTTCTTCGCGGCCTTGAGGTCGAGCCAGCCCTGCATCACGAAATCCTCGTAGGTTTCGTACTTGTCGGGATCGATGTCCCACTGCCGCAGGATCGCTTCGAACACGGCATTGCGGCCATCGGCCGGGCGGTCACTCAGCGACGGGCGCATCGGCTGGACGGTGCGGCCGTGGCCGGCGGGCCACATCTCGTGCCGTGCGGTGTCGACGTCCTGGTCGATCCACGGCGGCACCTGGGGGTGCGCGGTGCGGGTGTGATAGCTTTCGGAGAAGTTGTCGGTGACGAACTTCCAGTTGGCGTTGATCTCGATCCGGTACCAGGCGACCCGGACCGCAGTGTCCATCGGATAGTTGCGGTAGACCTCGGGCATCGGGGCGAGGAACTCGGCCAGCGAAAGCCCGTCCTTGGCCATCGTGTACCACACGAACCCGCCCCAGGTGTCGCAGCGCAGTTCGCGCAGGCTGAGCTTGCCGCAGGGATCGCCCTGCGGAAAATCGTGGCCGTCCTGGGCGAATTGCAGCACCCCGTCGATGCCGTAGCGCCAGCCATGATAGGGGCACGAGATCGCGTCCGCCGACGAACTCGCGTTGACCATCCGCATCCCGCGGTGGCGGCAGGCGTTGTAGAAGGCCCGGACAGATCCGTTGTCCTGGCGGATGCAGATCACCGATTCCTTCAGGAAATTGTGGACCAGATAGTCGCCCGCCTCGGGAATATCGGCGGTGCGCCCGGCGACGTGCCAGATCCGCGTCCACATCCCGTCCCATTCGGCCTGGGCGAATTCGCGCGAGAAATAGCGCGCGCCGTCGATCGGATCGCCGCGGAGATTGGCGGGATCGCGGCCGTCGAGCGGCGGCGGCGCGGCAACGTGCTGATTCATCTCATCCTGCTCCCGATTCGCGTTGATCCTTGCACCTTGCGCCCGGCAGGCGAACGGCAAAACTGGCATTTAGTCGAGAAAAGCGGCAGCTTGGCCGGTTTTAATCCTGATAGAGCGAACGGACCACGCGCTCGATCAGCTGGCGCACCTCGCCCAGCCGCTGCGGGCCGATGACCGGTCCTTGCAGCAGCAATCCCATGTGCGCCGCGGTAACGAAGTCGTTGCCCAGCTTCATCGCCTCCCACTGGTCGCGCCACTGGGGGAAGGCCTCGATCATTTCGGTGATCCACACCTCGTCGAAACGCCGGGCAGAAGGTTCGAACACCGCGCTGAGCTCGCGGTCGCTGCGGGCAGCGGCAACCAGCTGGACATAGGCGGCATATTCGCGGGTCTCGACGCTGCGCCAGTGCGCCTCGCTCGCCACCTCGATCAGCAGCGCCTCGCCGCGCCGCGCCAGCGAATCGAGATAATCGTCAAGAAACAGACGCATGCGCTGATAAAAGATGTGCTCGATCAACGCAGTAACCAGGTCCAGCCGGGTGGCGAAGTAATGCGCCATGGCCCCGCGCGAAACGCCTGCCATCTCGGCCACCTGGGCCGTGGTCAGCCCGCCGTAGCCGCCGCCGGCCAGGCAATCCACCGCCGCCTCGAGCAGGCGCAGCCGGGTCGCCGCGCTTTTCTGCTGCTGCCAGCGGGCCGGCGCCTGGTCCAGACCGGCGGGACGCATGGCGGCGAGCATGCGCTGTTCCATCGTGTTGGGTTTCGGCACCATAGGCGCGATAGTGTCCTTGGCGATGCGGTCTGCCATCCTGTGCAAAGTCGCAGTTACTCCCGGGCGAGGCAAGAGGCATAAAACCGGCAGATGCGCCGATTATTGTGTGCATCGCAAGACGCGACGGCTGCAGGCTGCGCGCACGGAGGGGAGACATGGCTATGACGATCAACAAGATGCGCTGGCTCGCGGGACTTTCACTGCTGGCCTTGTCGGCAACGCCCGTGGCGGCGCAGCAAGCCGCCGCCGACGATACGGCGAGCGGCGGCATCACCGAAATTGTCGTCACCGCCCAGAAGAAGGCCGAAAATCTTCAGGACGTGCCGATCTCGATTGCCGCAGTTTCGGGCCAGACGGTCGAGAATCTGCACGCGGCATCGCTCCAGGGCCTGCAGGGCTCGGTCCCCAACGTCGAGATCGGAACCTTTTCCAACACCCCGAACACCGCGGTCTTTACTATCCGCGGGATCGGTGTGATCGAGCCCGACCCCTATGCCGGCAACACCGTCGGGATCGTGACCGACGGGGTGCCGCAATACTTCTCGATGGGGGCCTTGCTCGATCTTTACGACGTCGACCGGATCGAGGTGCTGCGCGGGCCGCAGGGCACGCTGTTCGGCGCGAACACCACCGGCGGCGTGGTCCAGGTGGTCAACCACAAGCCCGAGGACAGGTTTGCGGTGCGGGTTGACGGAACCTATGGCAACTACAACCACCTGACCGTCGGCGGCGTGGCCAACCTGCCGCTGGGCGGCGGTTTGGCGGCGCGCTTCGTCGTCAACCATGATGAGCGCGACGGCTATGTCACCAATGTCGTCACCGGCGCGGACATGGGCCGGCGCAACGTCACGATCATGCGCGGCGCGCTGCGCTATGATGCCGGCACTATCGATGCCACGCTGAGCGGCGAATACGACCGGGCGCGCAACGGATCGCCGATCGTGGTGGCCGGTGACCTGCCCGGCGAGGCCGAGTTCGTTCCCGCCGGCTGGCGCGGGATGTACACCTCGCCGTGTCTGCCGGCGGGTTCGCGCTGCACGGCGCCGGGGCAGTACTATTCGGCGCAGGACGGCGGCCAGAACGGCGACCTGCCCGACCTGTCGAACATGGACACCTACCGCGTCAGTCTTGACCTCAAGGTTTCGGAGACCCCGCTGGGCGACGTCACCTCGATCACCGGGTACAAGCATTTCAAGCTGTTCGAATACACCGACCAGGACGGCACCCCGGCCTCGCTGATCGATACCCGCCGCCTGACCACCGGGCGTCAGTTCAGCCAGGAACTGCGCAGCGATTTCAAGCTGGGCGACAAGGTCGACGTGACCCTTGGCGGGTTCTACCTCGATACGCATTACGATCACGATCAGGACCTGCGGATCAACTTCGCCGGGGGCGCGACCTATGATCTGACCGACAACACCTATACCCGCGGGCTGATCGGCCTGTTCCAGCGCAACCTGCAGAGCCAGGACAACCATTCGCTGTCGGCCTTTGCGCAGACCTATGTCCAGCTGTCCGACAAGCTGCGTGCGCAGGCCGGGATCCGCTATACCCACGAAAAGACCAGCATGCTCGCCTCGACCGAAACGCGGATGCCGGCGGCCACGCTGGCCTGCGCCACCCCGGTGGAATTCGGCGGCGATCCGGCGCAGTGCCCCGGCACCCTGGTCGATTTCGACGCGACCAACACGCTTCCGGCCGGAACGGTCGCGCCGCCGCGCGGGACCAAGTCGTGGGACAACGTCGGCTGGAAGCTCGGCCTCGATTACAAGATCGACGGGGATACTCTGCTCTATGGCTATTGGGCGCGCGGCTTCAAGTCGGGCGGCTATACCGGGCGCATCGGCATCGCCCAGGATCTTGGCCCCTACGATCCCGAAAAGGTCGATACCTTCGAAGCCGGGGTCAAGAGCGAGTTCCTCGATCGCCACGTGCGCTTCAATCTGGCCGGGTTCTATACCAATTACCGCGGGATGCAGCTGGCCCAGATCTACTTCATCGGCTCGGGCGCCAGCCTGACCCAGGGCAATACCATCCTCAATGCCGCCAGCGCCCACATCAAGGGCTTCGAAAGCGAGCTGACCGTGGTCCCGGCCGATGGGCTGACGCTGAACGCGTCGCTGGCCTATCTCGATGCGACCTATGCCAAGTTCGACTTCCTGCTGCCCAGCGGCGGGACGCTCGATCTGGCCGGCAAGCGGCTCCAGAATGCCCCCAAATGGAGCGGCACGCTGGGCTTCAACTACGTCTCTCCGGTCAGCGGCAGCGCGCGGCTGCGGCTGGGGGCGAATTACTCCTTCACCTCGGAAAAGCTGCTGACCTCGATCCTCGACGTGCCGCGCGCCCGGGTCCAGCCCCAGCACCTGGTCAACGCCAATGCCGATCTGGACTTCGATGGCAATTTCACCATCGGGATCTGGGCGACAAACCTGCTCGACAAGCGCTATATCAACTCGGTGTTCGACGCGCCGGGCACGCTGGGCCTGACCAACTATGCCCCGCCGCGGATGTTCGGGGTCAGCGTCAAGTTCAACTACCAGTAAGAGCCGTGCTCCCCGGCCCTGATGCCGGGGAGCGTCCAACAGCAGGCAGGTGCAGACGTGACAAGTCCCCAGGCGCTGGCCGACCGCCACCGCATCCTCAATGTCCTTGCATGCCATAGCCGCGGCGTGGACCGCGCCGATGCGAACCTGCTCGGTTCGGCCTATTTCGCCGATGCCACGGTCGATTACGGGTTCTATGCCGGTCCCGCGGACACGCTGGTCGCGATCCTGGCCGGGGCGCAGAAGGAGGCGATGCCGACGCTGCATCGCACGTCGAATTGCGAGATTCGCATCGCCGGGACGGTCGCGCTGGCCGAAAGCTATGTCATCGCCGCGGTCGAGGACGCCGAGGTCCAGCGGCTGGTGTTCGGACGCTATCTCGACCGGCTCGAATGCCGCGACGGCGAATGGCGCCTGGCGCACCGCCGCTATGTGATGGACGGCAATACCAACCGGCCGACCACGGCTGTGCGCGGCGATCCGCCGGTAGTGCATGACACCTTCGTTCCGGCCGGCGGGAAGGGCGCGGGCGATCCCTGCCGCGCGCTGCTTGCCCAGCACGAGGCCGCCAACCGATCCTTGCAGAAAGCCCGCCCGATGACCGCCGATACCCAAGCTCTCGACGCCGCGCTGTCGCGCGATGCCATCCGCCTTTTGCTGACCGGTTACTGCCGCGGGGTCGATCGCGGCGACAAGGACCTGCTCGCTTCGGTGTTCTGGGACGATTCGACAGTGGTTTCGGGCGTGGTCAACGCTTCGGGACCCGAATTCGCCGCGACCATCGTCGATTTCGTCACCGCCAACCTCGACTATTGTTTCCATTCGGTGGCCAACGAATGGATCGAGGTTAAGGGCGATCATGCGGTTGGCGAGCACTACATCCTGGCCCACCTGTGCGCGGGCGGGCAAGATGTGATGACCGGGGGACGCTACATCGACAGCTATGTCCGGCGTGGCGGGGTGTGGAAGATCGCGGCGCGCACTTTCATTGCCGACTGGAACACCAGCCACCCCAAGTCGCTCGAACTCGACGGCATGTACGAACCGCTCAAGACCCGCGGCAGCTTCGGCCACGGCGATCCGGTCTATGCCCTGTGGGGCAGCCTGTGACCGTCCCGGCTCATGTCGATCCGGCGCTGGTGCGGCCGGTCAACATTTATGCCCTGCCGGGCCAGGCGGACGACTTTCATGGCGCGTGGAAGGCGCTGCAGGACAGTTCGCCGGCGCTGGTCTGGACGCCCGAGAACGAGGGCCACTGGATCGCGCTGCGCGGCGATATTCTGGCCGAGGTTCAGGCCGACCACACCCGCTTTTCCAACCGGGTGATCGTGCTGCCCAGGTCGGTCGGCGAACAGCACAAGCTGATCCCGACCACGATCGACCCGCCCGAGCACCGGCCCTATCGCAAGCTGCTCAACGAGGGCATGGCCCTGGCCAAGGTGCGCCGTCTGCATGGCGCGATCCGGGCGGTCGCGGCCGAACTGGTCGAGGACTTCCGGGCGCGGGGGCGCTGCGATTTCACCGCCGAATACGCCCAGGTCTTTCCGATCCGCATCTTCATGGCGCTGGTCGGGATTCCGATGGCCGATGCCGAAAAGATTAGCCTGTGGGCGCAGTGCATGACCCGCCCCGATCCGCCGATCCCGTTCGATCAGGCGCGCGCGGCGTTCTTCGCCTATCTCGACCCGATCCTGGCCGCGCGGCGTGACGCGCCGGGTGAGGATCTGCTTAGCGAAGTCGTCACCGCCGACATGGGTGGGCGCCGGCTGAACCATGACGAGGCGCTGTCGCTGGCGACGCAGATCCTGATCGCCGGGGTCGATACCGTGGTCAACTTCCTCGGCTTCGTCATGCTCCACCTGGCGCGTTCGCCCGAATTGCGGTCCGAGCTGGCGGGCAAGGACAGCGCCGGAATCATGGCGGCAACCCACGAGCTGTTCCGCCGCTTCGGACTGGTGGTGATCGCGCGGACCGTGCGCGAAGACATGGCGTTCCACGGCGCCACCCTCAAGGCCGGGGAAATGGTCTGCATCCCAACGCAGATCCACGGGCTCGACGCCCAGATCAATCCCGACCCGATGCAGGTCGACCTGGCGCGCCGCGGGGTCCGTCATTCGGCCTTCGGCAGCGGACCCCACATGTGTCCGGGGCAGGAACTGGCGCGTGCCGAAGTGGCGATCACGATCGAGGCGTTCCTCCGCGCGATCCCCGATTTCCGCGTTGCTGCCGATGCCGACACCAGTTGTTCGGGCGGCATCGTCGCGCAGGTCAACCGGCTGGTGCTGGAGTGGGACGCATGAGCGAGGAACGGACCGGCGGCTGCCTGTGCGGCGCGGTGCGCTACACCGTTGCCTGGCCCCCCCAGGCGCTGGTGGTGTGCCATTGCAGCGATTGCCAGAAACAGGCCGGATCGGCCTTTTCGGTGGTCGGGGTATCGGCCCGTCAGGACATCGCGGTTCAAGGCAGCCTGACCACCTTCACGCACCCCGGATCGAGCGGACAGGCCGTCGCGCGCAAGTTCTGCGGCCGGTGCGGATCGCCGGTGCTGACCGATACGCCCGCCGCCGAAGCGCAGGGGATCGTCTTTTTCAAGGCCGGCACGCTCGACCAGACCGCCGATCTCTCGCCGGGGCTGCATTACTGGACCCGCAGCAAGCAGGACTGGCTGGTCCTGCCGGCGGGTGCATCGTGTCTCGAACAGCAATAACGGAAAGCAGGCGCACAATGGGCAAGATGGACGGCAGGGTGGCGCTGATCACCGGCGGGGCTTCGGGGCTGGGGGCAGAGGATGCCCGGGTGCTGGCGCGCGAGGGGGCAAAGGTGGTGATCACCGATGTCCAGGACGAACTGGGCCAGGCTGTCGCCGCCGAAATCCCCGGCTGCCTTTACCTCAACCACGACGTGCGCAGCGAGGCGCGCTGGCACGAGGTGGTGGCCGAAACGCTCAAGACCTTCGGGCGGCTCGACACCCTGGTCAACAACGCCGGACTGGTCCGCTTCGGGACGATCGAGGAGCTGCCTTTCGCCGACTACAAGCTGCAGGTCGAGGTGATGGTCGACGGCACCTTCCTGGGCTGCCAGGCGGCGATCCCGCACATGGCGCGCGGCGGAACCGGCTCGATCGTCAACATGGCTTCGATCGCCGGGACCACCGGGATCAGCCAGATCCCGGCCTATTCCGCGGCCAAGGGGGCGATCATCGCGATGACCCGTTCGGTCGCGATCCATTGCCGCGAGCAGGGCTACCGGATCCGGGTCAATTCGCTTGCCCCCGGCGGGATCGCCACCCCGATGACCGCGCAGGCGCTGGCCGAACTGCCACAGGGCGATCCCGGGCTCGACCAGGCCGCCAACCACGGCATGGGCCAGCCCGCCGACATCGCCAACATGGTGCTGTACCTGGCCAGCGACGACGGCCGCCACATCACCGGGACCAATATCGTGATCGACAACGGGGAGACGGTGTGATGGCCTTCGACATCGAAGCCGAAGTGCGCGATCTGGCGGCGCGGCGGGATATTACCGATGCGGTGCAGCGCTATATGCGCGGGCTCGACCGGCTCGACGGCGCGCTGCTGCGCAGTGCCTTCCACGACGATGCGGCGATCGACGTCGGGCTGACCGCGACCGGACCGGATGATTACGTGCCGTTCTGCATGGAGCTGCTCGAAGGGTTCGGGCCGACCCACCACTTTCTCGGCCAGATCCGGATCGAGCTGACCGGCCCCGACAGCGCCCAGGGCGAATGCTATTTCCAGGCCTGGCACGGCACCCGCGGCGAAGACGGGGCCGAGCGCGACCTGTTCATTTCGGGCCGCTACGTCGACGACTACACCTGCAAGAATGGCGAGTGGCGAATCGCCCGCCGCAAGCTCATTACCGATTGGGTCAAGGACGATCCGGCCAACCGCGCTTACCTGACCGCCAACCCCGGGATTCACACCGGAGCCAGAGGCGGCAAGGATTTCAGCCAGACGCGCGAGTGGCCGCGCTAGAGATGTCCGCAACTTGGAGAGAGACGCCGAAATGACCGAACAATCCCCGCCGTCGCGTTATTCGCCCGAGTTCGACATGCCGGTACGCGGTGATACGATCACCGCCGATCGCTATATCACCCGCGAATGGATGGATCTTGAGAACCGCCACCTGTGGCCCAAGGTGTGGCACCTGGGCGGGGTTCTGGCCGAGCTGGAAGAGCCGGGCGACATCGTTCGCCACAACTTCGGCAAGGAATCGGTGATCATGGTCCGCCAGGACGATGGCGCCATCCGCGCCTTTTACAATTCCTGCCCGCACCGCGGCAACCGGCTGGTGCTGGGCGACGTCGCCAGCGTGCCGCGGATCGTCTGCGGCTATCACGGCTGGCAGTTCGACATCGACGGGATGCTGGCCCAGGTCCAGGATCCCGACGATTTCGCCGGGGGCAACCCCTGCGGCAAGGTCCACCTGACCGAACTGCGCTGCGACACCTGGGGGCCGTTCGTGTGGTGGTGCATGGACGACGACGTCAAGCCGCTGCACGAATGGCTGGCACCCTATCCCGAACGGCTGGCGGGCTATGGCCTGGAAAACTGGGTGCGAGTGCTCAACGTCTCGGCCGATTGCGAGTTCAACTGGAAGATCATCCGCGACAACTTCAACGAGAGCTACCACCTGCCGACGATCCACCCCGAACTGTCGACCTTCATCAACGACGGGCTGCCGACAACCCTGTTCGAGATGTATCCCTCGGGCCACAACGCGATGTGGATGATCGGCCACCAGGCCACCACCCGCAAGGATTTCGACAGCGGCGAAGTGCCCGCCCCGCTCGATGACATCGCCCGCGCCTGGGGGGTCGATCCGGCCCAGTACAAGGGCCACACCGGCGATATCCGCGCCGCGGTGATCGCCGCCAAGCGCAAGCTCGGGCCGGAACGCGGCTATGACTACGAGAACATGAGCGACCAGCAGCTGGCCGACTATTTCCACTGCACCATGTTCCCCAACCTGACGCTGACGATGTCGCCCGAACAGTGCCAGATCCTGCGTACCGAACCGCACCCGACCGATCCCGAGAAGTGCATCTTCCAGCACTGGTGCCTGTACCCCCCGGTCAAGGGCATGAAGGAGGTCGAAACCCCGGTCGGCACCGCGCCGCTGCGCCACGATGCGATCCACTATCACTGCACGTACGGTGACGGGACTTCGGTCGGCTATGTGGCGGATCAGGACCTGTCGATCGGCACGACCCAGCAGCAGGGGCTCAATTCGCGCGGGTTCAAGGGCTTCGTGCTGCCGCTTCAGGAAAAGCGCGTGCAGCGTTTCCACGAACTGCTCAACGACATGGTCCTGGGCAAGGATCCGGCATGAGCGCTTGCCCGATCGAAGACCGCTTGGCGATCGAGGATCTGCTGATCGCCTATTGCACCGCGGTCGACAGCCTGTCCGACATCGACGCGGTCTGCGCGGTGTTCACGCCGGATGCCGATTTCGACTTGTCGGGGATCGGCCTGCCGCGCCTCGCCGGTCATGACGGCATCCGCGGCTTCTTCACCGGGGTCTTCGCCGACATGACTCACCATGCCCACTACCTGAGCAACTTCGCGATCACCGCCTATGACGGGTCGCGGGCCTCGGCGCGGGCCTATGTCATCGGCATGGGCCGTTCGCGCGACGGCAATGCGGTGACGGTCAACGGGCGCTATTTCTTCGATGTGGTCCGCACCGCCGATGGCTGGAAGGCCAGCCGCTACACGATGAATTTCATGATGCCGCTGCCCGGCTCGCTGGCCGAAATCCACGCCGAACGGGGAGCAAACTGATGAGCACGGCCAAACACCGCCTCGACGGCAAGGTCGCGATCGTGACCGGGGCCGGCATGGGCATGGGCGCGGCAACCGCGCAGGTCATGGCCGGTTACGGGGCCCAGGTCATCGTTTCGGACATCAATATTGGCGCCGGAGAAGAAACCGTCGCGGCGATCCGCCAGGCCGGGGGCGAGGCGCAATTCGTCGCCTGCGACGTCGCCGAAGAGGATCAGGTCGAGGCGCTGGTGGCGGCGGCAGTCGCCGCATACGGTCGGCTCGACTGCGCGGTCAACAACGCCGCGATCACCCCCGATGCCTTGCCGATTGCCGAGGCCGACATGGCGGTGTGGGACCGGGTCATCCGCATCGACCTGCGTTCGGTGATGCTGTGCATGAAGTATGAGATCCGCCAGCTGCTCGCCCAGGGCGGGGGCGGGGCGATCGTCAACGTCGGTTCGGTCAGCTCGGTTCGTCCGCAGCCCGCCAATTCGGCCTATGTCGCGGCCAAGCACGGGGTGATCGGGCTGACCAAGACCGGCAGCCTCGAATATGCGGGGCAGGGGATCCGGGTCAACGCAGTGCTGCCCGGGGCGATCGATACCCCGATGTTCCGCGGCGCGCTCGAGGCCAACGGCTTTACCGAGGACCAGTTCGCCCCGGCGCTGAGCCTGTTCAACCGGATCGGCAAGCCCGAGGAAGTCGGCGAGGCCAGCGCCTGGCTGTGCTCCGACGCGGCGAGCTATATCACCGGGCACAGCCTGGCGGTCGAGGCGGGGTACCTGTCGCGCTAGGACGCGCCGCGACCCTAGGATTTGTCCGAGTGGCTGCGGCCCGACACCGGCTCTATCGCCGGTTGGAAAGATGATTTGGGAGTTGGTCGATGAGCGGTGAGCAGTGGGATCTTGAAGCCGATGTGGTGGTGCTCGGTTCGGGCGGGGCGGCGCTGACCGCGGCAATATCCGCGCACGATTTCGGCGCGCAGGACGTGGTCATCCTCGAACGCAGCGGGATGGTCGGCGGGACCACCGCAATGTCGGGCGGGATGCTGTGGATCCCCGGCAACCACCACCAGATCGCCGCGGGAATCGACGAATCCGACGAGGACATCGTCGCCTATCTCGACGCGCTTGCGCCGGGCCAGCTCGATCCCGACACGCTGGGCGCCTTCATGGAGCGCGGCCCGGAAATGCTGCGCTATCTCGAGGACAAGACCCCGGTACGGTTCCACGCCTATGCCGACTTCCCCGATTACCAGCCCTACATGCCCGGGGCCAAGCCCGACGGCGGGCGCAGTCTCGACAACGAAGCCTATTCGTTCGAGCGGCTGGGCAAATGGGCGGCCCGGGTCAACCCGTCCAAGATGGCCTACCCGATGCGCGGCAGCCTGATGGAGGCGGTCAGCGGCTCACTCACCGAAGAGATGCTCGCCGAGCGCGAGAAGGGCGATTATCGCGGGCTGGGCCAGGCGCTGGTCGGCGCGCTGTTCGAAGCGGTGATCGAGCGCGGCATTCCGGTCGAGTTCGAAAAGCGCGCCCGCAAGCTGGTCAAGGACGGTGAGCGGGTGATCGGCGTCGTCGCCGAGGACGCGGGCGGCAAGGACTTCCGGGTTCGCGCGCGCCGCGGCGTGGTCAT
>JBJTLX010000288.1:0-7334 GCA_046063245.1 Novosphingobium sp.
ACAAGCGCGTGACCACGCTGACGGGGCCAGGCATTCAGCCCAGCTTCGACCAGGGTGTCTATAACGAATACGTCCGCCTGGTGAACCTGGGCACATCGCCCACCACCGCCGCGACCGCGGCGGCGGCGCTGGCCAACGGCGTGCCGTTCCGCACGGGCACCAAGAAGGACAACGTGTCGGGCAAGGTCGCGATGCAGTACGACTTCAGCCGCAACGTGATGGGCTATGCCAGCTTCGCGCGCGGCTACAAGGGGCCGGCCTACAACGTGTTCTTCAACCTGACCGGCACCGGCACCAACGTGATCGAAGCGGAAACCTCCGACGCCTTCGAACTGGGCCTCAAGAACCGGCTGTTCGACGGCGCGATGACGCTGAACATCGCCGGGTTCTATGCCAAGTACCACAACTTCCAGGCGAACAACCCGGATCTGGTGTCGGGCGTGGTGGTGACCCGCTTCACCAATGCGGGCGAGGTTTCGACCCGCGGGGTCGAGGTCGATCTCAACTGGCGTCCGGCCAAGGACCTGTCGATCGTCGGCGGGGTCGCCTATACCGATGCCCACGTCGACGCGTTCAAGGCCCCGGCCGGTGGCGCGGCGATCCCGGCGGGCACCCCGCTGGGCTATGCGCCGAAGTGGAAGGGTTCGCTTTCGGCCGATTACCGGGTCCGCACCGGCGGATTTGCCGACGTGTTCCTGGGCAGCCAGATGAACTTCCAGTCGAGCCAGCTGTCGCTGTTCGCGGCCAATGCGGTGCAACGCCAGCTGGGCACCATTCCGGCCTATACCCTGCTCAACCTGCAGGCGGGGATCGGCGATCCCGAGGACCACCGGAAGCTGATGTTCCAGGTCCGCAACGTGTTCGACAAGGCCTATCCCGCGGCGATCATCAACGGCGGCCCGGACGGTGCCTACCGCTATCAGATCCCGCGCGACGCGGACCGCTATTGGGGCGTGACCGGCAAGGTCAGCTTCTAGGACCCGAAGCGGTTCGGGTCGCACCGAGCAAGGCCCTCTCGCCACCGCGGCGAGAGGGCCTTTGCTTTGTCCGGCGGCTATTCGTTCTCGGCGACGATCCGCGGCACCAGCAGGTGGATCCACAGCAAGGCGAGCAGATAGGCCCCGGCCGCAGCGTAGAACAGCGGGGCATAGCCATAACCGCCGGTCAGCAGGCGCCCGGTCGCTTCCTGGATGCCGAACCCGGCGAGGTTGCCGGCAATCGCCCCGATCGACATGACCGTGGCGACACGCGCTGCCGGGACGGCATCGGCGGCGAAGCCGAAGATGTTGGTCGAAAAGCCCTGATGCGCGAACAACGCCATGCCAATGATCGCCGCAGCGGTCCACGGGCTCGCGGCGGTCAGCGCCAGCGGGATCGGCACGATCACCAGCGCGAACAGCAGCATCGCGGTCTTGCGCGCGGCATTGACGCTTTGCCCGCGGGCGAGCAGCCGCGGGAACAGGGTGCCCCCGCACAGCGCGCCGATCGCCGCGAGGGTAAAGGCCAGCGCGGTCGGTCCGACCAGCTGCGACTGGCTGAGCTGGAACACCTTGTGGAACAGGTCGGGCAGCCAGAAGGTGAAGAACCACCAGAACATGTCGGTCAGCGCCTTGGCCCCGGCAATCGCCCAGGTTTTGCGATCGCTCAGCGCTGCGCCCACGGCCAAGCCCGAGCCGGCACCGTGGCTGGTCACTCCGGGCAGCGGCTGCAAATGGCGCGTCCCCGCAATCCACGCTGCCAGCCAGACGAAGCCGAGTGCGCCGGTGACGATGAAGGCGGCCTGCCAGCCGAACACAGCGGCGAACGGGATGACCGTCAGCGGGGCGAGGATATTGCCCAGATTGGGCGCGGTGTTGACGATCCCGACCGCCATCGAACGCTGCTTGATCGGCAGGAACTGCGCCGCCGATTTGACCGCCGCGGGGGTGTTGACCGCCTCTGCCGCGACCAGCACGACCCGCGCGGCGAGGAACTGGGTGACATTGGCGGCAAAGGCATGAGCGATACCCGCCAAGCTCCAGATCGCCACCGCCGCGCCATAGGCCACCCGCACCCCGAAGCGGTCGATCAGCCAGCCGACCCCGATCAGCGCGACGGCGGCCGCCAGTTGCGACATCGAAGCGAAGTGGGCAAACTCGGCATCGCCCCAGCCATAAGCCGCCTCTATACTGGGCTTGAGCAGCGACAGCACTTGCCGGTCAACATAGTTGATGATCGTCCCGGCGAACAGCAGGGCAATCAGCAAACGCCGGGTCCGCACCAGTGCCGCATCCGCGCCCTCGCCCGCCTGTCCGTCCATCGCCCGCTCTCCCGCTTGTTGTTGCGGCATAGCCTAGCGGCTTCGCGGGCGATGGAAAGCACGATGTGACACCGTAGGACATTCACCACATCGCAAAGCCGGAAAACCTGCAGATTTGTCGCCGCAATCGGTTGAGACTTTGCCCGATCCGGTGCAACCAAGGCAGGGAAAGGCGCTGCCACCGAAGCAGCCCGCGAAGGGGGACTCATGATCATCCAGATTGCAGTCGCACTGCTGATAACCGCGCTGATCGGCTATGCCACCTGGCGCAAGGTGCGCAGCGCCCACGCTGCGCACGACGGCAGCGGCAAGGACGTGTTCCTGGCCGGGGGCGGGCTGACCTGGCTTTACGTCGCCGGCTCGATCACCCTGACCAACCTGTCGACCGAGCAGCTGGTCGGAATGAACGGCAACCAGATGTTCTTGCTCGCCTGGTGGGAGCTGGCCGGATTTGTCGGCCTGCTGATCCTGGCCGGCGTGTTCGTGCCGATCTATTACCGCAACCAATGCACCACGGTGACCGAACTGCTCGAGCGGCGTTACAGCGGCAGCAGCGTCCGAACCATCGTGGCCGGAATTTTCCTGGTCGGCAGCGTCCTGGTCTACATCCCGGCGGCGCTCTATTCGGGCAGCCTGTTCCTCAAGACCATGCTCGGCTTCCAGGGTTCGCTGCTGGTCTTCGCGCTGCCGATGGCGGCAATCGCCGCGCTTTACACGATCCTGGGCGGACTGCGCGCGGTGGCGGTGATGGACACCTATTCCGGGATCGGGGTGCTGGCGATCGCGCTGCTGGTGGTGGTCCTGGCGCTCAATGCGATCGGCTGGGATTTCTCGGGCATTCCGCCCGAGCGGCTGAGCATGATCGGTGCGACGGATGCGCCGATCCCGTTCCACACGCTGTTCACCGGCATGCTGTTCATCCAGATCTTCTATTGGTCGACCAACCAGAACATCACGCAAAAGGCGATGACCGCGCCAACCGTGCGCGAGGCGCAGAAGGGCGTGCTGGCGGCGGCGGCGGTGCGGATCCTGATCGTGCCGCTGATCGTGGTTGTCCCCGGCGTGGTCGCCTTCAAGCTGTTTGGGCCGCTGGGCGATGCCAGCTATGGCCGGATCGTTGCCCACGTCCTGCCCGGCTGGCTGTCGGGCGCTTTCGCGGCGATGATGGCGGCGGCGGTGATCGCCCATACCGCGGCGATCCTCAACGGCGCGGTGGCGCTCTACTCGGTCGATTTCCATGACCGCTTCATTGCCAAGGTCAGCGATCACTGGCGCCTGGCGATGAAGGCGACGATCGTCATGGCGGCGGCAGGGGTGGTGCTGGTGCCGCTGTTCGAGAATGCCAAGAGCATCATCAACACGCTGCAGCAGCTCAACGGGCTGACCTCGATGCCGATCCTCTCTGCCTTCATCGTCGGCCTGCTGTTCAAGGGCGTGCGCGCATCCGCAGCGTCGGCAGCAATCGTATTCGGGGTGCTGTTCTATGGCTTCCTGACCTATCAGCCGCACGCCTTCCTGCCTGGCTGGTTCCACTATATCGACGCCATGCTGGTCACGCTGGTGGCCTGCGTCGTGGTGGCGCTGGCGGTCAACAAGGCGCTTGGCGGCGAAACTGTGCGGGATAGTGCTTCGTTATGAATGAGTTGATTGCCCTTCACGGCACGCAGACGTCGCTGGTGCTTGAACGTCAGGCGCAGGGTGCGCCGCTGTGGCGCTATTGGGGGCCGCGGCTGGCGAATGACTTTGCCGCCGGACCGGCGCTGGCCGATGAGCCGTGCTTCAAGGGCTTCCTGCTCGACCAGCCGCTGCGGCTCGACGTCTTCCCCGGCACCGGACTCGGCTGGTTCGGGATGAGCCCGCTCGAAGCCCACCGCGAGGGCCGCGACTTCGCCTTTGCCGCAACGGCGACCGCGATCGAGCGGACCGAAAACGGGCTGATCATCCGGCTCGACGATGCCGTGGCGAAGATCGCCGTGACCTTGCGGCTGACCCTCGACCCGGCCAGCGATGTGCTGACCCAGTCGAGCGAATTGACCAACCTGGGCCAAGCCGCGCTCGATGTGCAGTGGCTGGCCAGCGGGGTCCTGCCCCTCCCCGCGGACAGCACCCAGGTGCGCCACTACGCCGGGCGCCACGCCAACGAGTGGATCCCGCAGCAGGACCCGCTCGGCCGGGCGACCTGGCTGCGCGAGAACCGCCGCGGGCTGACCTCGCACGATACCTTTCCCGGCGCGGTGGTGGTTGCCGATGGCACCACGGCCCACGCCGGTCCGGCCTATGCCGCGCATCTCGCCTGGTCGGGCAATCACCGCCAGGCGATCGACTGGATCGGCGACGGACGCTGGCAGTGGCAGATGGGCCTGCTGCTGGCTCCCGGCGAGCTGCGCCTGGCAGCGGGCGAAAGCGTGACGACGCCGGACCTGCTGGCGACCTGCTCAAGCCAAGGCTGGCAAGGCGCCGCCAGCAACTTCCATCAGGCCATGCGCGGCCGGGTCGACTGGCCGGGCGGCGCGATGGCGCCGCGCCCGGTCCATCTCAACACCTGGGAAGGCTATTACTTCGACCATGACGAGGCCGCACTGATCGCTCTGGCCGACCGCGCCGCGGCAATCGGGATCGAGCGCTTCGTGCTCGACGATGGCTGGTTCCACCGCCGTAACGACGATACCGCCGCGCTGGGTGACTGGTGGTGCGATGCCGCCAAGTACCCGAACGGACTGCTCCCCCTCGCCCGCCACGTGCGCGCGCTGGGGATGGAGTTCGGACTGTGGATCGAGCCCGAAATGGTCAATCCCGACAGCGACCTCTATCGCGCGCACCCCGACTGGGCCCTGCACATCGCCGGGCGGCCGCTGCAGACCAGCCGCAACCAGCTGGTGCTCGACCTGACCCGGCCAGAGGTTGGGGACTATCTGTTCGAGACCATCGGCAAGGTCATCGCCGACCTGCCGCTGGCCTACCTCAAATGGGATCACAACCGCGATCTGGCCGCCGCTGCCGACAGCATGGGGCGCGCAGCCTTTCGGCGGCAAACCCTGGCCTATTACGATCTGCTCCGCCGGTTTCGCGCGGCCTTCCCGCAGGTCGAGATCGAGGGCTGCGCTGGCGGCGGCGGTCGGATCGACGCCGGGGTGCTGCCCTATGTCCACCGTTTCTGGACCAGCGACTGCATCGATGCCCTCTCGCGGCTGCGGATGCAGCAGGGCTTTCTCCAGTTCTTCCCGCCCGAGCTGATGGGATCGCATATCGGCACCGCCCCGGCGCACACCACCGGGCGCAGCCAGGGGATGGATTTCCGCGCCGCGGTGGCCTGTCAGGGGCATCTCGGGGTCGAACTCGACCTGCGCACCCTGAGCGATGACGACAGGCAAGGCGTGATGGGCTGGATCGCCTTCTACAAGGAGTGGCGCCATCTGCTCCATACGCAAACCTGGTCGGGGTCGGCCAGCGACGGGCTAGTCTGGCACGCCGCCGGATCGCCGGAGGAATGGCTGCTGTTCGTCTACCGGACCGAGCCGACCGCGCAGCACTTCGCGCCGCCGTTGCGCCTGCCCTTCGTTGCGGAAGGCGCCCGCTATGCGGTTACGCGGATCGATCCCGGCCATGAGGGTGCGGTGGCGCGCTATGATGCCAGCTGGCTGCGCCAATCCGGGCTTCCCGTGCCGCCGATGCTGGCCGAGCGCGCGGTGATCTATCACGGCAAGGCCCTGGATCACGGAGGCGCGGGGCATGGCCAAACTTGACGGGATCACCGTCGTCGACCTGACCCAGTTCCTGCCCGGCCCTATGCTGAGCGTGATGATGGCCGATCACGGCGCCCATGTGATCAAGATCGAGCCCCCGGGCGGCGAACCGGTGCGCGATCAGGGCCCGTTCGAGAACGGCCAGTCGGTGTGGTTCGCCAACCTCAACCGGGGCAAGCACGCCCGCGAGCTCGATCTCAAATCACCCGAAGGCAAGGCGGAGCTGCGCGGCCTGATCGCCGCTGCCGATGTCTTCCTCGAAGGGTTCCGGCCTGGCGTCATGGCCCGGCTCGGCTTTTCCTATGTCGAAGTCAGCGCGCTCAACCCGCGGATCGTCTATTGTTCCATCTCCGCCTTCGGCCAGACCGGCGAACTGGCCGATCACCCGGCGCACGACATGGCGGTCCAGGCGCTGGCCGGGTTCCTGTCGGTCAACGACGGACCCGACGGCACCCCGGTGGTACCCGGTGCGGCTTCGGCCGACATGGCCGCCGGGCTGACCGCGCTGTCCGGGGTGCTGATGGCGCTGCTCGCGCGCGAACGGACCGGGCGCGGCGACTATCTCGACATCGCGATGTTCGACAGCCTACTGCCGTGGTGCGCGCATACCGCCAGCGGCGCGATTGCCGGCGGCCCGGCGCCGCGCTCGGCGGCGCAGCGTTCGCTTGGCGGTGCGGGGTTCTATCAGGTCTATCGCACCAGCGACGACCAGCACGTGGTCCTCGGCGGACGCGAGCTGAAGTTCGCGCGCGCCCTGCTGACCGCGCTCGACCGGCCCGATCTGATCCCGTTGGCCGAAGCCGAAGCCGGCGAGCAGGGCCCGCTGATCGTTTTCCTGCGCGAGACATTTGTCCAGCGCAGCCGCGACGAATGGGTGCAATGGATGGCCGACAAGGACGTCGCCTTCGCCCCGGTGCTGAACTTCCGCGAAGCCTTCGACCAGCCCCACATCGCCGAACGCGGCCTGATCGTGGAGGCCGGCGGCCGCCACCACATCGCCCCGCCGATCCGCTTTGCCGGCGAAGCCCCCTGGCAACCGGGCGCGGTCCCGGAACGCGGGACGAAACCACGCTGAAAATCGAACTGACGTTTGCAAGAAGTGGTAGCGGAGGAGGAACCTCTAAATATCCCTTAAGCTGTTGAAATATTGAACGACTTTATCGAACCTCGGGCTTAATACCCCCACCGATACCCCCAAAGCATTTGGGAATGCGGTGAGCCGCACCAATCGCAAGACCAGCAGATTTGTGCTCCACGTCAGGTCACACGAGGCCATTATGTTCAGGCATCTC
>JBJTLX010000289.1:0-14614 GCA_046063245.1 Novosphingobium sp.
GGTACCACCGCCGTCGAATACAAGAAGTTCGGTGTCAGCCTGGCCTATACCCCGGTGGTTCTGGCCAATGGCCGGATCTCGATGCGGGTCCGCCCGGAAGTGTCCGAACTGTCGAGCCAGGGGGCGATCACGCTCAACGGCTTCCAGGTTCCCGCGCTGACCGTGCGCCGCGCCGAAACGACGATCGAGCTGGGTTCCGGCCAGAGCTTCATGATCGCCGGACTGATGAGCAACAGCGCGCAGAACACGCTGAAGAAGATGCCGGGCGCCGGCGACATCCCGATCCTGGGGTCGCTGTTCCGCTCAACCAACTTCCAGCGCGGCGAAAGCGAATTGGTGATCGTGGTCACCCCGTACCTAGTCAACCCGGTCAACGCCGGCGACATCAAGCTGCCGACCGATGGCTATCAGAACGCCAACACGCTGCAGCAGATGCTCGGCCACATGGAAAGCGACGGACGTTCGGGAACCGAACGGCCCAAGCCGACCGCCGCGCCGAGCACGGCGAACGGCCCCAAGGTCGGCGCGCTCGATGCCGCACCGGCACCGGCTCCGGCCAAGGAAGACAAGAAGAGCAAGCGCAAGGCGCGGACCGCGGAGGCATCGAAGGATGCAGCCCCCGGTTTCAGCCTGAACTGAGAGGTGAAGACCCATGCGTAACCGAATGAACCGCACGGCCGTCTATGCGGCCATCACCCTCTCGCTTGGCCTGGCTCTGGGCGGCTGTGGCAACGGTCTTACCGGCAGCGGCAACCGCAGCCTCAATTCGATCCACCAGCCGGTGGTCGAACGGACCAACTACACGCTCGACATCACGGCCGGCCCGGGCGGCCTGTCGCTGCCCGAACAGCGCCGCCTGGCGGGCTGGTTCGAGGCGATGGACCTGCGCTATGGCGATCGGATCGCGCTCGACGATCCGCTCGACAGCGGGGCAACCCGCGCCGCGGTCGAAGCCGTCGCCAGCCGCTTCAGCATGCTGGTCGGCGATCAGGCCCCGACGACCCCGGGCTATGTCAACGCCGGCACGGTGCGGGTGATCGTCACCCGTTCGACCGCGACGGTGCCGGGCTGCCCGGACTGGTCGACCACGTCGGACAACGCCTTGGCCAACTCGACCAGCAGCAATTACGGCTGCGCCAGCAATTCCAACCTTGCCGCGATGGTCGCGGATCCCGAGCACCTGATCAAGGGCGCCGAAGGGACCAGCCGGACCATCGTGATGAGCTCGACCAAGGCCATCGACAGCTATCGCGAAGCCAAGCCGACCGGCGAAGGCGGACTGAAGCAGGAATCCACGAAGGACGGGAAGTAAGACCATGAACGCTCCCTGGAAGCCCGGTACCCCCGGCAACCGCGACGCCTTCAACGCCTTCATCTGCGATGAAGCCGCGCTGGACGTCCTGCGCCCCGTCGTCATCGAAATGGGCTGGCAGCCTGAAAAGTGCAACAAGGGCGGGCTGCGCAACGCCGTCCAGTCGCTCTCGATCACGGCCAGCCCGAACATCCTGATGGTCGACCTTTCGGAAAGCGGTGATCCGCTGTCCGACATCAACGCCCTGGCCGAGGTTTGCGAACCCGGCACGGTGGTGATCGCGGTCGGCCAGGTCAACGACGTGCGCCTTTATCGCGATCTCGTCGCCAGCGGCATCCACGACTATCTGCTCAAGCCGTTGCAGCCCTCGCAGGTGCGCGACGCGCTGGTCAATGCCCAGGCCGTGTTCGCCGCGCCCAAGCATCACGATCCGGCTGTGGCCAAGCGCCACATCTCGACCGCGGTGATCGGCACGCGCGGCGGCGTGGGTGCCTCGACCCTCGCCACCTCGCTCGCCTGGCTGTTTTCGGCCGACGAGAAGATGCCGACCGCGATGCTCGATCTCGACGTCCACTTCGGCACCGGCGCGCTGGCGCTCGACCTCGAGCCGGGCCGCGGCCTGACCGACGCGATCGAGAACCCGGGCCGGATCGACGGACTGTTCATCGAACGCGCGATGATCCGCGCCAACGATCACCTGGCGATCCTGTCGGCCGAAGCGCCGATGAATTCGCCGCTGATGACCGATGGCGCCGCCTTCGTTCAGCTGGAGGAAGAATTCCGCCAGGCGTTCGAGATGACCGTGATCGATCTGCCGCGTAACATGCTGATCAACTTCCCGCACCTGCTGGCGGACGTCAACGTGGTCCTGCTGACCACCGAAATGACCCTGGCCGGCGCGCGCGACGCGATCCGCATCCTCTCCTGGCTCAAGACCAATGCCGCGCACGTTCAGCCGATCGTGATCGCCAACAAGGTCCAGGGCGGGGTGGCCGAGATCACCAAGGCGGACTTCGAAGCCTCGATCGAACGCAAGATCGGGTTCTCGATCCCTTACGACATCAAGGCCGCGACCAATGCCGCGAAGCTGGGTCAGACCTTTGCCGATGCCAATCGCAGCAGCAAGGCCGGCAGCGTGATCCGCGACATCGCCAAGTCGGTCATGGGCGTGGGCGAAGGCGAAGTGATGGACGCCCCGATCAAGGCCAAGTCCTCGCTGCTCGGCAAGCTCGACTTCAAGACGATGCTGCCGAAGAAGAACAAGACACCCGCCGCTGCCCAGGCGTGAGCCGGGGCTGATGCGGACCGGCACCGTCCCCGCACAGATGCGGGGCGGCTGCCCTGAAAAGGAAGGCGTGAAACGCAGATGGGCATGATCCAGCTCCTGCTCGTGGCCGTGGGCCTGATGGCCTTCATGGTGCTTGGCTACCTGGCCTTTGCCGGCCCTTCGGTGGCCAAGGAAAGCGCGCGCCGCCTCCAGGCGGTCCGCTATCGCCATTCGGAGAATGCGCTCGACAAGGTCGAGGCGCAGCTCAAGAAGGCGGTCGCCGCGCGCAAGCCCAAGATGCACCAGATCGCCGGTTCGGAATCGCGCATTGCCGCGCTGGCGCTGCGGCTGCACCGCACCGGCAAGGGCTGGACGCTGAGCCAGTACCTTTACGCCTCGGGCGGGATCGCCCTGGGGATCTGCGTGCTGATGTATCTCAAGACCGGGGCGGCGCTGCTCTCGCTTGGCTTCGGCCTGATCGTCGGCGCGGGGCTGCCACACATGGTGGTGAGCAGCGCGATCAAGAAGCGCGTGGTACAGTTCACCACCAAGTTCCCCGACGCGATCGAACTTCTGGTCCGCGGCCTGCGCTCGGGCCTGCCGGTGACCGAAACGCTGGGCGTGATCGCAACCGAAGTTCCCGGCCCGGTGGGCGAGGAGTTCAAGTCGATCACCGAGCGCATCAAGATCGGCAAGACCATGGAGGATGCCCTCCAGGACACTGCCGACCGGCTCAACATGCCCGAGTTCAGCTTCTTCTGCATCACCCTGGCGATCCAGCGCGAAACCGGCGGCAACCTGGCCGAAACGCTGGCCAACCTGGCCGACGTGCTGCGCAAGCGCGGACAGATGAAGCTCAAGATCAAGGCGATGAGCTCGGAATCCAAGGCCTCGGCCTATATCGTCGGCTCGCTGCCCTTCATCGTCTTCGGCCTGATCTGGTTCGTCAATCCCAGCTATGTCGGCGGGTTCTTCACCGACGAGCGCCTGATCGTGATCGGCCTGGGCGGCCTTGTCTGGATGAGCCTTGGCGGCTTCATCATGGGCAAGATGGTCAGCTTCGAAATCTGAGCGGGAGGAATTAGGTCATGTTGAATACCCCGCCCGGACCCACGCTCCTCGGCATCGACGTCATCTGGGCCGGCACCTTGCTGGCGGCCCTGGCGGCGCTGGCGGTGATGTTCGCGGTCTATGCCGCGGTCACCATCCGCGATCCGATGGCCAAGCGCGTCAAGGCGCTCAACGAACGGCGCGAGCAGCTCAAGAGCGGCATCGTCACCCAGTCGGCCAAGAAGCGCGCCAAGATCGTCCGCAAGAACGAGACCACCGACAGGATGCGCGACACCTTGTCGTCGCTCAAGGTGCTGCAGGCCAGCCAGGTCGCCTCGGTCCAGCAGGCGCTGGCCCAGGCCGGCATCCGCAAGAAGGAATATGCGGTTGCGGTCATTTTCGCCCGCATGGTCCTGCCGGTCCTCTTCGGGGTCACCGCGGCGGCGCTGATCTATTGGCTTAACGTTTTTCCCGAATGGGGCCCGGCCAAGAAGTTCGCGCTGTTCGCCGGCATGACGATCCTGGGCTACAAGTCGCCCGACCTCTACATCAACAACATCAAGAACAAGCGCACCAACGAGATCCGCAAGGGCCTGCCCGACGCGCTCGACCTGCTGGTGATCTGCGCCGAGGCCGGTCTGACCGTCGACGCCGCGTTCAACCGCGTCGCCAAGGAACTGGGCCGCGCCTATCCCGAACTGGGCGACGAGTTCGCGCTGACCGCGATCGAGCTGTCGTTCCTGTCCGAACGCCGCAATGCCTTCGAGAACCTGGCCTACCGGGTCGATCTCGAGGCGGTCAAGGGCGTGACCACGACCATGATCCAGACCGAACGCTATGGTACGCCGCTGGCCTCTGCCCTGCGCGTGCTCTCGGCCGAATTCCGCAACGAGCGCATGATGCGCGCCGAGGAAAAGGCCGCACGGCTGCCCGCGATCATGACCGTGCCGCTGATCCTGTTCATCCTGCCGGTGCTGTTCATCGTGATCCTTGGCCCTGCGGCCTGCTCGATCAGCGATGCCTTCGCCGGCGGCACTCCGGGGGCCAAGACGGGGTAAAGCCCGGTGCAAACGCACCGCAACAACAGCCCCCGCACCGCCACGGTGCGGGGGCTTTTGCGTTCAGGCCCGCCGAGGGAACACGGCACCGATTGGCCACACGGGGCCTGCGCCTATCTCTGGGCCAGCCGGGCAAAATCCATCGCCGCGCCGAACGTGGCCAGCCGCCGGGCGCGGCGTTCTTCGGCTTCCCAGTCCTTGCCCCACAGATCGGCCTGCCAATCCTCTTCAAGGTTGGCGGCGGCCCACAGCGCATCGGCCTCGGCGCCGGGTTCCAGCGCAGCCAGGCCGATCACCAGCGAGGTCGCCAGCGAAGCAAGGGTGTTGAGCGCGGACAGTGCGAAGGCGTCCTGCGCCTGCAGCACGGCGCGCAGCCGGTGCAATGTCGGCTCGGGCTGGGGGCGGTGCGTGATCCCTTCGATCCGGGTGAATTGCACATCGTAGCGCGCCTCGGCCGCGTGCAGCAGCGGCTCCCACCGCTCGATCTGGCGCAGGTGCAGCGCCTCGCCCGCATCGGCGCGGTAGCACAGCGTGTCGCCCTCGGCGAAACGCATCAGCGCACCGATCGCGGCATCGCGGTCCGGGGCAATCAGGTCGATGGCGAAATCGGCCATGTCGCGCAGCACGAAGCGGGCGGGATCGATGTCTGCCCCTTGGCCATGCCATTCATCGGCCAGCGCCTCGGCCAGCGTTTGGCTGGGGACGATCTGGGCCCGCCCGCCCTGGGTCTTGATCCCGCGTCCGTCGAGCGCGACCTGCCAGCCATCACCCGCCGGGATCACCCCGGCATCGGCATAGAAGCGCTTCATGGCGGCGGCGATTTCCAGCGCTTGGCCAGCAGCAGTGGCACGACGAACAGGTCGACGAAGCCGACCACAAGGAAGACATAGCCCGCAACGATCGGCAGATCGACCTTGCGGGCGATCACCAGCAGCCCCAGCAGCGCGAAGAAGGCCCCGCTCAGGCGCAGCAGTTGCAGCACGATGAAGCGCTGTTTGGCGGGATCGGGATTGGTCATGACAACAGCTCCAGCAAATGGGCGGGGGATGTGGCGATCGTCGCGGCCCCGGCGGACCGCAGTTCGTCCGGGGTATGATAGCCCCAGTCGACCCCGATGGCGCGCACCCCGATCGCCGCGGCCATGGCCATGTCGTACTGCGTGTCGCCGATCATCACGGTGTGGGCGGGCAAGGCCAGGCAATCGTCCATCGCCGCTTCCAGCATGGCGGGATGCGGCTTGGACGGATGGCGGTCGGCGGTCTGCAGGGTGGTGAAATAGCGGCTCAACTCGTGTGTGGCGAGGCAGTGGCCCAGTCCGCGGTCGCTCTTGCCCGTGGCGACGCCGAGCGCCCAGCCTTGACCGTGCAGCGCGGCGACAAGATCGGCGATGCCATCGTAGAGCGGTTCGACCAGCGCGCCGCTTTCGCGGGTGCTGCGGAACGCCTCGCGATAGGCGCGGTCGATCTCGGCGCGCTGTGCCTCTTCGACCTGGGGTACTAGCAGCCGGATCGCCTGGTGCAGGCTTAGCCCGACCGCGCGGCGCACCGCGTGGCGATCGGGCGCGGCCAGGCCGACCGCGGCGAAGGCCGCGTCCATCGCGTCGCAGACCGCGGCCTGGCCATCGACCAGGGTGCCGTCGCAATCGAACACGGCCAGCCGCACGCTCATTCTGCCGGCCCCAGCGTGCGCATCAGCTGGGCGATGGCGGGCGATCCCTCGGCCTCGAGCCCGTCGGCGGCGCGGGTGCGGTCAGCGATGTCCTTGTTCTGGCTGAGCTTGAGCGTTTCGCGCCAGACCTGAACCTCGATCTCGAACCCGACGATGCTGGCCAGCAGGCCGCGCTTGCGCGCCGGGGAGAGCTTGTCCATCGTCCACGGCACGCCCTCGCTGACCCGCGCCTCGTGCTTGTCGGACAGCGCGGTGACCTGGCCGAGCAGGCCGTCGTCGTCCATCCGCCGGACCCGGCCTTCCAGCTCCAGCGCGGCATAGTTCCAGGTCGGCACCTGATCGGGATCGGCATACCAGCGCGGGCTGACATAGCCGTCGGGGCCGTTGACCACCGCCAGCACGGTCGCGCCGTCGAGGTGCCGGGTCAGGGCATTGCCCCGCGCCAGATGGAACTGCACCGCGCCGTCACCGGTGTAGAGCAGCGGCACATGCGCCACGCGCGGGCCATCGGGCGTGGCGGCGAAGATCATGCCGAAGCCGACCTCCTCCAGCATCGCTTCGAGCAGGACCCGGTCGGCGCGGCGAAAGGCGGGATTGGGATGCATCGCTTACCGCTTCGGCTTGCCGGCAGCGGGCTTGGTCGAGCCCTTGCCCTTGGTCGGGCCGCTTTTCTTGAGCGGCTTGTCCGCCGCCGCGCCGCGCCCCCGCCGCTCGCCGCGGCGTTCCTTGCGGACCTGCTTGGCATGGGCCTTGGCCTGCTGCTTCAGCACGTCGCGCGGCGGCGGGGGCGGAGCCTGGCGCAGGTTGGCGCCGTCGGCGGGATCGAAGCCCAGGCTTTCCATGCTCGCGGCGAAATGCTCGGGCAGCCCGGCGGTGACGTCGATCGCCTTGGCCTCGCCCGGCTGGTCGATCAGCAGGCGGCGCGCGTGGAGGTGCATCTTGCGGCTGATGCTGCCCGACAGGAACGCCTCTTGCCCGCCGTACTTGCCGTCGCCGACGATCGGATGGCCGATCGCCGCCATGTGGACGCGCAGCTGGTGAGTGCGCCCGGTCAAGGGTTGCAGCTCGACCCAGGCGGCGCGGTTGCCGGCGCGGTCGATCACGCGGTAGCGGGTGCGGGCCGACTGGCCCTGCTCGCTCTCGTCGACCATCATCTTTTCGCCGCCGGTGCCGGGCTGCTTGCCCAGCGGCAGTTCGATCAGCCCGTCCTCGATGTCGGGCACCCCGATCACCAGCGCCCAATAGATCTTGCGCGCCGAACGGCCGGAGAAGTGCTTGGAGAAATAGGCCGCGCTGCCCGGGGTGCGGGCGATCAGCAGCACCCCGCTGGTATCCTTATCGAGCCGGTGGACCAGCCGCGGGCGCGGTTCGTCGGCCCCGGCATAGGCATCGAGCAGCCCGTCGACATGGGCGTAGGTGCCGCTGCCGCCCTGGGTGGCCAGGCCCGGCGGCTTGTTCAGCACCAGCGCCGCGGGGGTCTTCACGATCAGCATCGCTTCGGCCAGCGCGGTCTGTTCGGCGGTCAGCGGCCTCCGCTCACGCAGCTTCTTGCCCTTTTCCGGGGCTTCGCCGCCGGGGGGCACGCGGATGATCTGGCCGGCGACGATCCGGTCGGCCACGTCGGCGCGCTTGCCGTCAAGGCGGATCTGCCCGGTCCGCGCCCAGCGGCTGACCGTGGCGAAACCGACCTGCGGCAGGTGGCGCTTGAACCAGCGATCGAGCCGCGCGCCGTCATCGTCGGCGCCGACGGTGAACTGGCGGACGTTTTCGGAAGGCTTCATGCCGCCACCCGCATCAGGCCGAGGCCCGCGAACAGGCCAAGCACGCCGCCCAGCACCGAGACGGCAACATAGAACGCCGCCGTGCCCAGCGCCCCGCGCTCGATCATCAGCGCCAGTTCCAGGCTGAACGCCGAAAAGGTGGTGAACCCGCCGAGCACGCCCACGCCCAGCAGCAGCCGCCAGTGCTCGCCCCCCTGTCCGTGCCGCGCCAGCCAGCCGGCGAGCAGGCCCATGGCGAGGCTGCCGACCAGGTTGACGCCCAGCGTTGCCCACGGAAACGGATAGCCCGACAGGCCGATCAGGCGGCCCGCGCCATAGCGCAGCCAGGCACCGAAACCGCCGCCCAGCGCGACGGCCAGCGAGGAAGAAAGGAAGGACGGTGATGTCATCGAACGGCCCTTAGCGAGGTCTGCGCGCACTGACCAGTTCTGCGGCTTTTTCGACGCAAATGCTTGCGCAGGGTCCGACTCTCTGCTAGCCGCCCGCCGGTTCGAGCCGTTCCTGCAAGGATTCGGCCCGTTTTCGTCTTTCTTTTTGAAGGCGCATCCCCGCACCGTTTGCAGCGGGGCTCTGGTCTTTTGGTTCAATTTGAGGTGTTCCGGTTTATGCAAATTCTCGTCCGCGACAACAACGTCGAACAGGCTCTCCGCGCGCTCAAGAAGAAGCTGCAGCGTGAGGGCGTGTACCGCGAGATGAAGCTGCGCCGTCACTTCGAAAAGCCGTCGGAAAAGCGCGCCCGTGAAAAGGCCGCCGCCGTTCGCCGCGCCCGCAAGATGGAGCGCAAGCGGATGGAACGCGACGGCGTCAAGTAAGACCCGTCGACTCCGCTTGAACCCAAGCGACTGTTGAGCCAAGAGGGCGCGGACACAACCCGCGCCCTTTTTGCTGCGCGCCACCAGGGAAAATTGCATGACCGAGATCACCCGCGTTCCGCTTCAGCCGATTGCCAAGGGCGCGCTGGGCAAGCTGTGGCTGGGCGTTGCCGCCGCCGCGCTGGCTGCCGGCGGGCTGGCCTGGGCAACGCTGCCCGTCGGGGTCAAGGTCCAGGTGGTCAAGGCCGGCACCGGCCCCTCGCCGACCGCCGCCGACCTGGTGTTGGTCAAGATGAAGGGCACGCTGGACGACGGCAAGGTGTTCCAGCCCGAAGGCCAGGGCGCGCTCGACATGCAGGGGGTCATCCCCGGCTTCGCCAAGGCGCTGGCGCAGATGCAGAAGGGAGGCAGCTACAAGGTCGTGATCCCCGCCGCGCTGGGTTACGGCGACAAGGATCAGCGCAATTCCGAGACCGGCAAGGTCGAGATTCCGGCCAATTCCGACCTCAACTTCGACATCGAACTGATCGATTTCAAAAGCCGCGCCGAAGTTGAACAGCAGCAGGCGATGATCCAGCAGCTGCAGCAGCAGATGCAGCAGGGCGGGGGCAAGGCCGGACCGGGCGGCCCGGGCGGCGAAGTGCGCGGCATGCCGCCGGGCGCGCCGCAACCGCAATAAGGCCGCAAGGCCTGCTTGAAGCCCGTTTTCCGGGGTGCTAGCGCGCCCCACGCGTAACCCATTTCATGTGAAGGATTGCCATGTCGGTCGATACCGCCACCGTGGCCAAGATCGCCTCGCTGGCCCGGATCAAGGTCAGCGAAGCCGAAATCGCGGCGATGGTCCCCGAACTCAACGGGATCCTCGCCTGGGTCGAACAGCTCGGCGAAGTCGACGTATCGGGGGTGGAGCCGATGACCGCCGTGATCGAAAACCACCTGCGCCTGCGCGACGACGTGATCGGCGCCGATCCGCTGACTGGCGGCGGCGTACGCGATGCGGTGCTGGCCAATGCCCCGGCGGCCGAACACGGCTTCTTCGGCGTACCCAAGGTGATCGAATAGTGCCAGAAACTGCTAATTCCCTGACCGAACTGGGCGTCGCCGCGATCCGCGACGGGGTGGCTGCGGGCACTTTCACCGCGGTCGAAGTGGCCGAGGCGTTCAACGCCAATGTCGCCGCGGCGCAAGGCGCGCTCAACGCCTTCATCGTCACCACGCCCGAAAAGGCGCTCGACGCCGCCAGAGCCACCGACGCGCGCCGCGCGGCGGGCCAGCCGCTGGGCACAATAGGCGGCGTGCCGATCGGGATGAAGGATCTGTTCGCCACGCGCGGCGTCCAGACCACCGCGGCCAGCCACATCCTTGAAGGGTTCACCCCCGAATACGAAAGCACGGTCTCGCAGAAGCTGTGGGATGCCGGCGCGGGGATGCTGGGCAAGCTCAATCTCGACCAGTTCGCGATGGGCTCGTCGAACGAGACCAGCTATTTCGGAAACGTGATCTCTCCGTGGCGGCGCAACGACGGCGGTAACGCCCCACTGGCCCCCGGCGGTTCATCGGGTGGAAGCTCGGCCTCGGTCGCAGCGCGGCTGTGCCCGGCGGCGACCGGCACCGACACCGGTGGCTCGATCCGCCAGCCCGCCGCCTTCACCGGCATTTCGGGGATCAAGCCCACCTATGGCCGCTGCAGCCGCTGGGGCATCGTCGCTTTCGCCAGCAGCCTCGATCAGGCCGGGCCGATGGCGCGCGACGTGCGCGACTGTGCGATCATGCTGGAGGCGATGGCCGGGTTCGATCCCAAGGATGCGACCAGCCTCGACATGCCGGTGCCCGATTGGGAAGCGGCGCTGTCGGGCGATCTGCGCGGCAAGAAGGTCGGCATCCCGCGCGAATACCGCATGGACGGGATGGACGCCGATGTCGCGGCGAGCTGGGATCAGGGCATCGCCTGGCTGAGGGACGCCGGGGCCGAAGTGGTCGACGTCTCGCTACCCCATACCAAATATGCGCTGCCGGCCTATTACATCATCGCGCCGGCCGAAGCCTCGAGCAACCTCGCCCGTTACGACGGGGTGCGCTATGGCCTGCGCGATCTGCCTGAAGGGGCGAACCTGCAGGACATGTACGCCGCAACCCGCGCCGCCGGCTTCGGGGCAGAGGTCAAGCGCCGCATCCTGATCGGCACCTATGTGCTCAGCGCGGGCTTCTACGACGCCTATTACACCCAGGCGCAGAAGGTCCGCACCCTGATCGCGCAGGACTTCAAGAACGCCTTCACCCTGTGCGACGTGATCCTCGCGCCCACCGCGCCGACCGCGGCGTTCGGCCTTGGCGAGATGGTTTCGGACCCGCTGGCGATGTACCTCAACGACGTCTTCGCCGTGCCCGCCTCGCTGGCCGGTCTGCCCGCGATGTCGGTCCCGGCGGGGCTCAACCGCGAGGGCCTGCCGCTCGGCCTGCAGATCGTCGGCAAGGCGTTCGACGAGCAGGGCGTGCTCAATGCCGGGCTGGCGATCGAGAGCCGCGCGGCCTTCTCGGCCAAGCCGGAAAAGTGGTGGTAAGATGAGCAACTATCGCATCCAGGGCGCAACCGGTGAGTGGGAGGTCGTGATCGGCCTTGAAGTCCACGCGCAGGTCACTTCGCAGTCCAAGCTGTTTTCCGGCGCGGCGACGGCCTTCGGGGCGGAGCCGAACAGCCAGGTCAGCCTGGTCGATGCGGCGATGCCGGGGATGCTGCCGGTGCCCAACCGCGAATGCATCCGCCAGGCGGTGCGCACCGGAATGGCGGTTGGGGCCAGGATCAACAAGTGGTCGCGGTTCGACCGCAAGAACTACTTCTACGCCGATTTGCCGCAGGGCTATCAGATCAGCCAGCTTTACCACCCGCTGGTGGGCGAAGGCGAGGTCGAGGTGATCCTCGACGAGAAGGACCCCGAAGGTTCGACCAAGACCATCGGGATCGAGCGGATCCACGTCGAGCAGGACGCGGGCAAGCTGATGCACGATCAGCACCCGACCATGTCCTATGTCGACCTCAACCGTTCGGGCGTGGCGCTGATGGAAATCGTCAGCCGCCCCGATATGCGCAGCCCGGCCGAGGCGGGTGCGTACCTCGCCAAGCTGCGCGCGATCCTGCGCTATGTCGGGTCGTGCGACGGCAACATGGATCAGGGTTCGATGCGCGCCGACGTCAACGTTTCGGTGCGCAAGCCGGGCGAGCCGTTCGGCACCCGGACCGAGACCAAGAACGTCAACTCGGTCCGCTTCGTCATGGCCGTGGTCGAGAGCGAGGCGCGCCGCCAGGTCGACGTGCTGGAGGATGGCGGCACGATCGTCCAGGAAACCCGGCTCTACGATCCCGACAAGAACGTCACGCGGTCGATGCGCAGCAAGGAAGACGCGCACGATTACCGCTATTTCCCCGATCCCGACCTGCTGCCGCTGGAACTGGACGACGCGTTCCTGGAAGATTGCCGCGCCAGCTTGCCCGAACTGCCCGACGCCAAGCGCCACCGCTATGAAACCGCGCTGGGCCTTTCGCCCTACAACGCGGGCGTGCTGACCGCCGATGTCGAGACCGCGCGCTGGTTTGAGGCGCTGGTCGCCGCTGCCGCCGCCAAGGCCGGCAAGGGCGAGGCGGACCTCGCCAAGCAGGCGTCGAACTGGCTGATCTCCGAACTGTTCGGCGCGCTCAACAAACTGGGCAAGGGTCTGTCCGACAGTCCGGTGACCCCCGAGGGCGGGGCCGAACTGCTGGCGCTGATCGCCGACGGGACGATCTCGGGCAGCATCGCCAAGCAGGTGCTCGAAAAGATGCTCGAGAGCGGCGACGGCGCTGCCGCCATCGTCGAGCGCGAGGGCCTCAAGCAGACCAGCGACACCGGCGCGATCGAGGCCGCGGTCGATGCCGTGCTTGCCGCCAATGCCGACAAGGTCGCCGAATATCGCGGCGGCAAGGAAGCGCTGTTCGGCTTCTTCGTCGGCCAGACGATGAAGGCGATGCAGGGCAAGGGCAACCCGCAGCTGGTCAACCAGGTGCTGAAGGCCAAGCTGGCCTAACCACGCGATTTTCCCGGTTGCGCGCGGCGACCGGGAAGCTATGCCTGCGTCCGGGGGCTGGGTCGCGATCCTGGCCGTTATCGAGACGGGGGAAGCCTGATGAAACGACTGCGTGTGGCCGCCGCTGCGGCGTCGCTCGTGCTGGGCGCTGCGCCCGCACTGGCCCAGGACCAGGCCGCTGCGCCAGCCGCTACCCCGGCCGAAGTGGCCCCGCCGCCCGCGGTCACCGGCGCGATCGCCGCGCCGGTCTATGACCTGCCCGATCCCGCCACGCTGACCCGGCCCAAGCTGGACTATGCCGCAACGCCCGAGATCGTCGCGGATTACGACAAGTATTTCTATTTCCACCGCGAGGGCACCAGCTATGTCGATGCCTTCAACGACGTGCGCGAATGCGACGCGCTGGCCAGCGGGTCGAACATCTATATGGGCGGCAACGACGCCGCGATGGGCGCCGCGATGGCGCAGTATGGCGTATTGGCCGGGGGCATCGGCGGGGCGCTGGGCGGGCTGATGGCCGACGCGATCTTCGGCTCGGCCGCGCGGCGCCAGCAGCGCCGGGTCAACCTGCGCAACTGCATGGGGTTCAAGGGCTATCAGCGCTACGGCCTGTCGGGCGATCTGTGGAAGGAATTCAACTTCGAGGAAGGCAACGGCCGCAAGAAGGAGGGCGAGCGCAACGAGGCGCTCGAACTGCAGGCCTTGGTCGCCTCGGGACCGAAACCCGCCGCCAAGGAGCTGGGACTGTGAGCGCGCTGCGTACCGCCATCGCGGCGCTGGCCGCCTTCGCCCTGGCCCCGCTGGCCGTTCATGCGCAGGCGGTTGAGGAAAAGAACCTGCTGTCGGGCAAGGCCAGGCTCGATCCCGCGCAGGGCTATCTCTTCGTCCAGGGTGCTAACCGCAGCCAGGGCGTGTTCCTGCGCGTGCCCGATGACAGCACCCGCGCCGAATACCAGAAGGACTGGGACGAAGGCTTTGCCAAGGCCAAGAAGAAGTACGCCAGCGCGATCAAGACCTGGGAAAAGGACGTGGCGATCGCCCGCCAGACCAAGTCAAAGCTGCCGACCAAACCCGAGGAGCCGACCCGCGAAACCTTCTCGATCGGCGCGATCGAACTGCGCGACATGGTGTCCTTCGGGCCGATGTTCGTCTTCGCCAAAAGCGAGACCCAGTTCACCTATCTGACCGCGGTCAAGCCGGGGACCTACATCTACTATGGCCCGATGTACTATGCGCCGAACCTGGCCCCGGCCGGGCAGTGCTATTGCATGGGCACGGTCCGGTTCGAGGTGAAGGGCGGCGTGATCACCGACCTTGGCAATGCCCTGGCCGCCCTGCCCCAGCTGACCCCGCCGTACAGCGTCGGGACCCAGGCGATGCTGGCGCAGAACGAGGAGCGCAAGGCCAAGGGCAAGGACCCGCTGTGGACCCCGCCCGCGCTGGCCTATGGCGTCCCCGCCTCGCTCAAGGCGCTGCCCGCGGTCCAGGCCGAGCTTCACGCCAGCGGCAAGCTCAACAACCATTTCGGCCTGCCGATCGACCGGATGCCGCCGATTCCCGGCGTGCTCGGCTATCGCCGCGACACGGTGCTGGATCTGCGCACCGGG
>JBJTLX010000290.1:0-2838 GCA_046063245.1 Novosphingobium sp.
ACGTCGGTCTTCTCGCCAGCGACGACGGTGTCGCCAACGGCAAGACGCTGCGGCGCCAGGATGTAGGCCAGTTCGCCGTCCTCATACTTTATGAGAGCGATGAACGCAGTGCGGTTGGGATCGTATTCCAGGCGCTCGACCGTCGCGGGGCTATCCCACTTGCGGCGCTTGAAATCGATGATCCGGTAAGACTGCTTGTGACCGCCAGCAATGCCGCGCGAGGTGACATGGCCCTTGTTGTTGCGGCCACCGGTCTTGCGCTTGCCTTCGGTCAAAGCCTTGACCGGCTTGCCCTTCCACAGCGACGATTTGTCGACGAGGATCAGGCCGCGGCGGGCCGGGCTGGTCGGGTTGTAGTTCTTGAGTGCCATGGTGCGCCTCAGATCCCGCTGGTGACGTCGATCGACTGGCCATCAGCCAGACGAACAACCGCCTTCTTGACGTCCGAACGGGTGTAGGGCTTGCCCTTCCACCGCTTGGTCTTGCCCTTCTGGGTCAGGGTGTTCACGCTGAGCACCTTGACCCCGAACAGGGCTTCGACCGCTGCCTTGATCTGCGGCTTGGTGGCGCTTTCCGCCACCTTGAAGACCACGGCGTTGAATTCGCTGGCCAGCGTCGCCTTCTCGGTGATGTGGGGAGCCACGATCACGTCGTAGTGACGCGTGTCGATTGCGTCCTTAGCCATTGAAACGCGCCTCCAGCTTTTCGACCGCAGCGCGCGTCAGCACCAGCGTGTCATGCTTCAGGATGTCGTAGACGTTGGCACCCACGGCCGGGAGCACGTTGACCCCGACCAGGTTGCGCGCGGCCCGGGCGAATTCGGCGTTGACCGCCTCGCCGTCGATGACCAGCACCTTGCGGCCCCAGTTCGCCTTGGCGAGCTGCGCGGCGACGGCCTTGGTCTTGGCGTCCTTGACGTCAAGGGTGTCGACCACGATCAGGCCGGCCTTGGCCTTGCTCGACAGGGCCATCTTGAGGCCCAGCGCACGCACCTTCTTGTTCAGCGAGACGTCGAACTCACGGCGGCGGGCGCCGTGGGCCTTGCCGCCACCGATGAACACCGGTGCCGCACGATCGCCGTGACGGGCGGTACCGCCACCCTTCTGGCGGCCGAACTTCTTGCCGGTGCGCGACACTTCTGAGCGTTCGCGGGTGGCGCGGGCGATGCCGCGGCGGTTCTCGAGCTGCCAGGTGACGACGCGGTGCAGAATGTCGGCGCGCGGCTCGATGCCGAACACGTCGTCATTCAGTTCGACGTCGCCCTTGCCGGCGCTACCATCGAGATTGGAAAGCTTGACCTTCACGATTTAGCCCTCCTGGCCTTCGCCGGCTTCCGGCGCATCAACCACCTCGGCGGGTGTTTCAGCGGGAGCGGCGATGTTGCTGTTGGCGGCCTGCTTCAGCCCGGCCGGATAGGGCGCTTCGGCGTGACGGGCTTCCTTGACGCTGTCCTTGATGGTCAGCCAGCTGTTCTTGGCGCCCGGGACCGAACCCTTGACGAAGATCAGGCCGCGTTCGTCATCAACGCGAACCACTTCGAGGTTCTGCTGGGTGCGCTGACGGTCGCCCATGTGGCCGGCCATCTTCTTGTTCTTGAACACCTTGCCCGGATCCTGGCGGTTGCCGGTCGAACCGAGCGCACGGTGGCTGATCGAGACGCCGTGGGTGGCGCGCATGCCGCCGAAGCCCCAGCGCTTCATACCGCCGGCAAAGCCCTTGCCCTGGGTATGGCCGGCAACGTCGACCATCTGGCCCGGCACGAAGTGCGAGGCGGCGATGGTGGTGCCGACTTCGAGCAACGCATCGTCAGCGACGCGGAATTCCGCAACCCGCTGCTTCAGCGAAACTTCGGCCTTGGCGAAATGTTCGCGCTGCGGCTTGGCAACGTTCTTCTGCTTGGCCGCCCCGGCGCCCAGCTGGACCGCGACGTAACCGTCGCGATCAGCGGTGCGAACCGAGACCACCTGGCAATCTTCCAGCGCCAGGACGGTAACCGGCACGTGCCGACCGTCCTCCTGGAACAGGCGGGTCATCCCCACCTTCTTGGCGATCACGCCTGTGCGCATGATCAGTCTCCTACAGAGGCCTGCAGGGACCATCCCCACAGGCGTGTCCAGCCCAGATGTGATACGAGCCCCGTCCGGGCTGGATGCTCCCTGGCTGGCCAAAACCGGCCGGAAGCGAGACGGGGGACGCATGCCCGGTCAGTTGACCGGAGGTATCCCTTGTGTCCGCGCGAGAAGGTTCTCGCGGAACCGGCCGAGGCCGGAAGGAGGTGGACCCCAAGGTCCGAAACTTTTCGCCGAAAGCGGCTTACGCCAGCTTGATCTCGACGTTGACGCCGGCCGCCAGATCGAGCTTCATCAGCGCGTCGACGGTAGTGGCGTTGGGCTGCACGATGTCGAGCAGCCGCTTGTAGGTGCGCACCTCGAACTGCTCACGCGACTTCTTGTCGATGTGCGGCCCGCGGTTCACGGTGAACTTTTCAATTCTCGTCGGCAGGGGAATGGGGCCCCGGATCAGCGCGCCGGTACGGCGGGCGGTGACCGCGATCTCGCCGGTCGCCTGGTCAAGCACGCGGTGATCGAATGCCTTCAGGCGAATGCGGATATTCTGAGCTTCCATTGTTTCCTGCTACCGATGAGAAAGAGCAAAGAGGGGCGCGAACCCCTCAGAAAAAACCGACCGCCGGGGGAACGAATCCCCCGGCGGATGCGGGCCTATATTACTTCGTGATCTTGCTGACAACCCCCGAACCGACGGTGCGGCCGCCTTCGCGAATTGCGAAGCGCAGACCTTCATCCATCGCGATCGGCGCGATCAGCTTGACCGACAGGG
>JBJTLX010000291.1:0-8803 GCA_046063245.1 Novosphingobium sp.
TTTCCACTTCGCGCCCGGCTCGGCTTCGAGGGGAGGAGCTTCGGCAAAGGCGGCCATGTCATCGCGCCCTTCGAGGAACAGCATCCGCGCGGTATCTGTCTTGTAGGGCGAGCCCTCGGCTTCGACGTGTCGCAGGCCGGAACGCATTTGCAGAAGCTGGCGCAAGGTGATCTCGCCGCGCGGATCGCCCGGGCGCTGCCAGGCGGGGACCGGTGCAGTCTCGTCAAGCCGCAGCCGCCCGTCGGAGACCAGCATGCCGATCATCACCGCGGTCACCGTCTTGGCCATCGACCACGAGATGAACCGGGTGTTCTCGTGATAGGGCGCGGCATAGCGTTCGGCGACGATCCGGCCATCCTTGAGCACCACCACGGCGCGCGTGGCGGCGGTATCCGGCGCGGTGAACAGCGCATCGACCGCGCGGGCCAGCCGTTCGCGATCGATTCCGGGTTTGTCGACCACCGCTTTCAGCGCCGCCGCGTCGATCGGCTCCGGCGGCGCGGGCGCGGCGGATTGCCCGCTGCAACCGAACAGGGCTGGCAGCAGGGCAAGGGTCAGGATAAGGGACGGGGCGCGCGACCTCATGCCGCGCATCCCTCGCCCAAAGGCTTGCAGATGGCAACCGTTAACCCCGCCCGCCCCCGTGCTGCCCGCCCCCGCCGTATACGCAGGCTGCTGTGGCTGGTCCTGCTGGGCCTGGCCGCGGCCTTGGCGTGGTTCTGGCAGCCGCTGCACGGCTATGCCCGGGTCGGCGCGGCCTATGGCGCGCGGGTCGCCTGTTCGTGCCGCTTCGAAGGCGGGCGCAGCCTGGCCGACTGCCGCAAGGATTTCGAACCGGGAATGGAACTGGTCACGCTGAGCGAGGACAGCCAGGCCAAAAGCGTCACCGCACGATCCCGCTGCTGGCCAGCGATACCGCCACCTACCGCGAGGGCGAGGGCTGCCGCTTGCAGCCGTGGCCGCGCTGAGGCGTCGTCAGGCGGCGGGCTGGGTGCTGTCGATCCAGCCGCCGCCGACCACCCGGTCACCGGCGTAGAGCACCGCGGCCTGCCCCGGCGCGACGCCGAACTCCGGCTGGGCAAAGCGGATCGTCACGGCCGCGCCGTCGCCGAGCGTGCCCTCCAGTGTTACCGGCACCGGCTTGGCCAGCGAGCGGACCTTGGCGCTCAGCGGCGCGCCGGGCAGCGGACCGATCCGGTTGGTTTCGGTGACCACGGCGCTGCTCACGCCGAGCAGACGCCGGGGCCCGGCCAGCACGCGCTGGGTCGCGGCGTCGATTCCGGTGACATAAAGCGGTTCGGGCTGACCGCCGATTTCCAGCCCGCGGCGCTGGCCGACGGTGAAATGGATGATCCCCTGATGCCGCCCCAGCACCGCGCCGGTTTCGGCATGGACGATCTCGCCCGGCCGGGCACCGTCAGGCCGCACCGCGCGGACGATCTTGGCATAGTCGCCGTCGGGAACGAAGCAGATGTCCTGGCTGTCGGGCTTGGCCGCAACGCGCAGCCCCTCGGCCTCGGCAATCGCGCGGACCTGCGGCTTGGGCAGCCCGCCCAAGGGAAAACGCAGGAAATCGAGCTGGGCCTCGGTGGTGCCGTAAAGGAAATAGGACTGGTCGCGCGCCGGATCGAGCGCGCGGTGGAGCTCGGGCCCGGCGGCGCCGATTTCGCGGCGGACATAGTGCCCGGTTGCCAGGCAGTCCGCCCCCAGATCGCGCGCCATCGCCAGCAGGTCGGTGAACTTGGGCCCCATGTTGCAGCGGATGCAGGGGATCGGGGTGCGTCCGGCGAGGTAATCGTCGGCAAAGCGTTCGACCACCGCGTCGCGGAACAGGCTTTCGTGATCGTGGACATAGTGGGCGATGCCCAGCCGGTCGGCCACCGCGCGCGCGTCGCGGATGTCGTCGCCGGCGCAGCACGCGCCCTTGCGCCCGCTCGCCCCGCCCGAATCGTAAAGCTGCAGGGTGATGCCGATGGTCTCGGCCCCGCTGCGCGCCGCCAGCGCGGCCACCACCGAACTGTCGACCCCGCCCGACATGGCGACGACGATCCGCTTGCCGGCCAGCGGCGCGGCCAGCTGGAACAGCGCGGCGGGATCGAGGTCGGTTAGGGCGGCAGACATGGTGCGGGCCCATACACGCGCCGCGGGCGCAAGGGAATTGCCCCATTGCCCCGGCACTGCGGCGCTAACCGGGCGGTGCAATTCGGTAAGCAATCTCAACGCCGGGTAAAACCGGGCTTTACCCGATCTTGACCAGTGCCGGGCTATCGGGTGGTTCATGGAACTTGGCTTCAACCATTTGAACGGCCTGCGCCCCTATGGCGATGCCAGCCGCGAGCGCCCGGAAACGGCTGTTTTCGACTGGCTTGCGCTGCAGGCGCGGTTTGCCGCGGCGTATTGCGCGCGGCGCGAGCTGGGCCGATTCGATTCGGGCCCGGCGCTGCCGCGCGGGGGCTTCACCGCCTGGCAGCGCGGCGCGGGTCTTGCCGATCGGGCAACACCTGACGTTAACCCAATTGATTTAGCAGTTCGCAAAGGAGCCGTGGGCATGGTCGCAACTGTCGCTGACACCGCATCCTGCAGCGGCCGAGGATTGAAATGATCGAAAACCAGAAAATCCGACCTGCGATGGTGATCGGCCCGCTCGGCGAACCGCTGACGGTCGATTCGCTGCCTTCGCCCGACACCACCCGCTGGGTCGTTCGGCGCAAGGCCGAAGTCGTGGCCGCGGTCAACGGCGGCCTGCTGACCATCGAAGAGGTGTGCGAACGCTATAGCCTGACGCTCGAAGAGTTCGCCTCGTGGCAGCGCGCGGTCGACCGTTCGGGCATGCAGGGGCTGCGCGTCACCCGTTTGCAGCATTACCGCGACCTGTACGAGCGCCAGTTCAAGTACTGATAACACCTCGAAAATCTCCTCTTTCGCCGAAGGCCGACCAAGCCTAGACTTGGTCGGCCTTCTGGCATGTCCGCATGGTGCGGAGCCGGGCGGCGCAAAGGGAGAGGCTACATGCATTTCATTATCGCCCTTGTCGTTGGCGGCATCATCGGATGGGTTGCCAGCATGATCATGAACCGCGACGCCTCGATGGGCATGGTCGCCAACGTGATCGTCGGCTGTGTGGGTTCGATCCTCGGCCGCTTCCTGCTCGGCTTTCTCGGCCTTGGCGGCGGACACCTGCGCGACAACGCCTTCGATCCGATGACCCTGGTTGCCGCGCTGGTCGGCGCGGTCGTTCTGCTGGGCATCGTCAACCTGGTTCGCCGCGGCAGCGTCCGCTAGAACCCTGACCGCGGACAGATACGCCGTTTGCCGAGCGCATTCGGCGGTCTGCCGAGCCGACGATTGCCTTGCCTGCGCCCGGCGCTTATGCGCCGGGCCGACTGTGCCACCTTCGCCCCGTGCCCATTTGGACACTTGCCGAAGGTGATTTAGCACTGTAATACAGTCTGGAGTGCCGTGCCCTGCGTCCCCCGTCGCAGCCCGGCCAGACCCAAGCAAAGGCGCGTTCGGCGATGAATTTCGACAGCAGAATCAGCAGCTCAGGCACTCTTGTCGCCGAAGACGAGGGCAATCCGCTGTTCGGCGACGGTTCGGCCGATCGCCGCTCGCGGCGCATGCTGGTCCTTGGCGCGGTGCTGCTGGTGCTGCTGCTGATCGGGGTGTGGTTCCTGACCCAGCGCGGCGGGGCCGAGGTCGATACCCAGCCCAAGACCCAGGTCCCGGTGGTAAGCGTGATCACCCCGGGCAGCGCCGCGATTGCCGGGCAGATCAACGCCACCGGCACGCTGGCGGCGCGGCGGACGCTGCCGGTCGGGGTCCCCGGCGAAGGCGGACAGATCGAACGGGTGCTGGTCGAACCCGGCCAGTGGGTCGGCCAGGGCCAGGTCCTGGCGGTGATCGACCGCTCGGTCCAGGTCCAGCAGCAGGCCAGCCAGGCCGCGCAGATCCAGGTCGCGCGGGCCAATGCCCAGCTGGCCGAGGCCAATTACCAGCGTGCGCTCAAGCTGGTCGACAAGGGGTTCATCTCCAAGGCCGACGTCGACCGGCTGCGTGCCACCCGCGATGCCGCCTATGCCCAGGTCAATGTCGCCGGGGCGCAGCTCGGCGTGCTGCGCGCGCAGTCGGCGCGGCTCAACGTCGTCGCCCCGGCCGCCGGCCTCGTGCTCGAACGCAAGGTCGAACCCGGCCAGGTGGTCAGCGCCGGATCGGGCGTGCTGTTCAGCATTGCCAAGGGCGGCGAGATGGAACTGCTCGCCCAGGTCGGCGAGATCGACCTGGCCAAGCTCGGCGCGGGCGTGACGGCAGAGGTCACCCCGGTCGGTTCGGACCGGGTCTTCACCGGCCAGATCTGGCAGGTCGCCCCGGTGATCGACCCGCAGTCGCGCCAGGGCACCGCACGGATCGCACTGGCCTATGCCAAGGAACTGCGCCCCGGCGGCTTTGCCAGCGCGGTGATCAAGGCCGGCGCGGTGACCGCGCCGCTGCTCCCCGAATCGGCGATCCTCTCGGACGAGAAGGGCGCCTTCGTCTATGTCGTCGACGCCCAGAACAAGGCCCAGCGCCGCGCGGTGAAGACCGGGCTGGTGACCGCAAACGGCATCGCCGTGGTCGAAGGGCTGGCCGGGAACGAGCGGATCGTGCTGCGTGCCGGCGGGTTCCTCAACCCCGGCGACACGGTCAAGCCGCAGCTGATCAAGTCCAACTGAGGGCGCCGGCGTGAACTTCCGCAACATCTCCGCCTGGTCGATCCGCAACCCGATCATCCCGATCGTGCTGTTCATCGGCCTGCTGCTGGCCGGGGTCGTCTCGTTCAGCCAGATGGACGTCAACGACAACCCCAACATCGATTTCCCGGCGGTCAACGTCTCGATCGTCCAGCCCGGCGCCGCCCCGCGCGAGATCGAGACCCAGATCACCCAAAAGGTCGAAGCGGCGATCCGCTCGATCAACGGGGTCGATGAAATCCAGTCGACCGCCAGCGAAGGATCGAGCAACACCTTCGTCCAGTTCGCCATCGGCACCAACACGATCGAGGCGGTCAGCGACGTCAAGAATGCGGTCGACCAGATCCGCAGCGACCTGCCCGACGGAATCCTCGAACCGCAGGTCTCGAAGATCGAGATCGGCGGCAACGGCCCGATCGGCTATTTCGCGGTCAGCGCCGACGACATGACGATGGAGCAATTGAGCTGGTTCGTCGACGATACCGTGGCCAAACGTCTGCTCGGCATCCAGGGCATGGCCGCGGTCAGCCGCGAAGGCGGGGTCGACCGCGAAATCCGCGTCGTGCTCGATCCGGCGCGGATGCAGTCGCTCGGGGTCACCGCCAGCCAGGTCAACGCCACGCTGCGCCAGGTCAATGTCGACGCCGCCGGGGGCAAGGCCGAAATCGCCGGGTCGCGCCAGTCGGTCCGCGTGCTGGGCAATGCCGACAGCGCCTATCAGCTCTCGCAGACCCAGATCCAGCTGGGCGGCGGACGCAACATCCGGCTGAAGGACGTCGCCGCGGTCTCGGATGGCTATTCCGAACGCACCTCGATCGCCAAGATGCGCGGGCGCCAGGTCGTTACCTTCGGGATCGAGCGGGCCAAGGGCGCCTCCGACGTCACCGTCTATGATGCCGCCGTGGCCGAGATCGCCAAGCTCGAAAAGGACAATCCGGGGATCCACTTCACCCTGCTCTATACCAGCGTGAAGTACACCAAGGACCAGTACAAGAGCTCGCTCGAAGCGATGATCGAGGGTGCGGTGCTGGCGATCGTCGTGGTGTTTTTCTTCCTGCGCGACTGGCGCGCGACGATCATCAGCGCGATCGCCATCCCGCTCTCGGCGATCCCGACCTTCTGGTTCATGAGCCTGATGGGCTTCGACCTCAACTCGCTCTCGCTGCTCGCGCTGAGCCTGGTTGCGGGGGTGCTGGTCGACGATGCCATCGTTGAAATCGAGAATATCGTCAGACATATGCGGATGGGCAAAAGCGCCTATCAGGCCTCGATCGACGCTGCCGACGAAATCGGGCTGGCGGTGGTCGCAACCACCATGTGCATCGTCGCGGTGTTCCTGCCGGTCGGGCTGATGCCGGGCATTTCCGGGCAGTTCTTCAAGAACTTCGGCCTGACCATCGTCGCTGCGGTGCTGGTCTCGCTGGCGGTGGCGCGGATGATCACGCCGATGGTCGCGGCCTATTTCCTCAAGGCCCACGGCGAGGAAAGCCACGGCGAAGGCCACGCCATGGACCTTTACACCCGGGTCCTCGCCTGGACGCTCAACACCGAAAAGGCCGCCGCCTTTCGCCAGGCGCTGACCCCGGTGAAAAGCCGCTGGCCCTATTACATCGTCGAAACGCTGATCGCGCTGATCGCGCTTGTCGCCGCCTTTGCCGCGCGCGGCGGGCTCAACGCCGGGCTGGCCGCGGCCAAGATCGAATTGCCGGCCTATGTCACGGTGCCGCTGGTGCTGCTGGTCATGATCCTCGCCGGCTGGCTGGCGGGCAAGCTGCTCAGCCTGATCATCCGCGCCATCGGCGGCAACCTGGCGGCCTATCACGCCTATTTCTCGGCCCGGATCGGGGCACGGCTGCGCGGCGATCACCGGGTCTGGGCCTTTGGCATGGGGCTGGCCGCGCTGGTCCTGACCTTTGCGCTTCTGACCAACATCCCGCAGCAGTTCCAGCCGACGATCAACGACGATTCGAGCCGGGTGAACATCGAAATGGTCCCCGGCACCACGATCGAGCAGACCGAAGCCGTCGCCGACCGGGTCGAAGCGATGGTCCGCAAGGAGCCCGAGGTCGAACGGGTGATGGAGCGGGTGCGCGAAGGCAATGCGCGGCTTTACATCATGCTCAAGGAAAAGCGCGACACCACCAGCATCGAGTTCGAACGCCGGCTGGCGCCCCAGCTTGCGGCCTTTGCCGATGCGCGGGTGACCTTCGCCTCGCAATCGGGCGGGTTCGGCACCGGGCGCGACATTTCGGTGATGCTCTCGGGCAGCGATCCCGACCTGCTGCAGAAGAGCGCGCAGACCCTGGCCGACCAGATGCAGAACGTGCCCGGCGTGGTCGCGCCGCGCATCGCCGCCGATATGAAGCGCCCCGAACTGGTGATCATTCCGCGGCTCGACATCGCCGCGCAGCTCGGCGTCACCACCGCCTCGCTCAGCCAGGCGATCCGCATCGCCACGCTGGGCGAAATCGACCAGAACGCGGCCAAGTTCTCATTGAGCAACCGCCAGGTGCCGATCCGGGTGATCCTGCCCAAGGAATCGCGCCGCGACATCGCCACGATCCAGAACCTGCCGGTGCCCACCGCCAGCGGCGGCTCGGTGCCCTTGAGCCGGGTGGCCGAAATCACCTTTGGTGCCGGGCCGACCCAGATCCAGCGCTACAACCAGTCGCGCCGCATCTTCGTCGGGGCCGACCTGGCCCAGGGCGCGGTCAAGGGTACCGTCACCGAAAAGATCCAGGCCCTGCCGATCATGAAGAGCCTGCCGCAGGGCGTCTCCAACGCCCCGGTCGGCGATGAAAAGTGGCAGGCCGAACTGGTGATGAACTTCATCTTCGCGGTGATCAGCGGGATCCTGCTGGTCTTCGCGGTGCTGGTGCTGCTCTATCACCGCTTCGTCTCGCCGCTGGTCAACATGACCTCGCTGCTGCTCGCCCCGCTCGGCGGGCTGCTTGCGCTCGTCATCATCGGCCAGCCGATCTCGATGCCGGTCTATATCGGGCTGCTGATGCTGCTCGGGATTGTCGCCAAGAACTCGATCCTGCTGATCGATTTCGCGATCGAGGAAATGGCCCGCGGTGTGCCCAAGCTGCAGGCGATCAAGGACGCCGGGCACAAGCGCGCCCAGCCGATCGTGATGACCACTGTGGCGATGACCGCGGGGATGATCCCGACCGCACTGTCGCTCAGCGGCGACGGCGCGTGGCGTGCGCCGATGGGCACGGTGGTGATCGGCGGGCTGATCGTTTCGACCCTGCTGACGCTGATCATCGTCCCGGCCGGCTTCAGCCTGGCCGACGGGGTCGAAAAGCGCATCGGACCGTGGCTGCGCACCCGCCTGCTGACCTATCAGCCGGGTGACGACACTGCCCCGCCAATGCCGCGCCATGATGATCCGGCAGGGGCCACACCCGCGACTCGCCTTGGCGGGCAATCCGGGCCATTACCCGCCGAGTGACCGCGCGCGACCTTCGCCTGACGCCATCCGCACTGCCCGTCGATCGGGCCCGGCGGATGCGCATTTTTGCCACCAGCCTGCTGGTGGTGATGGCCGGGGTCTATGGCGTGGCGCGGCATTTCCTCGGCACCCATCCGGCCTGGGGCTATGTCCTGGCCTTTGCCGAAGCCGGCATGGTCGGCGGCATGGCCGACTGGTTCGCGGTCACCGCGCTGTTCCGCCACCCGCTCGGCCTGCCGATCCCGCACACCGCGATCATCCCCGAAAACAAGGACCGCATCGCCGACACCATGGCGGCGTTCCTGCGCGAATACTTCCTCACCCCGCAGGTCGTCGCAAGGCGGCTCCAGGCGATGAACCTGGCCGGGGCGGCAGGCGACTGGCTGGCCAATCCGGCCAAGGGTGGCAGCTCGCGGCTGCGCGACGGCGCCGCCGAACTGATCGCCCAGGTGCTCGAATCGCTCGATCCCGAACGGCTCGGCAACCAGGTCCGCGGCGGACTGGTCCGTCCGTCTGGCCGCCGCTGGCCTTGCGGCCGCGCTCAGCTTGCTGCTGGCCGCCTGCCTGATCAGCCCGGGCAAGTTCGATTCCACGCTCGACCTGCGCAAGGACGGCCGCT
>JBJTLX010000292.1:0-14666 GCA_046063245.1 Novosphingobium sp.
TTCGACCATCGATGCGGCGATAGGCGACCACTTCAGTCCGGGGTCTTCCTCCGCCTGATGTTCCCTGATCCCGGCGAGGATCAGCCAGCCGATCGCGAAGGCCACCGACAGGCCGACAAACAGCGCGAAGGCGGTGCGCCACGGCCGCGGCCTGACCGGCTTTTCGGGCAGGCCCGGCTTGACCACGGCAACGAAGAACAGCCGCTGCTTGTCGGCCTGGGCGCGGGCGCTGTCCAATGCGGCGCGCGCCGATTCGTAGCGCTTCGCGGCGAAATCCTGGCGCAGCTTGAGCTGCTCGAAGGCATTGAGCTGCTGCGCGGCGGCCTTGCTCGGCCCGGTCGTGCCGCGGGTCAGCGTGGCAACCTGCGCATCCAGCGCGGCGACGCGGCTGGCCTGGACCTGGACCTGCGGCGCGCCGGCCGAAAGGAAGCCGGACATGCTGGCCAGACTGGCCTTTTCGCGCGCCAATTGGCCCTGCAGCGCCAGCAGCTGGCTGCTTTCCCCCTCGACCTGGCGCGCCGGATCGAGCGCGCCCGAAACATCGCGGAAGCTGGTCAGCGCGCCCTGGATCGCCAGCAGGTCGGCCTGGGCGGCGTCCATGTCCTTTTGCGCCAGAGCGATCCCGGCCTCGACCGCGCGGCCGTTGAACGTGTTGACCTGGCCTTCGCCCAACGCAATCAGCGCCCCGGCCAGCCGCTGCGCATCGCCGGGCGAAAAGGCGCGGACCGCCAGCGTGGTCACGCCCTTGTCCTTGTCGTAATCGACATCGACCTTGCCGCGATAATAGTCGAGCAGGGTTTCCGCCCGCGGCCTGGCAAAGCGCAGCCGCGAGAGCAGATCGGCATCGGAACGGTTGTACAGCGCGACCACGTCGATCCCGCGCGCCTTCAAGGCGGCGATTGCATCGGGCGAGAGCAGGTAGTCCTTGACCACCGCGGCTTCGCGCGCGGCATTGCCCGCGGTCTGGGTGCCGCCGATCAGATCGGCCAGACCGCCCGGCGCGGGCCGCTCCGCCTCGATCCCGCGGATCACGTATTCGGCGCGCGACTGGTACTGCGGGCTGGCGAACAGCAGCAGCCACAGCAGGGTGAGCAGCGCCGGAACCACCGCCAGCGCCAGATAGGCCGGGCCGCGCCAGCTGCGCTGCGGCTCGGCCTGCGGCGATGCATAGGCGGGATAGACCGCCTCCGCCAACGGGGACGCGGGTGCAGGACGCGCCGGTGCCGCCTCGTCGCCAAGGTCGGTGCCATAGGGCAGGCACGGGTGATCGAGCGCGGGGCGGGTGGTTTCGGTCATGGTGTCAGGTCAGTTCTACCCGCGGGCGCAGCATCCTCAACCCCGCAAGTCCGATCAGCGTCAGAAATCCGCAGACGGCAAGCGGATAGGCCAGCCCGGCCCAGGCATCGTCATAGCCTTCGAACAGGCCGGTGCGCAGCAGTTCGAACACCGGCACGGTCGGCACCCATTGCAACACCGCGCGAAACGATTCGGGCAGCCAGACCATGGCGAAAAACGCCCCCGACAGCGGCATCGACAGGTACAGCAGCGGATGGATCAGCCGGCCCGAAACCGGGCTTTCGTGGGCCAGCGCGGTGACGATCATCGAACAGGCGAAGGAGAACCAGCCCATCAGGCCGACCGCCGCCACCACCAGCAACGGGTCGGCCGGCAGATCGGCAAAGCCGCCGATCCACGCCGCGAACAGCAGCAGCGCCAGCACCAGCACCGTGCTGCACACCTCGAGCACGGCGCGCGCCGCCAGCATGTCGAAGATCGTCACTCGGCGGTGGTTGAGCAGCGGGCGGTTGGCCTCGAGCAGGGTTTCGGCGCGGCTGACCATCGAGCGGAACATGATGAACAGCGCATAGCCGGCAAAGGCGAAGGGGATCGAGCGGACCCCGCCGGCCAGCGGCAGCTGCTGCTGCGAATGCAAGGCCCCGACTGCTACCGCCAGCAGCAGCGGCTCGGCGAACAGCCACAGATAGCCGATATTCTCGCGCCCGAAGCGGGTGTGCAGTTCGCGCAGGATCAGCGCCCCGATCACCGCGGACTGGATCCCCGCCGATCGGCGAGTGTCGGTGGCGGTGCCGCGCATCAGTCAAGCCGCTCCAGCAGATCGTCCAGCCGCGCGAAATGGTCGGACCAGCGCGGCGGCGACCAGGCCGCTAGCCGCGCCAGCTGCGCCGCGCGCCCGGCGGACTGCGGCGCGGCATAGTCGCGCACTGCCCCGATCCAGCCCGGACCGTCAAGCGGATCGAGGTAGAGCGGCACTGCGCCCGCGGTTTCGCGGTAGACCGCCAGGTCCGACGCGATCACCGGAGTGCCGCAGGCCAGCGCCTCGTTCACCGGCATGCCGAAGCCTTCGGCGAAGCTAGGCATCAGCAGCGCCCGCGCTCCGCGCACCAGCGCGGAAAGCGCGCCGTCGCCCAGCGCGTTGTGCTCGATCACCAGCGGGCCAAGCCCGCGGCCGCGCTCGAGCAGGTCGACGATGTTCTCGTTCTCCCATCCGCGCCGCCCGACGATCACCAGCCGCGGCGCATCCGCGCCCAGCTGGTCGGCCAGCCGCCGCCAGACATGCAGGAGTAGCAGATGGTTCTTGCGCGGCTCGATCGTGCCGAGCGCGATGAAATAGGGCGCTTGCGGCAGTTCGACAGGGAGCGGAGCGGGCAGCGGATCGAGCCCGATCGGGGCAATCTGGCACAGCCCCCGGCCCCCGCTGAAGCGATGCAGCGTTTCGCGGGTCGCGGCGGAATTGACGACGAAGGCATCGGCCACGGCCAGGCCATTGCGCAGCCGCTCCTCGTGCCGCGCCGCGCCGCCACTGCGGGCATATTCGGGATAATCGCTGGGGATGGTATCGTGCAGGAACAGCAACAGCTTGCCATCCTTGCCGCGCCGCTCTTCCAGCCAGCTGCGGCGGTGCCAGTTCTGGTGCGAGGGGATGATGGCGATGGCATTGCCGGAGCGCGCCGGGCGCTGGGTGGCGGCGACCAGCCGGGCAATCGCGCCGGAACCGGAATCGCCGCCGGGCGCGGTCCACCCGGCCTCCAGCGCGGTCAGGAAGGCATCGAGCGCGCGTGGCGGAATCGTTCGTGCGCCGATCGGCCCCATGCGGGCCACGAACTGCGCTGCGCGGCGCGTCTGGCCCAGGAAATGCCGGGCATAGGCGCGCTCGACCCGGTCGATCCCGCTCGGCGTGGGAAAGCGCGCGCGCCACAGCAGCCGGCTGAGATCGAGAACAATGCCGCGGGTCATGTCACTCCCTGCCGAGCCGCCGGGCCGCTTCGCCTTCGAGCCGCGCCAGCGCATCCTTGCCGTGGAACCCGGCATTGACCAGACATTCCTGCCACAAGGCCCGCGCAAAGACCGCAAAGTTTTCTGGCGCGACCGGCTGCGGCGCGGCCCAGAACGCATCGAGGGGCCCGGCCGTCGCCAGACCGGGCATCGCGTAAAGCGCCTGGCCCAGCACGTGCACCGCGCGGCCCTGGCGCAGTGCCAGCCCGCCGACCGTGCTGTTGACGGTGACCACGCCGCGGCACCGCGCGAGCAGCGCGTCGAGATCGGCAAATTCGGCGAAATGAACCCGGCCGGAGAGCCCGGCGGCGGAGGCCAGCGCGGCGATCCGCCGCCGCCAGTGGCGCGGATCGGGGTCGAAGGGGTGGCGCTTGACCAGCAGGTGCAGATCATCCGGGGCGTGGCCGGCAAAGCTGGCGAAGACCGCCGCGACTGCCTGCTCCATCGAAGCGAAGGGCGAACGATGGACCAGCTGGGCATCGCCGTCGAGCTGCAGCGGGAACAGGAAATACGGCTGCTCGCCCAAAACCGTCAGCGCCGCCGCGCTTTGCCTATACTCGCGCGAACGGCGCAGGTAGCGGCGCAGCCAGGCCAGCATCTCGCCGCTGGCGGAGAGCGCGCGGTGGCTGCGATAGCGCGGGAACAGCGGCCACAGCAGCACCGTCCACAGCCAATAAGCGACCGCCTCGCGCCAGCGCCGCATGAAGCGGTTCTCGATTCCCGCTTCGGCAAAGGCGCCGCCATCGGTGCGGGCCAGGCATTCAGCCAGGCTGGCCGGCGCCTGCCACGGCTGCCCGTGCCGCCAGCGCTCGATCGTGACGCTGTTGGGGCGCAGATAGCCTTCCTCGAACACGTGCACGTCGATCCCCAGCTGCCGCGCTGCATCGATCGCCTGGCGGTGGAGCGGTCGCCGATCGCCAAGCAGGACCAGATCGGTCACCTTGGCCTGCGCGGCATGGGCGCACAGCCAATCGCCAAAGCCGGCCGCCGTGCCGCGATAGGCGGTGCCGCCAAAATGCCAGTCGGCCAGATCGCCGCCGGTAAAATTGAGCCGCGAGACGGCGTGACCCTGCATCTCCAGGCGCCGGGCGATGCGGCGAAAGGCCGGGCCGGGCAAGCCTTGCAGGAAAAGGAAATGACGTGTCTGCATAGCCCCGATGCGTGCGTCAGCCGCCCAGTTTGGCGCGGGCTTCGCCAGCGGCGGCGTGGACGATCAGCAGGCTCTGCAGCAGCGCCTCGAGCCGGTCGAGCGGCCAGGCGGTGGCCGCATCGGACAGGGCATTGGCTGGATCGGGATGCGTTTCGATGAACAGGCCGTCGATCCCGACCGCGACCGCGGCGCGGGCCAGCGCCGGGATCAGGTCGCGCTGGCCGCCCGATACGCTGCCGGCGGCGGCGGGCTGCTGCGCCGAATGGCCGGCGTCGAAAATCACCGGACAGCCCAGGGTGCGCATGATCGCGAGCCCGCGCATATCGACCACCAGGTCGCGGTAGCCGAAGCTGGTCCCGCGCTCGCACAGCCACAGCCGCGCGCCGACCGGTTGGTCGGCGGGCAGCACGGCCTGCGCCTTGGCGACGACATGGGCCATGTCCTCGGGCGCCATGAACTGGCCCTTCTTGACGTTGACGGTGCGCCCGGTGCGGACCGCGGCCTGGATCAGGTCGGTCTGGCGGGCCAGGAAGGCGGGCACCTGCAACACGTCGGCCACTTCGCCGACCGGCGCCGCCTGGGCGGTTTCGTGGATGTCGGTCAGCACCTCCAGCCCGGTTTCGCGGCGCACCTTGGCCAGTACGGCCAGCCCTTCGTCCAGCCCCGGCCCGCGCGGCGCGGTTGCGGCGGTGCGGTTGGCCTTGTCGAACGAGGACTTGTAGATCAGCCGCACCCCCAGCCGCGCGGCGATTGCCGCCAGCCGCTCCGCGACCGTCAGGGCGTGGCATTCGCTTTCGATCACGCAGGGTCCGGCGATCACCAGCATCGCTGCGTCTCCTGCCCGCTCCGCGGCCCCTGGCCAGCGCTCCAACCCCGGATTCCCATAGGCCCCTCAATGGTCTGCCAAAGCCGCGGTGTAAACGGTGCGAATTGAACCGGGCCCGGCTTTGGGCTAGTCGAGGAACGGGTCGCGCCGACAAAGTCAGCCGCATTCGCGCGAATCCGGGAATTCGGAAGGATTGTTCTTGCCTGCACGCCATGGCCACGACCGCCGCGAGAGCCCGGCAACGTCCACCGAATTGCACGAGCTTGGCGCGGCGCGGCGCGTGTTCGACCATGCCGTGGCCGGTCTGGTCGCACTGCGCGACTCGCTTGACGCGGACCTGCTGATCGTCGCCCGCCACCTGGCCGAATGCCGGGGGCGGATCGTCTTCACCGGGATGGGCAAATCGGGCATCGCCGCGCGCAAGATGGCGGCGACCTTCGCCTCGCTGGGCAAACCGGCGCTGTTCCTTCACGCCGCCGACGCGGCGCACGGCGATCTGGGCAAGATGTGCGGCGGCGACGTGCTGGTGGCGATCTCGGTCTCGGGCGAGACCCGCTCGGTCCTGCCGCTGCTGCACTATGCCCGCGACAGCGGCATCCTTTCGGTCGCGCTGACCGCCCGGGTCGACAGCAGCCTGGCGCGGCAGGCCGACTATGTCCTGCAACTGCCGGTCGGCCACGAAGGCGGACCGATCGCCTCGGTGCCGATGGCCTCGACCGTGGCGACGATCACCCTGGGCGATGCCCTGGCGGTGCTGGTCGCCGATCGCAACAGCTTCAGCGCCAGCGACCTGGCGGTGCTCCATCCGGGCGGGCGGATCGGGCAGAAGCTGCGTCCGGTGCGGCTGCTGATGCACGCCGGGGCGCGGATCCCGCTGGTCGCCAGCGATACGCCCGGAACCGCCGTGGTCGAGGAAATCACCAACAAGGGCTTCGGCATCGCCGGGGTCACCGATCCCGCCGACGGCAAGCTGATCGGGGTGGTTTCGGACGGCGATCTGCGCCGCAACCTGGCGCGGATCGGCGCGGTCGATGCCGCCGCGCTGATGAACCCGCATCCGGTCACCCTGCTGCCGCACGAAACCGCCGACCACGCGCTTGACCTCGCCCGCGCGCACCGCATCACCGCGATCTTCGTGGTCGATCCGGCCAGCGCCGCGCCGATCGGGCTGATCGACCTGCAGGACCTGCTGCGCGTCAGCATCGACTGAGCGGCGCGCGACCGGTTCATGCAGCCGCTTGTCATCATTCCGGCGCGCTTCGGATCGGTCCGCTTTCCGGGCAAGCCGCTGACCCCGCTGACCGCGCCGGGCGGTGCCACCCGTCCGCTGATCGAATGGACCTGGCGGGCGGGCGCGGCAGCCGTCGGTGCCGACCACACCGTCATTGCCACCGACGATCCGCGGATCGCCGCCGCAGCGCGGGAATTTGGCGCGCGCTGGGTGATGACCGACCCGGCGCTGCGCAACGGGACCGAACGCTGCGCCGCCGCGCTGGCGGCGCTGGGCGAACCGGCCGACATGGTGATCAACCTGCAGGGCGACAGCCCGCTGGTTCCGCCCGGCCACATCGCCGCACTGAACGCGCGCTTCGCCGATCCGGCTGTGACCGTGGCGACGCCCTATGTCGCGTGCGATCCGGCGATGATGGCGTGGATCGCCGCGGAGCAGGCTGCCGGACGGGTCGGCGGCACCTGCGTGGTCTGCCGCAGCGACGGCACCGCCGCCTATTTCAGCAAGCGCGCGATCCCGTTCGGGGCAACCGCGGCCGAACCGCTCAAGCTCCACCTCGGCGTCTACGGCTATCGCCCCGCCGCGCTCGCGGCCTATGCCGCATTGCCGCCGTCGCCGCTGGAGCGCGCCGAAGGGCTGGAACAGCTGCGCTTCGTCGAAGCCGGCTGGCCGGTCCACATGGTCGCGGTCGAGCGCCCGGCCGGCGGGATCTGGGAAGTCAACAACCCCGACGACGTGTCCCTGGTCGAGCCGTTGCTGGCGGGTTAGCGGCGGCACCGGGGCGGGCCCGGTGCCGCTGCGCTGGCGTTCAGAACCGGACCGTTCCCGTCACGCCGTAGCTACGCGGCTCGCTGGCCAGGACGCGGACCGCGGTGCTGCCGGTGGCGACACCGTTGTTGAGGCCCAGCGGGCCGCCAAGCGGTTGATAGACCATCAGCGGACGGTAGTGCGAATTGCCGAGGTTGCGGGCGAAGACCGAGAGCGACCAGCCATCGTCGGGGCCGTGGATCGTCGCGCGCGCACCGAGCACCACATAGCCGTCGGCCAGGGTCTGCGGGTTGGCATCGAGCGAGGTGCCGACATACTGGTCCGAGACGAACGACAGGTTGCCATTGAGCGACCAGCCCATGCCGCCCGAGCCGAAATCACCCGACCAATCGGCCGCGACGTTGCCGACCCAGTTGGGCGAGAAGGTGTTGGGCTGTCCGGTCAGGTTCTGGCGCTGGCCCTGGAGCGGAAGGCCGGTGCAGACCGCGGGAATGACCCCGCCGACCGGGGCGCAGCCCGGCAGGCCCGCGCCGTTGGCATAGTCGGTGAACTTGGAATCGAGGTAGGCGAGCGACGCGCTGACCGAGAAATGGCGCGTCGGCGCCAGCACCGTGTCGAACTCGAAGCCCTGCTGGCGCAGGCTGCCGGCGTTGCGGACGATGAAGCTGACCCCGTCGAAAGCGCGGTCCTGGAAGCCGGCGATGTCCATGCGGTAGAGCGTCAGGTTGGCCTTGAGCTTGCGGTCGAGCCAGCTCGACTTGATCCCGAGCTCATAGTTCTTGACCGTTTCGCGGTCGAACACGCGGCGCGACACCGGCGGGGTCAGCGCGGGCGCACCGCCGCCCGAATTGTAGCCGCCCGACTTGTAACCGGTCGAATAGTTGGCGAAGGCCATGACCGTGTCGCAGGGCTTGTAGTTGACGCTGACGCGGTAAGTGAAGCGGCTTTCGCTCAGGTTCGGGAAGGTCAGCGCTTCGGTCGCGCGCAGCGTCTGGGTGAACGGGCTCGACACCTGCGCGAACGAGCCGCGCTTCTTGTCGCTGGTCCAGCGTCCGCCCAGGGTCAGGGTCAGTTGCGGGGTCAGGTGGATGTTGCCCTGGGCATAGGCGGCGATGCTCTTGACGTTCTGGAACACGTCCTGGTCGGTTGCCGCGGTCCCGCCGGTGGTCGTGCGATAGGTGTTGCACGCGGTCCGTCCGGGGCCGGCCGGAACCAGCACATTGCAGAAGCTGCTGCCCATGTTGAGCACTTCGCTGAGGCTGAAATCTTCCGCGAAGTAATAGAGCCCGGCGACCATGTCGAACTTGCCGCCGAGCCATTGGTCGGTCGGCGAGATGAACTGCAGTTCGTGATTGTGGCTCTTCGATTCGAACAGACTGCGGCGCGAGGCGAGCGACACCGGCAGGAAGATGATGTCGCCATCCAGCTGGTCGTTCTTCCACACCCGATAGCTGTCGATCAGCTTGATGGTCGCGCCGCCGACGTCGAACGAGGCGGTGCTCGACACGCCCCAGTTCTCGTCGACCAGGCCGGTCGCCATGTACTGGTTCATGGTGCGATCGTTGAGGTTGGTGTCGGCCCCGCCGGCGAAGGCGGTCTGCAAGAACGTCAGCCGGGCCGGGCTTACCGAAGCGGGATCGAAGTCGAAATTGGCGACCCCGTCGCCGTCGAGCTTGGTGTAGTCGCCGCGCAGGATCCATTCGACAGCGCCGAACTCGGCCTTGATCGTGCCGCGGAAGGACATGTCGTCCGACCCGCCATAGGTCTTGCCGTCGAGCCGGTTGTGCCACGGGCCCTTGTACCACTGGCCCATCCCGGCAAAGCGCGCGGTGACATTCTCGCCGAGGGGAATGTTGACGTAGCCGGACAGCTTGTAACGCTCGAACGAACCCGCCTCGGCCGAAACTTGGCCGGAGAACTCGTGCCGCGGCAGCGCGCTGCGCAGCGACAAGGCGCCGACGCTGGCGTTGCGGCCGAACAGCGTGCCTTGCGGGCCGCGCAGCACTTCGACACCTTCGATGTCGAGGAACGAGCCGAGGATCGAGCCCGAGCGCGGGACATAGACCCCGTCGACGAATACCGCGACGCTCGGCTCGATCAAGGTGTTGGCGAGGCTGCCGACCCCGCGGATGCCGATCCGGGTCGAGCCGGTGTTGGACGAGCGCACCGACTGGAAATTGCTGGCGACGCGCGGCAGGTCCATCACCGTCAGCACGTTCGCTTTCTGCAGCGATTCGCCGGTGAAGGCGGCAATCGAAACCGGCACGGTCTGGACGTTTTCGGCGCGCTTCTGCGCAGTGACGATGATCTCGCCGTTATCGTCGGCGGCACTATCCGCTGCATCGTCGGCGGGCGCCTGTTGCGCCAGGGCTGGAGCGGACAGGCCGGCGAGGGCGAGGGCGAACAGGCTGGCGCGACTGCGCAGCGTGAAAAGCGACATTCCGATATCTCCCAAACTTTTGTGTTGTGGTTGCGGCAATAGGCTGCCGCGCCGATCAGTTTTTCACAATTCGCGACAGAGTTTTTGCAATCGGTGTCAATCCGAGATCGGCCAGGTAGGTCCGGCGCGACAGGGCAAAGGCCAGCGCGGCGAACACGGCCGGGATCGGCAGGAGCTGCAGCGCGCCGAGCAGGCCAAGACTGTCGGCCAGTCGCCCGGTCAGGAACGGCCCCGGAGCGAGCCCGAGGATGTTGTTGGCCAGTGTCAGCGTGGCGAAGGCGGTGCCATGGATCGCCAGCGGGGTCAGGTTCGCGACCATCGCTCCGGTCGGTCCGGTCGATGCCGCGCACAGGAACGCGCCGAGGCCGAGCAGGGACAGCTGCACCGGCCCGGGCGGCACGGCGAAGGCCAGGCCCAGCGCCACGGCCGATCCGAGGCTGAAGCCCGCGCCAAGCAGCGGCGGGGCATCGGCGCGGATCCTGGCAAGGCGGTCGGTGAGCATGCCGCACAGCACCATTCCGGCCCCGGCAATCAGCAGGAAGAGCGCAGCCATGCTCGCGGCGCGGGCGACCGGCATGGCGTAATAGCGTCCGAAAAAGCTTGGCAGCCAAGCCGGCAGGGCCCCGGCGACATAGTATTGTAGGCCGCTCCCAGCATAGGCGCAGAGCACGCTGCGATTGGCGAACACGCTGCGGATCGGCGGGCGCTGCAGCGCCGCGGCGGTCGCCCCGCCCAGCGCGGCGATCCGCTCGCGGCGCACCACCAGCGGATAGAGCAGCGCGATCGCCAGCCCGCCCAGCGCGATCGCGCCAAACGCGGTGCGCCAGCCATGCGCCTGCGCAATCCAGCCGCCGATGCCGACCCCCAGCACCTGTCCGGTCAGCCCCCCGGCGATGAACGCAGAGGCCAGGGTCGCGCGCATCCGCACCGGGAACACACTGAGCACCACGGCAATGCCGACGCTGCCATAGGCCGCCTCGCCGACCCCGACCAGAACGCGGCCGACCAGCATTTCCTCGTAATTGCGCGCCAGGCTGCACAGCAGGGTGGCCAGGCTCCACAGCACCGCCATGATCGTCAGGCTGCGGATCCGGCCCCAGCGATCGGCCAGCAGCGAGAGCGGAAAGGTCAGCAGCCCAACCATCAGCGCGACCACCCCGGAGAGCGCGCCGAGCTGTCCGTCGCTGAGCGTCCATTCCGCCTTGAGCAGCGGGAACACGGCGTTGAGCACCTGCCGCGCCATATAGTCCGAGATCAGCAGCCCGAAACTGAGCGCGAAGACCAGCCAGCCGTAAGCGGTCGGCCGGGCGATCCCGCCCGGCCGACCGTCCCCCTCCGGATCTGCTGGCACGAAGGCCACGGCTCTAAGCTGCAATCAGCGGCGAAGAGCGGACGTTGGCGACGCCGAAGTCGGTGTTGCGGTTGGGCAGCCAGCCGTTCTCGCGCAGGGTCTCGTCGACGCTCGAATAGAAGGTGCCGATCTTGTAGATCCTGCGCGCCTGTTCGGCGGTCGCGATCGGGCGGTAGAGCTCTTCCGAAATGCGCACCAGCTTTTCGATCTGCTGGACCGAAGTGGCGCGTTCGCCCTTGCGGCCCCACAGGTTGTCTTCCTGGCCGACGCGGGCATGGAAGCCCATCGCGATGCCCATGGTGCAAAGCGGATAGACGCTGCGCATCAGCCCCTCGACGGTGAAGATCGCATTCTGCGGAAGGCGGTTGACGAACTCCATCAGGTTGCGCGGGTTGGGGCCGTCGTGCCCGCCGCCGATCGCCACCCAGTTGATCGCCAGCGGGCCCATGTAATGGCCCGAACGGACCAGCCGCTCGACCGTTTCGAGATCGCGGGTGCAGCCGACCATGAAGTGCGTCTGGATTCCCGCCGCGGTCAGCCGCTTCATGTGCTCCTTCATGAACTTGGGCCCGGCCTCGTAATACATCTCGGTATAGGCCTCGGTGTAATTGGCCTCGCCCATCGAGGTGCCGGCGCAGTCGTCCTCGGTGATCAGCTCCATCACGTTCATCTGGTTGGTGTTGACTGCCAGGGTCACCTGGTCGGGCCGGGGGTTGAGCTCGGCGAGCATGTGGCGGGTATCGTCGGACAGCCACAGCGCGGCCTCGCCCTCGCTTTTCGGGGCAAAGCTGATCGAACCGCCGACCTGGAGGATCATGCCGGGCACCGCGCTGCGCAGCCGGTCGAGCATTTCGTTGAAGCGGTCGAGGTTCTTCGAGCCGTTGCCGTCGGGCTCACGCACGTGAACGTGGAGCAGGGTTGCTCCGGCATTGTAGCAATCGACCGCCTTCTGCACCTGTTCGGCATAGCTCAGCGGAATATCGTCGCTGTCGCGCGGGAAAAAGCTCGGCGCATAGGGCGCGACCTGGATGCACAGCGGATCCTGGGTTTCGGGCAGCAAGCTGTCGTCGAAAAACTGCATGGGGCTTCTCCTATGATTAAAACGGTTTATCGCCGATGATCCCGGCGCGCTCCATTTTTCGAACGCAGGGCGGGTAATCCATGACGGCGTAATGCTGGGTGCAACGGTTATCCCAGATCGCTACGTCGCCCGGCTGCCAGCGCCAGCGCACCTGGTATTCGGGGATCGCCGCACGGCCGATCAGATAGCTCAGCAGGTTGGCCCCGCCGGGGGCATAGTCCTGGCCGTAGCGGACGTTGACGCTGGTGTGGAAGTTGGTGAAGTGGGTGGCGAAGCCACAGACGTAGAGCACTTTCTCGCCGGTTTCGGGGTGAGTCCGGACCACCGGGTGCTCGGCATCGGGGAACTGCGCCTTGAGCGCGAGCCGCCTGTCCGCGCTCATCCGCGCTCCGAAGGTCGCCTCGATCGAATGGCGCGCCTGCAGACCTTCGATCGTCGCTTTGATGTGATCGGGCAGGTCGGCATAGGCCTTCGCCATGTTGGCCCACATCGTGTCGCCGCCAACCGGCGGGCAGGCCACGCAGCGCAGCACCGCGCCCATCTGCGGTGCCTCGCGCCAGGTGGTGTCTGAATGCCACGAATTCTCGAAATGGTCGGGCGGTGAAGTCTCGTCCTTGTAGATCTGCACCAGCCCCGGATTTTCGGGGTCGCTGCCGACCACCGGATGATCCTCGAGTTCGCCGAAGCGGCGGGCGAAGGCGATGTGATCGGCGCGCGAGATGTCCTGCCCGCGCACGAACAGCACCTTGTGGCGCAGCAGCTCGGCCCGGACCGCGCCGAACAGATCGGCGTTGCGGGCGGCTTCGGCCAGGCTGACCCCGCTCAGCTCGGCGCCGATATGGCAGGTAAGCGGCGCGGCCTTCACAGCACGAACACCGACGAGCCGATCGACTTGCCGGCCTCGAGATCGCGGTGCGCCTGGACGCAGTCCTCGAGGCCATAGCGCTGCCCGATCTCGACCTTGACGCGCCCGGCGGAGAGGTGATCGAACCAGAACCCGGCCAGCTCGGCGCGTTCGGCCGGATCGGCGAAGTAGTCGACGAAGGCGGGGCGGGTGAAATAGACCGAGCCCTGCATGACCATGGCCATCGCGTCGATCGGCGGGAACGGCCCCGATGCGGTCCCGCAGCCGACCAGCACGCCGCGCCGCCGCAGCGACTTGAGCGAACCGGCGAAAGTGTCGGCGCCAACCGAATCGAACACCGTCTGCACGCCCTCGCCGTCGGTCAGTTCCCTGACCCGCGCCGCGACATCCTCACGCCGATAGAAGACGATCTCGTCGCAGCCCATTTCGCGCGCCTTGGCGGCTTTTTCCTCGCTGGAAACGGTGCCGATCACGCGCAGCCCGATCAGCTTGGCGAGCTGGACCGCGAGCAGTCCGACCCCGCCCGCGGCGGCATGGAGCAGGATGGTGTCGCCGGCCTTCAGCCGCGGATCGGTCTTGAGCAGCCAATAGCTTGCGGACAGCCCGCGCATGGTCGAAGCCGCCGCGGTTTCGAACGAGATGCCGTCGGGCAGCTTGAACAGCGGCGCGGCCGGCATCACCCGTTCGGTGCTGTAGGCCCCCAGCGGGCTGCCGTTGTAGGCAACCCGGTCGCCCACCGCGACACTGGTTACGCCTTCGCCCACCGCCTCGACCGTGCCCGCGCCTTCAACCCCGATGCCGCACGGTGGCTGGACCGGGTAATAGCCCGAGCGGAAATAGGTGTCGGCAAAGTTGCAGCCAACCGCGCCGTGGCGCAGGCGCACTTCGCCCGGTCCCGGTTCGCCGACATCCGCGTCCTCAAGCCTGAGGACGTCGGGCGCGCCGGTTTCGTGGAAGCGGACTACCTTGGCCATCGCTGCTCATCTCCCAATGCCAGTTTTGTCCGGAATAGCGCGGGCGGTGCTTGCATATTTCACAATTGATGACATTCTTTTCGCAATCGACGCCAAACGCCGGCGCGGGTGCGAAAGCGAGGCCGATGTGGGAGAGCTGGTTCGGGTCGCGGCACTGACCGGGTACTTCGAAACGATGGGCGCCTTCGGGATCGATCCGCGCCAGCTGCTGAGCGAGCAGGGGCTGAGCGCGGGACTATTGGCCAATCCCGAGCAGCTCATTCCGGCGCGCGCGGCGATCCGCCTGCTCGAGCGCAGCGCCGAAGCGACCGGGTGCATCACCCTGGGGTTGCGCATGGCCGAAGGGCGCGCGCTGGCCAATCTGGGCGCGACCAGCCTGCTAATCGCCCACCAGCCGACGCTGCGCCAGGCGCTCGCCGCGCTCAAGGAGTTCCGCGCGCGGATCAATTCGACCCTGGTCCTGCAGTTCGAGGAAGCGGGCGGCCAGGCGATCCTGCGCGAGGATTTCGCCCTGCGGCGGCCCGAACCGGCGCGCCAGTCTTCCAACCTGGCGATCGGCGTGCTGGCCAAGCTCTGCAGCGCCATGCTGGGCGAGCGCTGGGCGCCGCTAGCGGTCTGCTTCTCGCACCAATCGCCGCCGTCCGATCAGCTGGCGATCTTCTCCCGCCTGTTCCGTTGCCGCCCCG
>JBJTLX010000025.1:0-4000 GCA_046063245.1 Novosphingobium sp.
GATGCCTGGATAGGCGTTTCCGCCGCGAAATGGCGCGCCGAACACGCGGTGTTCCTGCTCGGCCGCGAACCGGTTTTGGGCCGCCGGCGGGGGGGCAGTGGTGCCAACACCTCCCCCCCTCCGCCGGATGACCCGGGCGCTTACATCCGTTTCAGCGCGCAGAGTTTGTTTCCGTCGGGATCGCGCAGATAGGCAAGGTAGAGATCGCCCATGCCGCCCGAACGGACGCCCGGCGGATCTTCGATCGCGGTGCCGCCATTGGCCACGCCCGCGGCGTGCCAGGCATCGGCCTGTTCGGGATTGTCCATGGCAAAGCCGATGGTGCAGCCATTGCCGGCAGTGGCCGGCTGGCCGTCGATCGGCGGGGTGACAAGGAAGATCCCGCCATTGTGCATGTAGATCAGGCGGCCCTTGTCGTCCTGGATCGCGGGGTTGCCGCCCAAGGCGGCGAAGGTCGCGTCATAGAACTTTTTCGACTTCTCGATGTCGTTGCTGCCGACCATGTTGTGGCTGTACATCCGCCTCTCCATTTTCCGTTGCGATTTGCTACGATTGCGCGGCGCGAGGCCGAGGTCAATCGTCTTGCGCGGCAAAAGTTGGCTGGCGTTCAGATTTGCTGCGATAGGGCGGGGCATGACCAGCCGAACCGCGCTTGCCGCCCTTGTCCTGATGACCGCACCGGGCCTTGCCCTGGCCCAGTCCGCCGCGCCGCTGCCCACGCTCAACCTGCAGCAGGAAACCGCAGTGCGCTGCGGCGCCGCCTTTGCCATCGTTGTCAGCGAACAGGCCCGCGGTACGACGCTTGCGGCCAAGTGGCCCGTGCTGGGCAACCGCGGGCGCGAGTTCTTCGTGCGCACCGGGGCGCGGCTGATGGATGAAACCGCCGCGACCCGGCCGCAAGTCCAGGCGCTGTTCGCGCGCGCTGCCACGGGGCTGCGGGCCGATCCGGCGACGCTTCCGGCCAAACTGGAAAGCCTGCGCGCGCCGTGCCTGGCCCTGCTCGACCTGGCGATCCCGCCGCGCTGAGCGGCGCGGCGTCATTCAGCCGCGCGCAAGCGAATCGCCGCTATCAACCGCTTCGCCCGAATCAGCGGGCGCCTGGAGTGTGCCGAAATGCCGCAGCCGCGTTCCGCCGTTAAGTTGGTGTCCCTGACTGCCCTTGCCGCCGCCCTGCTGGCCCCCACGCCCGCCGCCGCCAAGGACCATGGCCGCAATGCCGAACGTGACCGCGCGCTGGGCGAGATCCAGGGCCGGCTCGGCGATCCCGCGACCCAGCGGGCGATGGGCGACGCCATGGCCGGGATGATGGCCGCCATGCTCGACATGAAGGCCGCGCCGTTCCTGAAAGCGATGGACCAGATGGGCAAGTCGATGGGCGAAGCACCGCCGCACCACGACGTCCCCGAAGACGCCACGCTGGGCGACCTGGCCGGACCCGAAGCCCGGCGCATGCCTAGCGAAGTCGCGCGCAAGGCCCCGGCGATGATGGGTGCGGCCGGCGCGATGGCCGGGGCGATGGGCGAAATGCTCCCCCAGCTTGAGGACATGGGCCAGCGCATGGGCGACCAGATGCGCAAGACCATGGAGCGCGCCGCCGACCGCGCCAAAGACGCCGAATAACTTCCCGCCAGCGCTGGAAAGCGCGCGCCGGGCAGGCTAGGCCCGCCCGGTGAACGGCAGCCAGCGCCATGCCATTGTCGATATTGGCTCGAACTCGATCCGCCTGGTCGTGTTCGGCGGGGCGGCGCGCGCGCCCGCCACGCTGTTCAATGAAAAGATCACCGCCGGGCTGGGCCGCGGGGTGGTGCCGGGGGGCACGCTCGATCCCGAAGCCAGCGCCCAGGCGCTTAAAGGCCTGGCCCGCTTTGCCGCCTTGCTGCGGCTGATGGCACCCGACACCTTGCGGGTCGTCGCCACCGCCGCGGTGCGCACCGCGGCCGACGGACCTGAATTCCTTGCCGCGGTTCGCGCGCTGGGGTTGCCGGCCGAATTGCTCGACGGCGATGACGAAGCGGTGGCCGCCGGCTTCGGCGTGATTTCGGCCAATCCCGAGGCTTGCGGCATTGTTGCCGACATGGGCGGCGGCAGTCTCGAACTGGTCCGCGTCGCCGGGGGCATGGTCCACGAACGGGTCTCGCTGCCGTTCGGGGTGATCCCGGTGGGCGCGATCCGCGCCGGCGGCCCTGGTCAGCTGCGCAAGGCGCTGAACAAGGCGCTTCGCCCACTCGCCTGGGTGAAGCAGGTCAAGAGCCAGACCCTCCATGTGGTCGGCGGCGGCTGGCGCGCGCTGGCCCGCTTTCACATGTATCACACCGACTGGCCGCTGCCGGTGCTGGGCAATTACAGCTTTCCGGCCGGCGATGCCCGCTGGCTCAAGGAACATGTGCGCAGCGCCGGGGCGCAGGCGCTGGCGGCGATCCCCGGGATCAGCGCGACCCGCGCCGCCCAGCTTGACGATGCCGCCGCGCTGCTGGTCGCCCTGACCCGCGAGCTGGCACCCGAGCGGGTCGAGGTTTCGACCTATGGCCTGCGCGAAGGGCTGCTGTTTCAGGCGCTTGCGCCGGATATTCGCGCGCTCGACCCCTTGATCGAGGACGTGCGCCACACCGTCGGCGGGCAATTGCAGGTCGCCGCCTATCCCGACGCACTGCTGCGCTGGAGCGACGGTGTGTTTCCCGAAGAGCCCGGCCACCTGCGCCGGCTGCGCCACGCCGCCTGCCTGATTGCCGCGACCGGCTGGGCCGCCAATCCCGATTTCCGCGCCATCGCCGGCGAAGACATGGCGCTGCACGGCCACTGGATCGGGATCGACGCCGCTGGCAGGGCGATCGTGGCGATGGCGCTGCACGTCGCGCTGGGCGGCGATCCCGACGCGCCGCCGTCGCTGCTGGTGCAGCTTGCCGCGGCGTCCGATCTGGAACGCGCGCGCGCCTGGGGACTGGCCTTCCGGCTGGCCCAGCGGATCGGCGGCGGATCGCCGCAGGCGCTGGACGAAGTGCCGATCGCCATGGCGGCGGACGGCGACCTGGTGCTGCGCGTGCCGCGCGCCGACGCCGCGCTGATCGACGCCAACTGCGAGCGGCGCCTGACCCGGCTTGCCCTGGCGCTCGATCGCCCGGCTCGCATCGAAAGCTAGGTTTTCCACCTGAAAAGCCGCGCGCGTGACCTTGCCAAGGGTGGACGCGCGATTCGCGGCGGGCCATGACGGTAAGCCATGTGGCAGCTTTACCAATATCCCCTGTGCCCGTTCAGCCGCAAAGTCCGCCTGCTCCTTAGCGAGAAGGGGATCGGCTATGAGCTGTGGCGCGAAAATCCGTGGGAAGGGCGCGACGATTTCCTCGCGCTCAACCCGGCCGGGCGCACCCCGGTGCTGCATGATCCGGCCAAGGGGCTGACCCTGGTCGATAGCCGGGCGATCTGCGAATATTTCGAGGAAACGTCGGACAAGAACCCGATGATCAACGGCACCGCGGCGGGCCGGGCCGAGATCCGCCGGCTGGTCGCGCTGTTCGATGAAAACTTCTTCGCCGACGTGACCGAACCCTTGCTCCACGAGCGGATGAAAAAGCGGCTGGTCTATCGCCAGTCGCCCGACAGCCGCGCGCTGCGCGAGGCGATGAAGCTGGCACACGAGCATCTCTATTACATCGATCACCTGATCGATCACCGGCCGTGGCTGGCCGGGGCGACGATGAGCCTGGCCGATCTGGCCGCAGCGGCGCAGATCTCGGTCGCGGACTATCTCGGCGGGCTCGACTGGACCGGCCACGACCAGGCGCAGGGCTGGTACGCGGTGTTCAAGAGCCGCCCGAGCTTTCGCCCGCTATTGGCCGAACGGATGGAAGTGATCCAGCCGCCCAGCCACTATGCCGATGTAAACGCGTGATTGTCCGCTGACGCGGAAGCAACACCGGCCCACTCCCCCTGCCCGACCACCCGTTCATGGTACCCTGTGGATGGTCGGGCAGGGGGAGTGGGCCGGTGTTGCAAAGCTTTTCGC
>JBJTLX010000293.1:0-3652 GCA_046063245.1 Novosphingobium sp.
TCCACGGCGGCTCGGTCTGCGCGATCGGGCTTGCAGTAGCCGATCAGCAGGCGGTGCTGGAACGCGCCCGCGGGCTCGACATCCAGGATTTCGGCCAGGCCGTAGCGCCGGACGAATGGTCCATCCCCGCGGTCCGCGGGATCGGTGGCAGCCTGCTCTACCTGGTCGACGGCGCCACGCGTGAGGCGATGTGGCGCGACGAGTTTCCGCAGGACGTGGCCGACACCGCGCCGCGCGCCCACCTGACCCGCGTGGATCACATTGCCCAGACCATGCAGTACGAGGAGTTCCTCAGCTGGCTGCTCTATTACACCGCGCTATTCGACATGGCCAAGACCCCGCAGCTCGAAATCGCCGACCCGATGGGGATCGTCTACAGCCAGGCGGTCGAAACGCCGTCGCGCGGGGTGCGCTTTACCCTGAACGGGTCGATGGCGGCCAATGCCCTGTCGACCCGCTTCATTCACAACTATTTCGGTGCCGGGGTGCAGCACATCGCCTTTGCCAGCGACGATGTGTTCGGCGCTGCCGAGCGGGCCCAGGCGGCAGGCCTGCCGATGCTGGAGATCGGACCCAACTACTACGCCGATATTGAGGCGCGCTATGCCCTCGATGCCGATCTGGTAGCGCGGATGGCAAAGCTGAACATCCTCTATGACCGCGATGCCGACGGCGAATACTTCCAGTTCTACAGCCGCGCCGTGGCCAAGCGCGTCTTCTTCGAGGTCGTCGAGCGCCGCGGCTACGATGCCTATGGCGCGGCCAACGCCTCGATCCGCCTCAACGCCCAGTCGCAACACCGCGATCCCGCAGGGATCTAACAGGACACTTCGCCATGGCTATCGCCGTTCCCGGTTCCGACGCAGATTTCCAGCAATCCGGTGAATGGACCCGCCAGTCCGCAATCATCATCCTGTTGTGCTTCATCCTAAACATGGTCGACGGCATGGACGTGCTGATCATCACCTACATCGCCCCGGGTCTGCAGAAGTCATGGGGCGTGTCGCCGGCGCAGCTTTCGATCGTCTTCAGCGCCGGGCTTGCCGGCATGGCGCTGGGCGGACTGGGCCTTGCGCCGCTGGCCGACCGTTTCGGGCGCAAGCGCATGATCATGGTCGCGATCGGCCTGATGGCTGTGGCAATGTACATCAGCAGCCATGCGACGTCGGTTACGCAACTGGCCGCGATCCGCTTTGTCGTCGGCACCGGGATCGGCACGGTTCTGGCCTGCATCGCCGCGATTGCCGCGCGCGTGGCCCCGACAAAGCACCGCAACTTTGCCGTCGGGATCCTGCAGGGCGGCTATCCGATCGGGGCGATGATCACCGGATTCATCGCCGCCTGGGCTCTGCCGGTCTACGGCTGGGAAGCCATGCTGGTGGCGACAGCCGTGGTTTCCGCCCTGTTCCTGCCGATCGTTTATTTCGTCCTCCCGCATGCGGTAACGGCAGCACCGGATGGCCCGAAATTCACCCTGGCGGAAACGGTCGCGGGTTCGCGGCGCAAGGCGTCTCTGCTGTTGTGGATGACCACTATCTGCGGGTTCATGGCGCTCTATTTCATCGCCAGCTGGATCACCAAGCTGGCGATCGAAGCGGGCCTGCCCGAACGCAATGCGCTGATCGCCAGCGCGATCTACAACTTCGGCGCCTTCGCCGGGACGCTGGGCGGCAGCCTGGCTGCCACCCGCTTCAACGTTCACCGGCTGTGCGGGGCGCTGCTCGGATCGGCGGCGGTCGTGTTCCTGATCTTTGGCGGCGTGCCGATGCCGTTGATCGGCGTCCTGCTGACGGCGTTCCTGATGGGGATCACGCTGCAGGGCGGGTTCAACATGGTCTATCCGATTGCGGCGCAGGTCTATCCCGATGCCGTCCGCGCGACGGGGATCGGCTGGGCCTTCGGCATCGGCCGGATCGGCGCGTTTACCGGGCCGCTGATTGGCGGCTGGGCCCTGTCGCAGCACTGGCCGCTGGTGGCCGTGTTCGGGATCTTCGTGGTGCCGCTGGCGATTGCCGCGACCGGCGCATTGGCAGTGGGCCGCGCACAGCGCGCGATGTGAGACGCGGGCCGGCAACGCAGAAAGCGCGTCGCCGGCCTTGTTCGATCAGGACCAGCCGTCCTGTCGTTCGAGGTCGGCGGCGAGCTCGCCGATGACCCGGTAGCAATCGAGCACCTGGCCGACCGAGGAGTTGGGCTCGCGCCCTTCGCGGATCGCGGCAATGAATTCGCGGTCCTGTAGTTCGATCCCGTTGTTCGACACCGTCACGCCGGTCAGGTCGATCGGTTCTTCCTTGCCGCTGACCAGGTCATCGTAGCGGGCGATGTAGGTTGCCGTATCGCCGATGTAGCGGAAGAAGGTGCCGAGCGGGCCGTCGTTGTTGAACGACAGGCTGAGGGTGCAAATTGCGCCGCTTTCGCTTTTCAGCTGGATCGACATGTCCATGGCGATGCCCAGTTCCGGGTGCTTCGGACCCTGGAGCGCATTGGCCGGAACGATCTTGCCGGCCTGATAGGCGAACAGGTCGATGGTGTGCGCGGCGTGATGCCACAGCAGGTGATCGGTCCACGACCGCGGCTCGCCCTTCGCGTTGATGTTCCTGCGGCGGAAGAAATAGGTCTGGACGTCCATCTGCTGGATGTTCAGTTCGCCCGCGACGATCCGGTTGTGGACGTACTGGTGCGACGGATTGAAGCGGCGGGTGTGCCCGACCATGCAGGTCAGGCCGGTTTCTCTGGCCTTGGCGACCACCGCCTCGGCGTCGGCCCAGCTGTCGCACAGCGGAATCTCGACCTGGACGTGCTTGCCCGCATCCATGCAGGCGATCGCCTGGGCCGCGTGCATCTGCGTCGGGGTGCACAGGATCACCGCATCGACATCGTCGCGGGCGAGCGCGTCCTCGAGATGTTCGCTGCTGTGCCGCGCGCCGTACTTGGCCGCGACTGCCGCCGCCTGTTCGCCGGTGCGGCTGATGATCGAGACGATCTCGACCCCGTCGATATTCTTCAGCCCGTCGAGGTGCTTTTCCCCAAACGCGCCGGCGCCTGCCAATGCTATTCTCATGTCAAACTGGCTCCAGAACGATGTGCCCGACCGCGGTGTTGCTGCAGGGGATGTGGTAGTGGCGGTGCAGGCAGCGCGTGGCCTTGCCCAGCGCGCCGCGCATGATCAGCCACATCACCATTTCGATCCCTTCGCTGCCGGTTTCGCGCAGGTACTCGATGTGCGGGATCGCGCGCGCGTCCTGGCTCTCGCCGACCAGCAGGTCCATGAAGCGGTTGTCCCATTCGCGGTTGAGCAGCCCGGCGCGCGGGCCCTGCAGCTGGTGGCTCATCCCCCCGGTACCCCAGATCTGGACCTTGAGGTCCTCGGGATAGCTCTCGACCGCGCGCTTGATCGCCTCGCCCAGCGCCCAGCAGCGGTTGCCCGAGGGGACCGGATAGGTGACCACGTTGACCGCCAGCGGAATGACCTTGCACGGCCACGCATCGGGCTGACCGAACATCATCGATAGCGGCACGGTCAGGCCGTGGTCGACGTCCATTTCGTTGATGATGGTCATGTCGAAATCGTCGAGGATCAGGCTCTGGGCGATGTGCCAGGCAAGGTCAGGATGGCCCTCGACCGGCGGCACCGGGCGCGGGCCCCAGCCCT
>JBJTLX010000294.1:0-3696 GCA_046063245.1 Novosphingobium sp.
CGGGCGCGCCGTGCAGGCATTTTTTGCCGAAGTCGATGCGGCCTGTGCGGCGGCAAAGGCCGATCCGGCGCTGGATAAGCTGGCCGGGGCGCTGGAAAAGGCGAATGGCGAGATGAAGGCCGCGACGATGTGGTTCATGCAGAACGGCATGGCCAACCCCAACAATGTCGGGGCCGGGGCGCATCACTACATGCACATGATGGGCATCGTTGCCCTGGGCCTGATGTGGCTGCGGATGGGCGAAACGTCGCTCGCCGCGCTGGCGGCGGGCAGCAGCGATGCGGCGTTCTACCAGGCCAAACTGACCACCGGCCGCTACTTCGGCGAGCGTTTCCTGCCCGACGTCGGCGCGCTGCGGCGCAAGATCGAGGGCGGCGCGGACGCAGTGATGGCGCTGCCGGTCGAGGCCTTTGCGACCGCTTAGCCAAGCACCTCGTCGAACAGCGCCAGCATCGCCGCCCAGCTCTGCCGGTCGGCGCTGGCGTTGTACGCCGGATTGGGCGCGCCATCGAGCATCCGCTGGTTGGTGAAGCCGTGCTCGACCCCGGAACAGCTGTGGAAGTGCCAGTTGGCCCCGACCCGGTCCATCTCTTCCCAGAAGCCGGTGATGTCGCTGCGCGGGACCAGCGCGTCGGCATCGCCGTGGCAGACCAGGATGCGCGGTTTGATCGCTTGATCGGCGGACAGCGGCGTGGCGAGCAGGCCGTGGAAACTGACCACTGCCAGCAGATCCTGACCGTCGCGCGCCAATTCCAGCACCGCATGGCCGCCCAGGCAGAATCCGATCGCGAGGCGCGACAAGTCAGGCTCAAGCACGCCGAGCTGGTCAGTCGCCGCGGGCAGCCGGCTGCGCATCGCGCGGGGATCGGCGCGCAGCCGCGCCATCGCCCCGAACGCTTCTTCGAAGGTCGCGGGGCTGTCCGGCCCATAGAAGTCGGCGATGAACACCGAATAGCCATTCTCGACAAGTGCGCGCGCCTTGTCCTCGACCCCGGGGGTGGAGTTCATGAAGGTGGGGAACACCGCAATCGCCGCGCGCGCAGGCCCGGCCGGGCGCAGATGCAGCCCGGCCAGGGGAGTCTCACCGTCGCGATAGGCGACCTTCGCGAACTGGCTCATTCGGGCAGGAAGTCCGGCACCGAGAGATAGCGTTCGCCGGTATCGTAGTTGAAGCCGAGCACGCGGCTGCCCTTGGGCAGTTCGGCCAGTTTCTGCTTGATCGCCGCGAGCGTCGCCCCCGAACTGATCCCGACCAGCATGCCTTCCTTGGTCGCGCTCAGCCGGTCCATTTCCTTGGCCTCGGCGGGATCGACCTGGATCGCCCCGTCGATTGCCTGGGTGTGCAGGTTGGTCGGGATGAACCCGGCGCCGATACCCTGGATCGGGTGGGGGGCGGGCTGGCCGCCGGAAATGACCGGGGACAGCGTCGGCTCGACCGCCCAGGCCTTCATGCTGGGCCATTTGACCTTGAGCACTTCGGCGCAGCCGGTCAGGTGGCCGCCGGTGCCGACCCCGGTGATCAGCGCGTCGATCGGGCTGTCGGCAAAGTCGGCGAGGATTTCCTGCGCGGTGGTGTGGATGTGGACCGCGATGTTGGCCGGGTTTTCGAACTGCTGCGGCATCCACGAATTGGGGGTGCTGGCGATCAGCTCGTGCGCGCGCTCGATCGCGCCCTTCATGCCCTTCTCGCGCGGGGTCAGATCAAAGGTGGCACCATAGGCCAGCATCAGCCGGCGCCGTTCGATCGACATCGATTCGGGCATCACCAGGACCAGCTTGTAGCCTTTGACCGCGGCGACCATGGCCAGCCCGATCCCGGTATTGCCGCTGGTCGGCTCGATGATCGTGCCGCCGGGCTTGAGGCTGCCATCGGCCTCAGCCGCTTCGATCATCGACAGGCCGATGCGGTCCTTGATCGATCCGCCGGGATTGGCGCGTTCGGCCTTGATCCACACCTCGTGGTCGGGAAACAGCCGCGCCAGGCGGATGTGCGGGGTATTGCCGATGGTGGCGAGAATCGATTCGGCCTTCATGGGACTGGCTCCTGCTTGTATTGCGGCGCAAATGTTCGGGCGCGGATCAGTTCGGGGAACAGTACCGCCCAGCACAGTGTGATCACTACCGCACCGGCACCGCCCAAGACAACTGCCCCGGTTGCCCCGAGCAGCGCGGCGGCAAGCCCCGATTGCATCTCGCCCAGCTCGTTCGAGGCGGAAATGGCCAGGCTGCTGATCGCTTGCACCCGGCCTCTGACCGCGTCAGGCGTGTTGAGCTGGACCAGCGAATTGCGAATGAACACCGATACCATGTCGCCCGCGCCGAGCAGCGCGAGCATGGCGAGCGACAGCGGCAGCCAGCGCGACAGCCCGAAAGCCAGCGTCGCCGCGCCGTAGACCCCGACCCCGGCAAGCATTTTCACCCCGACGTTGTGGGCAATCGGCCGGACCGCCAGCACCAGTCCGGTGCCGACCGCGCCAAGCGCCGTCGCGGCGCGCATCTGGCCCAGTCCTTCGGGACCGACGTGCAAAATATCGCGCGCGAACACCGGCAACAGCGCGGTCGCCCCGCCCAGCAGCACCGCGAACAGATCGAGCGTGATGCAGCCGAGCAGGAACCGCTCGCCCCGGACAAAGCGGAAGCCTTCGAGCACCTGATGATAGGGGTGCGCCTTGCGGTTGTCGGCAGGGGGATGGATCGGTCTGATTGCCAGCAGCAGGATGATCGACAGCGCCAGCAGAACCGCGGCCATGGCATAGGGCGCAAACGGGATCCTGGCGAACAGCAGGCCAGCCACCACCGGCCCGGCAATCGACGCGCTCTGCCACGACAGCGAGCTCATCGCGATGGCGCGCGGCAGCAGTTTGGCCGGGACGATGTTGGGCGGGATCGAGGACAGCGACGGCCCGAAAAACACCCGCGCCGAGCCATGCAGGACGCCCAGCACATAGAGCAGCGGCAGGGTGATGGCGTCGCTCCAGGTGGCCCAGGCAAGGACCAGCGCGATCAGCAGATCGATCCCGATGGCCAGGCTTGCGACCATGCGGCGTTCATTGCGATCGGCGACCAGGCCCGAAATCGGCGTCAGCAGCAGCATCGGGACGAACTGGACCAGCCCGAACATGCCGAGCTGGAACGCGGCCTGGCCCATGGTCATGGCATAGTCACTGCGCGCGACGTCGTAGAGCTGATAGCCCAGGATGACGATCATCCCGGTGGTCGCGAACGAGGCGAGGAAGCGCGAGGCCCAGAAGCGGCGATAGTCCGGTATGGCCAGCGGCGATGTCGGGGCGGTCATCCGCCCGGCATGGCAGCGGCGCCGCGGCTTGCCAAGCGATCAGATTGTTGGGGCGGTGATACTCTGGCTTGGCCGCGGCTCAGCGCGAACGGCGCAGCCGCGGGTTGGGCTGCAGGGTATCGATCATCTTCATGAAATCGTCGAGGCGGATGATCCGTTCGAACTGGAATCCGGCGCGCTCGTCGGTCGCCCAGATCAGGTGGGCCTCGATCCGGCCGATGCCGGGCAGGCGGATGCTGACGCGTTCGCCCTTTTCCATCTCGCTGACCCCGTCGGCCATGAAGCCGTGGGCCGAAATGTTGATGATGTGCAGGTGCACGTCGCCCAGCCGGCGGAGCTCGCCGAGCACCTTGTGATCGACGGGATGGCGCGCGGCAGCAGTTTGGCCGGGACGATGTTGG
>JBJTLX010000295.1:0-2953 GCA_046063245.1 Novosphingobium sp.
GACGCCTTCGGGCAGCTGACCGGGCTGATCCAGTCGATGCGCGAAGGGCAGGAAGCGGTGCGGGCCGAGGCGGCGCGACTGGGCAATTCGCTGACCAACGCCCCCAAGGCGCGCGGCCGCTGGGGAGAGCGGGCCTTGCAGAACGTGCTCGAGCAGTGCGGCCTCAGCGAACACACCGATTTCGATCTCGAGCATTCGCTGGACACCGAAGACGGGCGCTTACGGCCCGATGCGGTGGTCCATGTGCCGGGCCAGAAGAAGCTGGTGATCGACGCCAAGGTCTCGCTCAATGCCTATCAAGCCGCGTTCGAATGCGCCGACGATGCCGAGCGCAAGCGCCATCTCGATCTCCACGCCAAGTCGATGCGCAATCACGTCCAGACGCTTGGCGCGAAGAGCTATCAGAGCCAGTTCGACGATGCGCCCGACTATGTCGTGATGTTCGTGCCGGGCGAACATTTCGTCGCCGCGGCGCTGGAACATGATCCGGAACTGTGGGACTTTGCGTTCCACAACAAGGTTTTGCTGGCCACACCGACCAATCTGGTTGCAATCGCCCGGACCGTCGCGATGGTCTGGCGCCAGGATGCCCTTGCCGCCGAAGCGCGCGAGATCGGGCGGATCGGCGCGGAAATCTACGACCGGATTCAGACTGCGGCTGAACACCTCAAGCGCGTCGGCGGGGGCCTTGAAAGCGCGGTCAACAATTACAACAAGTTCGTCGGCAGTTTTGAACGCAATGTCATGACCAGCGCCAAGCGGCTGCGCGACAAGGGCATCGAGATCGGCAAGAAGGAGGCCGAGGAGGTGCCATTGGTCGAGGCGATGCCGCGCTACGGCGATGCCCCCGGCTTGCCGGATGACGCTGCCGGCACCGCCCAGGCGGCGGAATAGCGCTCAGCCCAGCGCGGCCAGCGCCTCGTAGGCCAGCACCGCACCGGCCACCGCGGCGTTGAGGCTGTCGGCGCGGCCCTTCATCGGCATGGTCACACGCAAATCGCACTCCGCCTCGTAAGCCTCCGGCAAACCGCGACTTTCGTTGCCGACCAGCAGGAAGCACGGTGCGGCATAAGGCGCAGAGCGATAGTCGACCGCATCGCGCAGGCTTGCCGCGACAAGCTGACCGGCGCCGCTGCGCAGCCACGGTAGAAAGTCCTCCCACCGCGCCTGGGCGATCCGCTGGGTGAACACCGCGCCCATGCTGGCGCGCACCGCTTCGGCGCTGAAGGGGTCGGCGCAGTCGTCGATCAGAATCAGCCCGCCCGCACCGACCGCGTCGCCGGTGCGCAGCATGGTGCCAAGGTTGCCCGGATCGCGCAGCGCCTGCGCTACCAGCCAGATTTTTGCCGTAGACCGATCGATCGCGTGCAGTCCGGTGTCGAATTCGGCAAAGACCCCGGCCACGGCCTGGGGATTGTCCTTGCCGGTGATCTTGGCGAGGATGTCTTCGCTGGTCTCGATCACCTCGCCGCCCGCAGCGGCGACGTCTGCTTCCAGCGCATCGAGCAGGAGATGCGTCTCGCGCCCTGCAGCCATGACCAGAATCTCCGGCAGGTGGCCGCTTTCGCGCGCGTCGGTCAGCAGGCGCAGGCCCTCGGCGATGAACTTGCCCGCCGCCTTGCGGTGCTTCTTTTCGCGCAGCGCGCGCAAGGACTTGACCGTGGGGTTGGAAAATCCGGTGATCTGGCGGCGCACGGGCACGGCCTCAATCCTCGCCAAAGCCGTCCTTGACCAGGCCGACCAGCTTGAGCAGCGCGGCGTCGGCCTCTGAACAGTCTCCGGCAACGATGATCTCGAGCGAATCGCCCTTGGCCGCACCCAGCATCATCAGCCCGAGGATCGAGGCGCCGGCGGCATCGTTGCCGTCCTTGGCGACGCGCACAGTCACCCCGTCGCACAGCTTGGCCACGGCGTTGACGAACTTGGCGCTGGCGCGGGCGTGCAGGCCGCGGACATTGACGATCTCGACGCTCTCGCGAACCTCGTTCATTCCCCGAAACCTCCCCCGTATCGCCGGTTATGCGTCCTGTCCGAGGAACTCCGACGCGATCGTAATGTACGTCCGCCCGGCATCGCGCGCGGCGACGACGGCCTTGGCCAGCGGCATGCAGCCGCGCGCCTTGGCCAGGCGGATCAGCATCGGCAAGTTGATCCCCGCGATCACCTCGATCGTGCCGGCCTGCATCAGCGAAATTGCCAGGTTCGAAGGGGTACCGCCGAACAGGTCGGTCAGGATGATCACGCCCTGTCCGCCATCGACCGTCTTGACCTTGTCAGCAATTTCGCGGCGGCGCGCTTCCATATCGTCGTTGGGGCCGATACACACGGTTTCGACCGCGTCCTGCCGCCCGACAACGTGCTCCATCGCGTTGACGAATTCCTCGGCGAGCTTGCCGTGAGTGACCAGAATCAGACCGATCATGCCGGAATAATGCTCCGCAGTTGCGACCCGGCACGACAGCGAGGTGTCACGTCCGGCAGAGGGAATCGCCCTCGTGGGTGGCGCCGGGCCATGCCGCCGATGCGCGCCACGGTCAATGCTTTCCTTCCACCAGGTCGGCCGCGCGCGAGGTCAGGTTGCGGTGGAGCACGCTGGGGGCATAGCCCGCTTCGCGCAGTGCCGCGGCCATGCGTTCGGCGGTAAAGACCGAGCGGTGGCGCCCGCCGGTGCAGCCGAAAGCGACGTTGACGTAGGCTTTGCCCTGCGCCGCATAGCGCGGCAGAAGTTGCAGCAGCAGATCGCGGATCCGGGCAAAGGCTTCGGCGAAAGCGGGGTCCTGCTCGATATGCGCGCCCACCGCTGCGTCTTGCCCGGTCAGCGGGCGCAGCGCCGGGTCCCAGTGCGGATTGTCGAGAAAGCGCATGTCGAAGACCAGGTCGGCAATCGGCGGCATGCCGCGCGAAAAACCGAAACTGGTGATCGAAACGACCGTCGTCTGCGGAGCATCGCGGC
>JBJTLX010000296.1:0-12294 GCA_046063245.1 Novosphingobium sp.
GTCCGGCAGTGATTCGCATGGCCTATGGCGCGGGTTACAACGCAGCTGCGCAGCACAGCCAGTCGGTTCACCAAATACTGACCGGGATGCCGGGGCTCAAGGTTGTGATGCCAAGCACGCCGGGCGACGTGAAGGGGTTGCTGCGGCAGGCGATCCGCGATGACGATCCGGTGATCTTCCTTGAACACAAGGCGCTTTACGGCGTTTCGGGCGAAGTGCCCGACGATCCCGATTTCACGATACCCTTCGGCCATGCCCGCCTTTCGCGCGCAGGCGAGGACGTGACCATCGTATCTTCGGGCCTGTTGCTCGGCTTTTGCGAGGTGGTGGCCGACAAGCTGGCCGCCGAAGGCATCGGTTGCGACGTGATCGACCTTCGCACCACGAGCCCGCTCGACGAGGAAGCGATCCTCGATTCGGTCGAAGTGACGGGCCGCCTGGTCGTCGTCGACGAGGCGCCGCCGCGGTGCGGGCTGGCTGCCGACATCTGCGCGCTCGCCGCGGCCAAGGCCTTTGCCAGCCTCAAGGCGCCGCCGCAGGCGGTCAGCCCGCCGCACACCCCGATCCCCTTTGCCCGCGAACTGGAAAGTGCCTACCTGCCTTCGGCCGACAGGATCGAAGCGGCGGTGCGCCAGGTCCTGGGCTGGCGCTGAGGAGGCGGACATGGCCGACATTCGCCCCTTCTGCATGCCCAAGTGGGGCATCGAAATGACCGAGGGCAACATCGCCGAATGGATGGTGAAGCCCGGGGACTCCTTCACCCGCGGCCAGGTGCTGTGCCTGATCGAGACTGCCAAGATCACCAACGAGGTCGAGGCCGAGTTCGACGCGGTGGTCAAGCGCGTGCTGGTCCCCGCCGGGGACGAGGCCCACGCCGTCGGCACGCTGCTCGCGGTGTTCGCCGATGCGGACGCGAGTGAGGCCGAGGTCGATGCCTTCGTCGCCGCGTTCAAGCCGGCCGAAAGCGGCGGCGTTGCTGGCAAGAGCGCGGCCCCGGCGGCAGCCGCTCCAGCGCCAGCTGCGCCCAGGCCGATCGTCACTAACCGCCCGATCAGTCCCGAAGCGCTCAAGCTGGCCGAACAGGAAGGGGTCGACCTCGCCGATATCGAGGGATCGGGCCGCGGCGGGCGGATCACTTACCAGGACGTCGACCAGGCGCGGCGCCCGGCGGCGCGCCCCATGCTGCGCGGCACGGCCGAGCTGGCCGCCGAGGATGCCAGCGCCTTTGCCTCGCCGCTGGCCCGGCGGATTGCCGCGCTTAACGGGATCGCCCTTGGGCCGATCAAGGGCACCGGCCCGCGCGGGCGGATTTCCAAGGCCGACGTGCTCACGCTGGTCCCGGCGCCGGCGAGCGGGGCCGCCAGCTTCGGCGCGCCCTTCGCGCTGGTTGCCAATCCGCCGCGGGTCGAACCGTTCGACAAGGTCCGCAAGGTCGTCGCGCGGCGTCTGACCGAGGCCAAGCAGACCATCCCGCATTTCTACCTGCGGGTCTCGGCCCGGGCCGACGATCTGGTCGCGCTGCGCAAGACCGCCAACCTGGTGCTGGGGATCAAGGCCAGCCTCAACGACTATCTGGTCAAGGCGGTCGCCATGGCGCTGGCCCGGCACGGCGATGTCAACGTCCAGGTCCACGGCGATGCGGTGCACAGCTTTGCCCACGCCGATGTCGCGATCGCGGTGGCGAGCCCCAAGGGGTTGGTCACCCCGGTGGTCCGCCAGGCGGATCGCATGCACATCGCCCAGATCGCCGCGGCGACCCGCGCGCTGATCGACAATGCCCAGGCCGGGCGGATGTCGTTCGAAGACATGGACGGCGGGACCTTTTCGGTCTCCAACCTCGGGATGTTCGGGATCGAGCAGTTCGACGCGATCATCAACCCGCCGCAGGGCGCGATCCTGGCGGTCGGCACGGTGACCCGCGAGGCGGTCGAGACCGACGACGGCGGGATCGCCTTCGAAAGCCGCATCGGCCTGACCCTGTCGGTCGATCACCGCGCTATCGACGGCGCCGCCGGGGCACAATTCCTGCAGACGCTCAAGGGCCTGATCGAGGCCCCGGAAGGATTGTTCCAGTGACCAAACCCAGCCTGATCGCCGCGCTCGGCCCGATCACCCAGCTTGCTTACGTGCCCAGCGACTGGGACGCGGCGCTGACCTATTGGACCGAGACCATGGGGGTCGGCCCGTTCTTCCTGTTCGAGAACATCGCGCTTGACGACATGCGCTATCGCGGGGAGCCGACCGCAGCACGCTTCACCGTCGCGATCGCCTTCTGGGGCGATATTCAGATCGAACTGGTCCGCGGCGAGAACGATGCGCCGGGCCACTACAACGGCGAATACGGGGTCAAGGACCAGCTCCACCATGTCCTGCTGTTCGTCGACGACTGGGACGCGGCGATGCGCGCGGTGGCCGATGCCGGCGCCGAAGTGATCGTTTCGGGCGAGTTCGGCGGGGGCAAGGTGGTCTATGTCGATCCCGGTGCCGGACCCGGCGGGCTGGTCGAGATCTTCAAGCCCGGCGAGGGCGTGGCCGAACTGTTCGACATGATTAAGGCGGCCGGACAGGACTGGGACGGCAGCGATCCGCTGCGCAAGCTGGGTTGAGCCGGTGACCGTATCGCCGCGCGCGCTCGCCATTGCCGACCGGGTCGAAGCCTTCGTCCGCGGTGCAATCATCCCCTATGAACAGGACCCGCGCCGCGACCACCACGGCGCGCCGACCGACGAACTGGTCTATGAAATGCGCGCCCTGGCCCGCGAAGCCGGGGTGCTGACCCCGCACATCCTGCCCTGCGGCGAGCACCTGACCCAGCGCGAGACCGCGGTGGTGCTGATCAAGTCCGGGCTCTCGCCGCTCGGCCCGCTGGCCTGCAACACCATGGCCCCGGACGAGGGCAACATGTACCTGCTCGGCCACAAGGGCAGCGCCGAGCAGCAGGAGCGCTTCCTGCGCCCGCTGGTCGAGGGCCGCGCCCGCAGCGCCTTCTTCATGACCGAGCCTGCGGCCGAGGGCGGCGCCGGCAGCGACCCCTCGATGATGCAGACCACTTGCCGCCGCGACGGCAACCACTGGGTGATCGACGGGCGCAAGTGCTTCATCACCGGGGCGCAGGGGGCCAGCGTCGGGATCGTCATGGCCAAGGATCCGGACGGCGGCGCCTGCATGTTCCTTGTCGATCTGCCCAATTCCGCGATCCGCATCGATCATGTCCCCAATACCATCGACAGCTCGATGCCCGGTGGCCACGCCACGGTTACGATCGACGGACTGCGTGTGCCCGCGGACCAGATGCTGGGCGAGGCCGGCGAAGGCTTTCAATACGCCCAGGTCCGGCTTTCCCCGGCGCGGCTGTCGCACTGCATGCGCTGGCTTGGCTGCTGTATCCGCGCGCACGAGATCGCCAGCGACTATGCCTGCCGCCGCATGGCCTTCGGCAAGCCGCTGATCGAACACGAAGGGGTCGGCTTCATGCTCGCCGAGAACCTGATCGACCTCAAGCAGGCCGAACTGATGATCGACTGGTGCGCCGGGGTGCTCGATACCGGCAGCCTCGGCACCGCCGAAAGCTCGATGGCCAAGGTCGCGGTGAGCGAGGCGCTGATGCGGATCGCCGACCGCTGCGTCCAGGTGATGGGCGGCAGCGGGGTCAGCGATGCGACCATCGTCGAACAGGTGTTCCGCGAGGTTCGCGCCTTCCGCATCTACGACGGCCCGACCGAGGTCCACAAGTGGAGCCTGGCCAAGAAGATCAAGCGCGACTGGCGCAGCACGGGCGCGTAACCCCAGAAAGGCGGTCGCTGTGCGGCGCTGCGAATGCACAGCCAGGCCGCAGTGTTTGGCCGCGGCGCGCGATTGCGCAGACAAAATCGCAGCGCGGCTGTAACCGATTCCGCTCCGCCGACGAACAGCCGGACAGTAAAGCGGGGATTCCAGACGTCCGGTCGGCAGGGCACCGGAGCCAAGGCTGCGGCGATCCGATCGCGCCGGCCGCAGGCGCTGGTGGAACGTGGCATCCGCCGCCGGCGGTCCATTCAGGGAGCATGATGGCCCATGATGCTGACAACAGGATTTGCCGTGGCGCTGATCTGTGCGGGGCTGATGGGTTACGCGATCCAGAGCGGCGCAACGTGCATGGTCTATGCCGTGTCCGAACTGATCGAAAAGCGCCGGGCCAGCCGGCTGGTGGCGATGCTGGAAGCGGGCCTGTGGGTGGCGGCGGCGCTGATGCTTGCCGCCTTGCTGCAAAATGACGCTGTCAGCCTGGCGAGCTATGGCGCCAGCGGCATGACGGTCCTGGGCGGGGTGCTGTTGGGGCTGGGCGCCTATGTAAACGGCGCCTGCGTGTTCGGCTCGGTCGCCCGGCTGGGTTCCGGAGAAATCGGTTACCTGATCACACCGCTGGGCTATTTCCTTGGGGTCAAGGCCATCCTGGCTGCCCAAACGCACCTGCCCGGTGCAAGCACAGCCAGTCTGCCGCTGCCGCTGTTCCTGCTGGTGGTCCTTGCGGTCTATGCCGCGTTCAGGGCTGCACGGATCACCTGGGGAACGCTCCGCCGCGATCGGTCCGCGGATGCGCCCAAGCTCTGGAATCCCCATGTCGCAACCCTGGTAATCGGCATTACCTTCGCGGTGATGCTGCTTGCCGTCGGTCGCTGGACCTATCCCGAGCTGTTGTCGGACCTGGCAGCCGGCAACACCGGGAATACGCTGTGGCGGATTTTCCTGTTTGCCGCTTTGCTGCTTGGCGCGCGCCTGGGCGGTATGCGGCACGGCTTCGCGGTCTGGATCCTGCCCACCGCCGCGCGGATCAAGGCGTGCCCGATCGGCGGCGCTATGATGGGGATCGGCGGTGCCTTGATCCCCGGCGGCAACGACGGCCTGATCCTGATTGGACTGCCGTTCCTGATGCCTTACGCCCTGCTGGCCCTGGCAACGATGATAACCGCGATCGCTGTGGCCATGCTGGGCCGGGACCGGTGGGCGAAGGCCGCTTCCTAGGCAAAAAAAGGGAGGCCCACGACGGTTTCCGGTCACGGGCCTCTGGGTTGGGGGTTCACCCCGGCGTCGGCACGTGCCTACTTGCGGTCGTTGTGGACGTCCGAGGAATAGAGCACCGCCACGGTATCGCCGGTGTTCTTCCACCAGTGCGAGATCCCGCCCGATTCCTGCGCGACTTCGCCGCCGGTATGAACGATCGGCACCAGGCACGAGCTGCGATACTCGGTCATCGTCCCGCTGGCGGTCATGATCAGCGCGGGCCGGTCGACATGGCTGTGCAGCGGCACCACGCCGCCGGGCTGGACCACCAGCATGCGCAAGCGCAGGCTGCGTCCATCGAGCTTGATTTCCGGCCCCAAATCGACCGCGCCGATCACCGTGTCGGTCACGTCCTTGCCCTTGGTTGCGGCACCGGTAAGGGGGTTGGTGCCGACCTGATCGGCGGGGCAGTTCCCTGCCATTGCCGGGGTGGCGGCGCCAAGCGCGGCGAAAGCCAGGCCCAGGCCGAGCACATGTTTCTTGGTCATCGATTTCTCCATCTGATCCGCTTGATCCCGGGCATGAAAGCCATGCGCTCCAGAACCGGGAGAACGAACTGTGCCCCCACCAGGCAAGTTCGGGGGCGGGCGCCATTCGGTTACGCATTGATTTCGCCGGCTGTAACCAAGCCCCTGCCTTGAGCGAACTTGGGGTCGGAAACTGTGCCTGGCGCAACGTTCCGGGCCCCCTGGTCCGGATTGCGCCGAGCCTATGCGGAGACACGACATGCCCGGCGGACCAACACACCAATCTGGCAGTCTGCGCGAAGAACTGGCGCAGCTGGGGCAGACGGTGCTGGTGCTGCAGGGCGGCGGGGCACTGGGCGCCTATCAGGTCGGTGTTTACCAGGCGCTCAACGAAGCCGGGCTCGAGCCTGACTGGGTTATCGGCACATCGATCGGTGCGATCAATGCGTCGCTGATTGCGGGCAATGCCAAGGAGCACCGCATGGAGGCGCTGCGCGAGTTCTGGCAGCGGGTGGAACGGTCGCGGCTGTTCGATTCGGCGAGCGGGCCGTGGTTCAATCCGCTGCGCACGATGCAGACGATCGTTGCCGGCATCCCCAACTTCTTCGCGCCGCAACCGCTGGCCTTCGTCAACCCGCACCTTCCGCTGGGCGCGGACAATGCCGGCTATTATTCCACCGCTCCGCTGCGCCGGACGCTGGAAGAACTGGTCGATTTCGACCGGCTCAACGACGGGGCGATGCGCACCACGGTTGGCGCGGCCCGGGTCCAGACCGCCGAAATGGTCTATTTCGACAGTCGCGACGCGCGGCTTTCGGTCGACCACATCATGGCGTCGGGCGCCTTGCCGCCGGCCTTCCCCGCAGTGCGCATCGATGGCGAACTGTACTGGGACGGCGGGATCGTATCGAACACGCCCGTCGAAGCGGTGTTCGATGACGAACCGCGGCAGAACGCGGTGGTCTTTGCGGTGCACTTGTGGAACCCGCACGGGGCCGAACCGGATTCGATCTGGCAGGTGATGAACCGGCAGAAGGATGTGCAGTACGCCAGCCGGGCCGCCACGCACATCAAGCGCCAGCGCCAGCTTCACCGCCTGCGCCATGTGATCCAGCAGATCGCCGACAAGGTTCCGGCCGACGCGCCTTACGCCGCCGACGTCGATGCCTTGCGGTCCTATGGCTGCGAAACGCGGATCCACGTGCTGCGGCTGCTCGCGCCGCAACTCGACGCCGAGGACCATACCAAGGACATCGACTTTTCCCCGCGCGGGATCAGCGAGCGCTGGCAGGCCGGCTATGCGCACACCGTCAAGGCGATCGAGCTGGGCCAGTGGCGCGCGCCGGTCGATCCGCTCGAAGGCTTCGTCCTGCATGAAAGCATGGCCGGGGAAGCCGTCCGCACCCAGGCCGCCGAAGGCTAGCGCCCGGCGCCAACCGTCTCAGACCATTCAACCCGGAGAGTTCAGCATGTCCGTTCGTCACCTTGCCCTGATTGTCACCGCTGCGCTTTCGCTTGGCGCGGTTCCAGCCAGCGCCCGCGCGCAGTCAGCCACGGCGGCCGCGGTCCCGGCCGATGTCATGCGCCTTGAAAGCGCCAACGGCTTTGATGATACGATTGTCCGCCTGAAGTCCGACGTCCAGGCCAAGGGGATCCGCCTGTTCGACCAGATCGATCAGGCGGCGCTTGGGGCGCAGGCCGGCCTGCCGGTGCAGCGCTCCACGCTGGTGATCTTCGGCAACCCGCCGCTGGGCGTCCAGTTCCTGCAATCCAGCCCCTATGCCGGGCTTGACTGGCCGGTGCGCATGCTGGTGTTCGAGGATGCGAACCACAAGGTCTGGGTTTCGTGGACCCGCTTCGATGCGATTGCCAGGCGCTATGGCATGACCGACCGCGCAGCCCAGATCAAGATGGCGAGCGAAGTCGCCCTGTCGATCGCAACCGCGGCGACCAGCAAGTGAACCAGGCCAAACGGACCGCAATCGTCACTGGCTCGACCTCGGGAATCGGGCTCGGCATCGCCCGTGCCCTTGCTGCGGAAGGTGCCAATGTCGTCATCAACGGCCTGGGCGACGGCGAAGCGATCGAAGCCGAACGCGCCGCAATCGAACGCGAGTTCGGTGCCGGCTGCATCTATTCGGCCGCCAACATGCTGCACGGCGAGGACATCCGCGCCATGGTTGCCGCAGCCGCAGACCGGTTCGGCTCGGTCGACATCCTGGTCAACAATGCCGGGGTGCAGTTCGTCTCGCCGATCGAGAACTTTCCGCCCGAAAAGTGGGAACAGATCATCGCGATCAACCTGACCGCGGCGTTCCATGCGATTCAGGCGGCATTGCCCGGCATGCGTCAGCGCCGATGGGGCCGGATCATCAACACGGCATCGGCCCATTCCAAGGTCGCCTCGCCGTTCAAGGCCGCCTATGTCGCGGCCAAGCACGGGATCGACGGGCTGACCAAGACCGTCGCCCTGGAAGCCGCGGCGGACGGCGTGACCGTGAACTGCGTGTCACCGGGCTATGTCTGGACCCCGCTGGTCGAAAGCCAGATCCCCGAAACCATGGCGTCGCGCGGGCTGACCCGCGAACAGGTGATCGAGGACGTGCTGCTCCACGCCCAGCCGACCAAGCAGTTCGTGACGGTCGAACAGGTCGCCCAGACCTGCCTGTTCCTGTGCTCGGACGCCGCCGCGAACATTACCGGTGCCAACATTTCAATCGACGGCGGCTGGACCGCAGCCTGAGCCGTAATGACAGGAAAGAGGAGAGTGCGATGAGCAACAAGGCCACAGGAACAACCGGCCAGGAAATCGGCCAGGCGGCGATGGGCCATCTGAACAATGCGATGATCAATGCAACCCAGGTGGGCGAGCGGATCGTGGCCTTGCACCAAGGCAACCTCGAAGCCGGGGCCGAACTGTCGCGGCTGTCGATTGCCTTTGCCGAGCAATCGGCCAAGCGGGTGCAGGAACTGGGCAGGGTCAACATCGAAATGGCCAATGCCGCGTTCAAGGCGGCGGCCGGCGCGACGACCCCGGCCGATTTCATCGCCGCCCAGTTCGAATTCATGCGCGCGTTCAGCGATGGTCTGGTCACCGAAGCCGCCCGCACGCGGGCCGCCGCCGCGCAGTTCTCGTCCGAAGTGCTCGACGCCGTCGCGCACCGCTTTTCCGCGCTGGCCGCAGAAGCCCGGTCCGGCGCGCCCGAATAGGGCAGCGGCGGGGACCGGTTCGGGCCGGAACGCCGGCAGACAGGCGCGCGCAGCAGACGCGGGCTTGGCTCACACGTGCCCGCTCGCCGGGCGCGGGTGCAGCGGCGCGTGCCGATCAACAAGGGAATAACCTTATGGGCAGGATCGCTCTGGTAACCGGAGGGACGCGCGGGATCGGTGCCGCCATATCCCGATTGCTTAGCAACAAGGGCTTCACCGTGGTCGCGAATTACGCGGCCAACGAGCCCGCCGCCGCGCTGTTTGCCACCGACACCGGCATTGCCACCTATCGCTGGTCCGTGGCCGACTTTGCCGCAACCAGCGCGGCCTGCGCGCGGATCGAGGCCGAGCACGGCCCGATCGATGTCCTGATCAACAACGCCGGCATCACCCGCGATGCCTCGCTGGCCAAACTGACGTGGGAGGCGTGGGACGAGGTGCTGCACACCAATCTGGGCGGATGCTTCAACCTGGCCAAGGCCTGCTTTCCGGGAATGAAGGCGCGCGGCTGGGGCCGGATCGTCAACATCGGCTCGATCAACGGGCAGGGCGGGCAGTTCGGCCAGGTCAACTATTCGGCCGCAAAGTCCGGGATCCACGGCTTCACCAAGGCGCTGGCCCTGGAAGGCGCGAAGTTCGGGGTAACCGTCAACACGCTGGCACCGGGCTATGTCGAAACCGACATGGTCGCCGCGGTCGCGCCCGAGGTGCTGGCCCAGGTCATTGCAAAGATCCCGGTGGGCCGCCTTGGCCAGGCCGACGAAATCGCCCGCGGGGTCGCATTCCTGTGTGCGGAGAATGCCGGCTTCGTCACCGGATCGACCCTCAGCATCAATGGCGGCCAGCACATGTATTGATGCGCAGGCCGGTCGCGGCGCGCATGGCACCCGGGCCTTTGCCCGGATCGCTAGCTGGCCGGCAAGCCGGTCAGCGCAAATGTTTCCGGATCCGGACCGGTGCGGCCCGCAGCGCTATCCAGCGCGGCGATTGCAGCCAGGTCTTCGCTGTCCAGTTCGAGCGTGAGCGCGGCCAGGTTCTGTTCCAGGTGGGCGGCACCGGTCGCCTTGGGGATTGCCGCCGCGCCGATCATCGTCAGCCAGCGCAGCACGACTTGCGAGGGACTTCGGTCGTGCTTGTCCGCGATCCGGGTCAGCGTCGGATCCTGCAGCAGCGGCGTCTGCCCGCTCCCGCCGCCGCCGAATGGCGACCACGCATGGGTGACCATGCCCAGGCGATCGTGGCAGGCGCGCAATGCGTGCTGCTGGAAACGGGGGTGGAGCTCGATCTGGTTGACCGCCGGGACGATCCCGGTTTCATCGATCAGGCGCAGCAGGTGCTCTTCGGTGAAGTTCGACACGCCGATCGAGCGGGTCAGTCCGGCCTCGCGCAGTTCGATCAGGGCGCGCCAGCTATCGACGTAGCGATCGAACATCGGCAGCGGCCAGTGGATCAGGTAAAGGTCGACCTGGGCCAGGCCGAGCCGGTCGAGACTGGCCCGCAGCGCGGCGTGCGGCGCCTCGCGGCCCTGATCCGCGTTCCACAGCTTGGTGGTTACGAACAGCGCCTCGCGAGGGATCCCGCACGCGGCCAGCCCTTCGCCGACTTCGCGCTCGTTGCCGTAAACCGCCGCGCTGTCGAACAGGCGGTAGCCGGCGGACGCGGCGCGGGCCAGGGTGGCGGCGGTTTCCGCCTCCGAACCAAAGCGCATGAGCCCCAGCCCGAGCTGCGGCATGGTGTGTCCGTCATTCAGGTCAAGTCGCGGAACCATGGGTGCCATCCTTTTGCGATCAGCCGCGATCATTGGCGAAAATCAGGTCTGCGGCGCGCTCCAGCCGGGCCCGCCCATGCCCGCTGTCGGCCAGGCCGGCGCTGCGCAGGATCGCTTCGGCCTTGATCCAGATGCCGAAGGCGGCGGCCTGATCGCGCGCGATCCGCGGGGCCAGGGCCGCGATCGAGCGGCTGACCCGGTAGGTGCCCCAGCCTTCGAGTCCGCGCAGGTAACGCAGCAGCGGCAGCAAGGCGGGGCTGCGCCGCGCCATCAGGCAGGCCTCGCCAGTCAGGCGGGAGAAGCTGGCGTAGAAGCCGGCATCGCGCCCGGGCCCGGCCGGCTGCAACAGCCCGTCGAGGATGGCGAGCCATTCGCCAAGATTGCCGGGCTGCTGCGCGCCATCCTGATCGGGATCGAGCTGCACCGGGATGTCCTGCACCAGCGCGCGCCAGATCGCCTGGGTCACGAAGTTCTTCATGTCGCCGAAGTGATAGGTGATCATCGAACCCGACACGCCGACGGCGCGGGCAATGGCGCGCTGGTTGATCCCGCTCACCCCGGATCGGTTGATGATCTGGACCGCGGCTTCGAGCAGCTGTCCGGCGGCGGCGTGGCCTTCGCCAAGCGACGGGCCGCGCACCGAAAGCGGGGTCACGCCCAGCAGCGCGGTGATCCCGGATGCCCCGGCAGTGCAGTGCCCGTCGGGAAAGGACGCCGCGCACAGCGCGCGCGACGTCTCGCGCAGCAGCAGACGATACTGGAACTGGTCGATCAGCGCATGCGCATAGAACTCTTCCATCAGCACATAGTCGGCAACGATCGGCCCCATCGCCGGGGGGAGCCCTTGCTGGACGACAAGGTCGGCCCAGAAGGCGAAGCGGCCGTCCTGCCAGGCGCGCAAGGTGCCAAGGCAGAGCGGGTGATCCTGCGCCGTCACCAGCAAGTCGGTCAGGAACCGCGCATGATCGCTGCCCGCCCGCAGCTCGACATGGGTGGCGATGAAATCGGCGAAGCCAAGGTATCCGCGCACCACGCCGGCGGCTTCTTCGCGCAGGGTGCGATGCAGCGCATCGTCGCGCGCTGCGGCAACCCGCGCGGCATCGGCAATCAGCTCGGCCTTGCCGCGATAGTTCTGGAAGATCGCCGTGGTCGACACGCCGGCATCGGCCGCAATCGCCCGCAGCGAAATGCCGTCGAGTCCGTCTCGTGCGGCGGCGGCGATCGTCAGGGACAAGAGCGATTCGCGCTGCGGGCGGTGCGTGGTCATGGCGCTGGCTTGGCCCCGATGTCCGGCCTTGTCGATCGTGATGAAACCGTGAGGCAACCGCGCACATGATCACATTCCAGCGCGACTCTTTCCGGTTTGAAAAGTTTGAAAAAACGAACGATTGTGCGGTGCATGTACCAAAACTGACGTAAATCAGGCAATTTGTCAAACTTTGTCGCCATCAAAAAAACGCTTGATCTAGTCGTAAACCGATTTATCTATCTGTCCCGAGATGAGTCGCGAACGCCGGGTCGAGGTCGATCCGGAATCACTCGCACAGTTTCGGGAGGGACAGGATGTCGAAGCAGTTTCAGCAGGCGCTGTTGATGAGCGCGGCGGTGATCGGATTGGGCGGCGGCGTCTTTGCGGCGGCTCCGGCAATGGCGCAGAGCGCGCCCGCGGACGACGAGGCTGCTGCGCCCGCAGCGGGCGAGATCGTCGTCACCGCGCAGCGCCGCAGCGAAGCGCTGGAAAAAACCCCGGTCGCGGTTGCCGTGGTTAGCGCCGAAGCGCTGGCCAAGCAGGCGATCACCAGCGAACGC
>JBJTLX010000297.1:0-3572 GCA_046063245.1 Novosphingobium sp.
TGAACGCTGCGCTCGACACCAGCGACGTTCCCTTTGGCAAGATCGTGGGACCGCTGCGCTTTGCCCGCGAAACCATCGACAGCCGCAAGGGCGGCGAACCGGGCTGCCCGCCGGGCGTCGTCCTGTCGCAGATCGCCCTGCTGCGCCTGCCGGATCGCCAGCCGCTGGCGCTGGTCACGGAATGCTACACCCGCGCCGCGATCGGGAAATGACATGAAGAAGGGCCGGAGGTTTCCCCCCGGCCCCGTTTGTCTTCAGCGCTGTCTGGCGCTTAGCCGCCGTGCACTTCGGCAACGTCGACCTTGATCCCCGGACCCATCGACGAGGACAGCCCGACCTTGCGCAGGTACTTGCCCTTGGCGCCGGCCGGCTTGGCCTTGACCACGGCATCGACGAAGGCGTCGAAGTTGGCGCGCAGCGCTTCGTTCGAGAAGCTCAGCTTGCCGATCCCGCCATGGATGATCCCGGCCTTTTCGACGCGGTATTCGACCTGGCCGCCCTTGGCCGCCTTGACCGCTTCGGCGACGTTCGGGGTGACGGTGCCCAGCTTGGGGTTGGGCATCAGGCCCTTGGGGCCCAGCACCTTGCCCAGGCGGCCGACCACACCCATCATGTCCGGGGTCGCGATGACCCGGCCATAGTCGAGGTTGCCGTTCTGCATGTCTTCAAGCAGGTCTTCGGCGCCGACCTTGTCGGCACCCGCTGCCAGCGCCTTTTCGGCGTTGTCGCCGCGGGCGAAGACCGCAACCTTGACGTCCTTGCCGGTGCCCGAAGGCAGCACGACCATGCCGCGGACCATCTGGTCGGCGTGGCGCGGATCGACGCCGAGGTTGAGCGAAACTTCCAGCGTTTCGTCGAACTTGGTGCGCTTGAGATCCTTGATCAGCTGGATCGCTTCATCGACGCCATACAGCGCCTGATTGTCGCCCAGCTTTTCGGTCAGGGCCTTCTGGTTCTTGGTCTGCTTTGCCATGTCCTTAGCCCTCCACAACCTGGAGACCCATCGAACGGGCCGAGCCCTCGATGATCTTGGTCGCCTGTTCGATGTCGTTCGCGTTCAGATCCTTGAACTTGGTCTGGGCGATTTCGGCCAGCTGCGAACGCTTGATCGTTCCCGCCGAAACCTTGCCCGGCTCCTTCGAGCCCGACTTGAGGTTGGCGGCCTTCTTGATCAGGAACGAGGCCGGGGGCGTCTTGGTGACAAAGGTGAAGCTGCGATCGGCATAGACCGTGATGATCGTCGGGATCGGCATCGAGGCTTCGAGTTCCTGCGTCGCGGCGTTGAACGCCTTGCAGAATTCCATGATGTTGACGCCGCGCTGACCCAGCGCCGGGCCGATCGGCGGCGACGGGGTCGCCTTGCCTGCAGGAACCTGCAGCTTGATATAGCCTTCAATCTTCTTGGCCACGGGGGGCCTCCTTTCTTCCTGTCGGGCCGGACATCCGGACCCTCAGAGTGAGCGGTCAAGCAGGTTCCGAAGCCCATCGGGCGAAGGAACCCTCCCGCGCGGAATCACCCGGCACGTGCCAGGCGAAGGCGCGCGCCTAGGCGAAACGGGGGGCATTTGCAACAGCGGACTGCGTCAAACCGCCAGGCGGTATCCCACTGCCGGCTCGTTGCGGATCAGCACCGGATTGGCCGGATCGGCTTCGAGCTTCTGCCGCAAGGCGCGGATCGCCACGCGCAGGTAGTCGGTCTGCCCGGACTGGGCCGGTCCCCACACCGCGCGCAGCAGATGCGCGTGGCTCAGCACGCGCCCCGGATGTTTCGCCAGCTCGATCAGCAGGGCGAACTCCTTGGGGGTCAGATGAACCTGTTCGCCGCCGCGCCGCACGATCCGCTGGCGCGGATCGATGGACAGGTCGCCAAGGTCCAAGGGCTCGGGCTCGGAGCCCGGCGACAGGTCGACCAGGTTGTCGATGAACCGGCCCAGCTTGGCCGCCTCGGTGGCGATGGCGCCCGCCAGCTCGCGGGTCGCCGGCTGCTCGCGGCGCAGCTGGCGCGCGGCGGCGCCGATCGCGTTGAGACCGGGCTTGGCTTCATCGCCGATCGAACCGAGCAAGACCGAGCGCATGCGATCGCGCTCCTGCAGCGTGGCGACGTCGCGCGCGTCGCGTTCGAGCTGGGCGCGCTCGAGCGCGAGCGCAACCTGATCGAGCAGACTGGTCAGCAGCACCGCGCGCTCCGGTCCGACCGGCGGCAGGCCATCGGCGCGGGCCAGGCCGACCGCCGCCAGAACCCCCCGGCCCGCCACGATCGGACGGAAATGCCAGTCGGCCAGATCGAGCTTGCGGACCCCGCGACCGGTCGGCTCGCCCGAATCGATGGCAACCGCGGCGGCGGCAAAATCGCTGGGGGCCAGGGCGACGTCGGCGGGCACGCTGGCCAGCGGCCGGTCCTCGCCGGCCCCGGCCATGAAAACGGCCTGACAGTCGAACAGTTTGGCGAACTCGTCGACCGTGACCCGGGCGATCGCGGCATCGTCAGCGCTTGCCAGCAGGCGCCGCGCGAAGCCGGCAATGGTCGCATTGCGCGCGGCGTGGGCAGCGGCAAGCCGCCCTTGCCGGCGCAGGTTCCCGGCCAGCTGGCTGGTCACCACCGCAACCGCGAACAGCACCACCACCGTGACGATATCGGCCGGCTTGTCGATCAGCAAGGTGTGGTACGGCGCGGTGAACCAGTAATTGTACGACAGCGCCGAAGCGAGCGCGGCGACCAGCGCGGGCCACAGCCCGGCATAGATCGCGGCAGCCAGTACCGCGGGGATGTAAAGCAGGACCACCGGCTCGCCGCCCCAGCGCTGGACGATCTGCAAACCCGCCGCGGTGGCCAGCGCCACGCCGGCAAGTGCGGCGGCAAATGCGAGCGGATGCGCAGCTTGCCGGGGCTGCGGATCGCTGTCGATCGGGTCGGGTTTGGTCATGCCGGTAATCTGCGCCGACACCGGGCCGGGGTCCAGCCAATCCGCAAAACTTTACGCGAATCCACATGGAATATTTATGCCCGCAAGGCCCATCCGGCGGCCATGGAAAACAGTCAATCCGCAGCGCCCGCTGCCGCCACCGACACGCCCTCCGATCACCCCGGGGGGCGCATGTCGCTGCTCACCCTGGGCGCGCTCGGGGTGGTCTTCGGGGACATCGGCACCAGTCCGCTATACGCGCTCCAGGCCACGCTCGACCCGCGCTATCACCTAGGGATCAACGTCACCGACCTCTACGGAGTCATCAGCCTGATCTTCTGGTCATTCGTCTTCGTGGTGACGGTCAAATATGTGTTCATCGTGATGCGCTGCGACAATCGCGGCGAAGGCGGCAGTCTGGCACTTTATGCCCTGATCAACCGCGAACTGGGCGAACGCGCCCCGCGGCGCTGGCTGCTGATCGGGGCGCTGTTCGCCACCGCCCTGTTCTTTGCCGATGCGATGCTGACCCCGGCGATTTCGGTGATCTCGGCGGTCGAAGGGCTGGGCGTGGTCAGCGCCGCCTTCAAGCCCTATGTTGTGTGGATCGCGCTGGCGATCCTGATCGGCCTGTTCGCGTTGCAGCGTTATGGCACCGACAAGGTCGGC
>JBJTLX010000298.1:0-3904 GCA_046063245.1 Novosphingobium sp.
CGGCGCACCGCCTTGGACACGGCCACCACCGCGTCCTGCTGGCCGATCACCCGCTTGCCGATGACCTCTTCCATCTTGAGCAGCTTCTCGCGCTCGCCCTGCATCATCCGCTCGACCGGGACCCCGGTCCACTTGGCTACGACTGCGGCGATGTCCTCGGCAGTCACTTCCTCGCGCAGCAGCATGTTCGAGGTATCGACGTTCTGCGCCTCGGCCAAGCGCTTTTCCAGCTCGGGAATCTTGCCGTAGGACAGCTCGCCCGCCTTGGCGAGATCGCCGGCACGCTGCGCCTGTTCCAGCTCGATCCGCGCCGCGTCGAGCGCTTCCTTGATCTTGCCCTCGGCGGCGATCTTGTCGCGCTCGTTCTGCCAGCGGGTGGTGACCTCGGCCGATTGCTGCTCAAGGTTGCCGAGCTCGGCGCGCAGCACCGCGAGGCGGTCCTTGCTCGCCTGGTCGCTTTCCTTGGCCAGCGCCATTTCCTCGATCTTCAGCTGGATGATCCGCCGGTCGAGCACCTCGATTTCCTCGGGCTTGCTCTCCACTTCCATGCGGATGCGACTGGCGGCTTCGTCCATCAGGTCGATCGCCTTGTCGGGCAGGAATCGGTCAGCGATGTAGCGGTTCGACAGCGTCGCCGCGGCCACGATCGCGCTGTCGGTGATCCGCACCCCGTGGTGCAGCTCGTACCGATCCTTCAATCCGCGCAGGATGCTGATCGTGTCCTCGACCGTCGGCTCACCCACGAACACCGGCTGGAAGCGGCGTTGCAGCGCCGGATCCTTCTCGACGTGCTTCTGGTATTCGTCGAGGGTGGTCGCGCCGATGCAGTGCAGCTCGCCGCGCGCCAGTGCGGGCTTCAACAGGTTGGAGGCGTCCATCGCCCCTTCGCCCTTGCCCGCGCCGATCAGGGTGTGCATCTCGTCGATGAACAGGATGATCTCGCCCTCGGCGCCCTTGACCTCGTCGAGCACGGCCTTGAGCCGCTCCTCGAACTCGCCGCGGTACTTCGCGCCCGCGATCAGGCTCCCCATGTCGAGGCTCATCAGGCGGCGGTCCTTGAGGCTGTCGGGCACGTCGCCATTGGCGATGCGCAGCGCCAGGCCCTCGGCGATCGCGGTCTTGCCGACGCCGGGTTCGCCGATCAGCGCCGGGTTGTTCTTGGTCCGGCGGGCGAGGATCTGGATGGTGCGGCGAATTTCCTCGTCGCGGCCGATCACCGGGTCGAGCTTGCCCGCGCGCGCCGCCTCGGTCAGGTCGCGGGCGTATTTCTTCATCGCGTCATAGGCGTTTTCGGCGCTGGCATTGTCCGCCGTGCGTCCGCCGGTCAGTTCCTGGATCGCAGCTTCGAGCGCCTTGGGATCGACCCCGGCGGCTTTCAGCGCCTGCCCCGCCGGATTGGTCGCGCCCAGCGCCAGCGCCTGGAGCATGCGCTGGACCGAGACGAAGCTGTCGCCGGCCTTGGCCGAAATCTGTTCGGCCTGGTCGAGCACGCGCACCGCGTCGTTTTCCAGCCCCGGCGCGGCCTGCGCGCCGCTGCCCGACACCGCGGGAATCTTGCCCAGTGCTTCGTCGACCTTGGCCACCGCGATCTGCGGGTTGCCCCCGGCGCGCTGGATCAGCCCGGCAGCCATGCCTTCGTTGTCCTCGAGCAGGGCTTTGAGGATATGTTCGGGGGTGATCCGCTGGTGGCTCATCCGCACGGCGACGGTCTGCGCGCTCTGCAGGAAACCCTTGGCGCGGTCGGTGAATTTCTCGAGGTTCATAGGTGTATCAGCCTCCTGTTACACCGGAAGGTAGTGTTGCGGATTGGCAACACAAGAGGTGCTTGCGAAAATTGTCCAAGCATGACTACCACGCTGCCAAAGGGAGACAATTGATCATGCGCAAGGGAATGGCCCGCACGGGCTGGGTCGTTCTGGGGCTTCTGTTGCTTGCGCTGGTTGCCCTGGCCAGCTGGGAGCCGTTCCTGGCCGAGCAGCCGGGCCCGCCGCCGCCGCCCCGCGCCTACACGGCCGAAGTGATCCGCGACGAATTCGGCGTACCCCACATCCACGGCCGGACCGATGCCGATACCGCGTTCGGGGTCGCCTGGGCCCATGCCGAGGACGATTTCTCGACCCTGCAGGATGTCGTGGCGATGACCCGCGGGCGCTATGGCGCGATCGCCGGGCAGCCGGGCGCGGGGGTCGATTTCGCCTATCACTTCCTGGGCGCGCGCGACACTGCGCGGCGGCATTACGGCGCGCTGCCCACCGATGTCCGCGCCGTGCTCGACGCCTATGCCAGCGGGCTCAACCGCTATGCCGAGAAGCACCCCGGCGAGGTCAAGCTGGCGCGGCTGTTCCCGGTCAACGGCGAGGACATCGCCACCGGCTTTGCGCTGCGCCAGCCGTTCTTCTTCGGGCTCGACCGGGTGCTGGGTCCGCTCGCCGAGAACAAACCGTTCAAGCCCGAGCATGGCCCGCCGCTGAACGGCAAGCCGCTGCCCGACTTCACCCAGGGCGCGGGCGATCAGCTGGTCCCGACCCCACCGATGCCACTCCCGATGGGCGAGACGGCGGAGAACAGCGGCTCCAACGCCTTTGCCATAAGCCCGGCGCGCGGCGGGGACGGGGTGACCCGGCTGCTTTCGAACAGCCACCAGCCCTACAAGGGCGGGGTCGCCTGGTACGAACTGGAGATTTCGAGCGATCAGGGCTGGCACTTTGCCGGGGCGACCTTCCCGGGATCGCCCTATCCGTTCCTGGGCCACAACGAGACGCTGGGCTGGACCAACACCGTCAACCGCCCCGACCTGATCGACGTCTACAAGCTGACGGTCGATCAGAACGCGGTGCATTACAAGCTCGACGGCAAGTGGCTGCCGCTTGAGCACCACCGCGTCTGGCTGCCGGTGCGCATCGGCCCGATCGTCCTGCCGATACCGCGCGACATATGGCGCAGCGTCCACGGCCCGGCGCTGGTCACCAAGCGCGGCACCTATGCGCTGCGCTATGCCGGGATCGATTCGATCGCCAGCCTCGAGCAATACTACCGCATTACCAAGGCGCGCGATTTCGGCGAGTGGCAGCAGGCAATGGCAATCCAGGGCGTGCCGGCGACCAACTTCATCTACGCCGACAAGGCCGGCAACATTGCCTATGTCTACAACGCCGCGATTCCCGACCGGAAGGCCGGGCCGGACTGGCGCCATCCCGTCGACGGTACCCGCTCCGACCTGATCTGGCAGGGCCCGATCCCCTGGGCGCGCTATCCGCAGGTGATCAATCCGGCCTCGGGCTTCGTGTTCAATTCGAACAACACCCCGCTGCTCGCCGCCGGGCCGGGCAGCGAGATCGACCCGGCGAAAGTGCCCGCGATCTGGGGCGTCGAAACCGACCTGACCAATCGCGCCCGCCGCGCGGTCAAGCTGCTGTCCGCCCCCGGTCCGATCACCCGCGAGCGGCTGCTGACGACCAAGTTCGACACCGGCTACGAACGCGCCGGCTATGTCGCCTTCATGCTCGACGGGATCGCCCGGCTCAACCTCAAGCAAGGTTCAGATCTGGCCAAAGCCCAGGCATTGCTCGGCACCTGGGACCTCACTGCCGACGGCAAGGGCGGTGCCGATGCCCTGGCGGTGATGGTGCTCGAACAGGCGATGAAGAACAGTTATGGCCTGAAGACCCCGCCCGATCCGCGCACGGAACTGGCCAAGGCGGTCGATCACCTGACCAGATATTTCGGGCGGATCGATCCGCCGCTGGGCGATGTCATTCGCATCCGCCAGGGCAAGATCGATCTGCCCAACGACGGCGGGGGCGATACGCTGCGCGCCTCGACCGACTGGGATGTCGATCGCGATGGGCGCTTGTCGGTCAAGCACGGCGACAGCTTCGTCATGTTGGTCGAATGGGGCAAGGAC
>JBJTLX010000299.1:0-3097 GCA_046063245.1 Novosphingobium sp.
TCGTGCCCGACATAGCTGTCGAGGAAGTCCTTGCGGTTGACCTTGTGGCGTTCGGCCAGGCGCAGCATCTGCCCGCCCAGCGCGGTCAGGCGGCGGTTGAAGGCATAGAGGTTGTCGACCAGGTATTCGATCTTGGTCGCGTGGAACTGCACAGATTCGACCTGCGCGGTCAGGTCTTCGCGCAGCTGCTGGTACTGGCGCTCCTTGGCCGCGGGGAATTCGCCGCCCAGGCTCATCGCCTCGAGCCGGTCGCCCTGGATCTTCTCGAACTTGCGGAACAGCGAGGTGATCAGCGCGAACTTCTCAAGCGCTTCGGGCTTGAGCTGGGCCTCCATCTGGGCAAGGCTGAGGGTGTTGTCCTCTTCCTCGTCCTCGACCGGGCGGCGGGCGCGGCGTTCGATGCCGTCCTCGTCCTCGTCCTCGTCGGCGGCGGGCTCTTCCTCGACCTCTTCCTCTTCCTTGTAGGACGGGCCGGCGGTGGCTTCGGTGATCTCGCCGTCGCCCTGTTCCTCACCGTCTTCGGTCAGGTTTTCGGGCTGCGGTTCCTTCGACAGCATCGCGTCGAGATCGAGGATCTCGCGCAGCTGCATTTCTTCGTTGTTGAGCGCCTGCGACCACTGGATGATCGCGTGGAAGGTGATCGGGCTTTCGCACAGCCCGAGGATCATCGTGTCGCGTCCGGCCTCGATCCGCTTGGCGATGGCGATTTCGCCCTCGCGGCTGAGCAGCTCGACCGCGCCCATTTCGCGCAGGTACATCCGCACCGGATCGTCGGTGCGCTCGATGATTTCCTTCTTTTTGACCAGGTCGGGCCGCTCCGACATGCCGTCGGGCTGCTCGTCGATTTCCTCGACGTCCTTTTCCTCGGGATCGACCGCGTCCTCGTCGCTTTCGACAATGTTGACGCCCATCTCGCTGATCGCGGACATGATGTCCTCGATCTGCTCGCTGGTCATCTGGTCCTGGGGCAGGGCCTCGTTCAGTTCATCGACCGTGATCACGCCGCGCCGCTTGGCCCGCGCGATCAGCTTCTTGATCGATGCTTCGTTGAGGTCGATCAGGGGGGCGTCGCCGCCTTCCTTATCGTTGCCGGTGAAATCTTCGTCCATCAGTCCGCCATAGTATTCGGTTGTGCCACGTCATCGGACGCGGCGGCCCGCGCGCTGGCCATTTGCCGTAGACGCGCCTCGAATGCCAGCTTTCTCTTCAAAAGCCGCTGTTGCTCGGCATATGCCCCTTCCGACAGGTCCCGCTCGAAGCGCGCCGTAGCTTCCGCCAGCGCCGCGTCAAGGGCTGGCCGTTCGACCAGCAGGGCGATTGCCTGGGCCAGATCGGCCCGCGCCGTTTCGGGCGGTGCGGTATCGGACAGAAAGCCGAACCGCATCGAGGCATATTCGTCAGGAGCCGGGGGTGCCAGTCCCCGCTCTGCCAATATGGTGCCGAGGCGCGCGGTTTCAAGCACTTCGCCGCTATCCACCGCATCGACCAGCGCGGCAAAGCGCGGATCGTCGAGCGGAGCATGGGCCAGGGCGTCGGCCTGGCGCACCAGTTCTTCGGGATAGCGCAGCAGCCCGGCGAGGATTGCGGCGCTCAGCCCGTCACGCGCACCGGCCCCGGTGGCATGGCGCAGGCGGCGCGATTGCTGGGCGCTGCGCTGGGGAACCGGCGGCGCGCTCTTGCGCCCGGGCGTCCACGCGCGCTCTTCGCGGCGGGGAAAGGCGAAGGCGGAAAAGCGCTCGGTCAGATCACGGCGGTACAGCGCCTGGATGTCGCGGTCGGCGATGGTTTCGACATGGGCCATCAGCCGCGCCTTGAGCCCGGCCTTGTCTTCTGGCGAGGATAGCGGGGCGGCGTCGCGCTCGTGCTCCCAGATCAGGTCGAGCAGGCCGATCGGCTGGGCCAGCAGCCGTTCCAGCGCCGCCACGCCGTCGCGCTTGATCAGATCGTCGGGGTCCATCCCGGTCGGCAGGCGGACGATCTTCAGGCTGTGCGCCGGGCGCAGCATTGGCAGCGCGCGGGTGGCGGCGCGCATCGCGGCGCGCTGGCCGGCGCTGTCGCCGTCGAAGCACAGGATCGGGGTCTCGACCAGGCGCCACAGCATTTCCAGCTGGCGTTCGGTCAGCGCGGTCCCCATCGGCGCGACCGCCTCGGCAATCCCGGCAGCGGCGAGCGCGATGCAGTCCATCTGCCCTTCGACCACCACGATCCGCCCGCTCTGGCGCGATGCCGGCCCGGCGCGGTGGAGGTTGAACAAGGTCCGGCCCTTGTCGAACAGCGGGGTATCGGGCGAATTGATGTACTTGGGCGCGTCCTTCTTGTCCGCATCCAGAATCCGCGCGGCAAAGCCGATCACCCGGCCGCGTGCGTCGTGGATCGGCATGGTCAGCCGGTCGCGGAAGCGGTCGTAGGGTTCCTTGTCGTCGACCGCGATGCGCAGCCCGGCCTCGATCAACATCGGTTCGCCGAACTGCTTGAGCGCGGCCTTCAGCGCTTGCCGCCCGCCGGGGGCAAAGCCGAAACCGAAGCGCTCCATCGTGTGCGCATCGAACCGCCGCGAAGCGAGATAGGCCCGCGCCTTCGCCCCTTCGGGCAAGTCGAGCTGGGCGCGGTAGAACTCCTGCGCCGCGCTCAGCACGTCGTGTAGCCCGGCCTGCTGCTCGGCTTTGGCCGCGGCGCGCGGATCGGGGGCGGGGACCTCCATCCCGGCCTCGGCGGCCAGTTCCTTGACCGCGTCCATGAAGGCCAGGCCGCGCTGATCGGTCATCCAGCGGATCGCATCGCCGTGCACCCCGCAGCCGAAGCAGTGATAGAACCCCTTGGCGTCGTTGACGTAGAAGCTCGGCGATTTCTCGTTGTGGAACGGGCAGCAGGCCTTGACCTCGTGCCCCGCCTTGGTCAGCCGCGTGGTCCGCCCGATCACGCCCGAAAGCGAAATCCGGGCGCGCAGTTCATCCAGCCATTGGGGGGTGAGGGACATATTGCGTCTGGTGTCTCGACTACGGGCTGCGCCCTCCGCTCGACACGAACGGATGTGGATCAGGGAATCCGATTATACCACCCTAATCCCCACTTCCGTTCGTGTCGAGCGAAGTCGAGA
>JBJTLX010000300.1:0-5879 GCA_046063245.1 Novosphingobium sp.
ATCCGCTCGCCGTCGCAGCCTATAACGCCGGGCCGGGCAACGTGAACAAATGGCTGCGCGCCAACGGCGATCCGCGCAACGGCTCGGTCGACTGGATCGACTGGATCGAGAAGATCCCGCTGTCGGAAACCCGCAACTATGTCCAGCGGGTGATCGAGAACGCGGTGGTCTATGAAGCGATGAACCCGGCCAAGGCCAGCTACAAGGGCGCCAATCCGCTCAGCCATTTTCTGGGCAAGCGGTCGCCCGGATGAGCAGCGAAGGTCCGCCGATCAGCCCGGCTGGGATGGCCGCGCTGCGGGCACGCTATGACCACCTGCTCGGCACCGAGCGTCCGGCGATCGTCGAGATCGTCAGCTGGGCCGCGGGCAATGGCGATCGCAGCGAGAACGGCGATTACCTCTATGGGCGCAAGCGAATGCGCGAGATCGACCGCGAACTGGCCCACCTCGCCCGGCGGATGAAGGCCTGCCGGGTGATCGACCCGGCGCGGCAGGACGACCGTGCCCGGGTGTGGTTCGGCGCAACGGTGGAGATCGCCGACGAGGACGACGCGCACCGCACGGTGACGCTGGTCGGCGACGACGAACAGGACGCAAGCGCCGGGCAGATCGGCTGGAGCGCGCCGATGGCCCGGGCCTTGCGCGGTGCGGCGGAGGGCGACCTGCGCCGGGTCCGCCTGCCCTCGGGCGAAAAGGAGTGGGAAGTGCTGACAATCCGCTATCCCGAAGGCGCCTGACCATGGCCGACGTCATCAACCTCCGACTGGCCCGCAAGGCCAGGGCCCGCAGCGAAGCGCAGGACCGCGCCGCAGCCAATCGCGCCAGGCACGGGCAGAGCAAGGCCGCACGCACCAAACAGAAGATCGACGCGACGCGCGATGCGGCACTGCTCGAAGGCGCCCGCCGTGAGGATGACACGTAATGCGCACCACTTATGACCAGGCGACGGTGCGGCTCTACCATCTCGACAGCGAAGTTGAAGGCGGCGCGGCGGTGACGCTCTATTACGGTCCACTGGCCCAGGCCATGCTGATCGCACAGCAGCAACCCGAAGACGTGCAGGACGGCCTGTTCGTCGCCACGGACAACGATGTGGTGGCCTGGCGCGACTTGTCGCCGGACTAGAAAATTGCCTTTGACGCCAAGATGATCCTGTCGCACCTTCATCTATAGTACGGAGGGCGCGATGAAATTGGACAGGGCGGCGATTTTCTGCGGAACAATACTTGCGATGCTGGCCGCATCGGCTTCCGCGCAACCGGCGAGTCCGTCTGCCGCGGCACCGGCGCCGGTTTCTGCGATCCCGGTTGAGGCCTTTGCCAGGATTCCCTTCGTCGACAATGCGCGCTTGTCGCCCGATGGACGTTCGATGGCCGGGCTGCTGGGCGTGCAGGGCCAGCAGATCATCTCGATCTACAACCTGTTCGACAAGTCGGCCAAGCGCGTCAACACGCTGCTGCCCGAAGGAACCGAGGCGGCGTGGATCGGCTGGGTCAACGATGATAACGTGATCGTCGGGCTGCGCGCATTGCTGCCCGTGGTCGACGAGCGCTGGGTGATCTCGCGCCTGATCGGGATCAACGCCCGGACCGGCAAGATCACCAAAATTCTGTGGAATCGCAACGGGCAGAACGCCGCCGACGTCTTGTGGATCGCCAGCGACGGCAGCCCCAACATCCTGGTCGCGGCCAACAATTCGATCTACCTGGACGAACATTTCTGGCCCGATGTCCTGCGCGTCGATGTCGCTACCGGCAAGTCGAGCCAGGTGGTGGCCGGCCGCGAAGGCGTGTCCGATTGGTACGCCGATTCCGCCGGACAGATCCGCGCCGGGGTCAGCTATGACGACAGCACGCGCAAGTTCAGGCTGCTCTATCGCGGCGAGGGCAGCAGCGGCAATTTCCGCACGATCGATGTCGCCGATTCGCGTAAGCAGGAAGGGCTGGTTTCGCCTTTCCTGTTCATGCCGGGCAGTGATCATGCACTGGCCATTCATGACGACGACAAGGGCATGTCCGCGATCTATGAGGTCGACCTGACCACCCAGGCCGATGTGCGCACGGTCCACACCGCCCCGCCCGGGGTTGAAGTGACCTCGGCAATACTTTCGCAGGACGGGCAGACCCTGCTGGGGGCCCGCCATAGCGGGAACGCGCCGCCGAATTGGTTCGACCACGATCTCGCCGCGATCCAGGACTCGATCGACAAGTCGATCGGTTCGCGCCGCGCCCGGATCGTCAGCCTCAGCGCCGATCGCAGCCGCATGCTGATCATGCTCGACCGGGCCGACAGCCCTGGTGCGCTGTACTATTTCGACATAAACGGCGAAAAGATGCAGCAACTTGCCCCGATGAATCCGGACCTTGGGACAAGGCCGCTCTCGCCGGTGCGGATGGTGCGCTACACCGCGCGCGACGGCAAGGAGATCGAGGCGGTGCTGACCGTGCCGCGCGGTCTGCCCGAAAAGAGCCTGCCGATCGTGATGATGCCGCACGGCGGCCCGTGGGCGCGCGATACCCTGGACTACGATTACTGGGCGCAGTTCGTTGCCAGCCGCGGCTATGTCGTCATGCAACCCAATTTTCGCGGATCGACCGGCTACGGGACCGAATTCCTGCGCGCCGGTCAGGGGCAGATGGGGCTGGCCATGCAGGACGACATCTCCGACGGACTGGCCTGGGCGGTGAAGCAGGGGATCGCCGATCCGAAGCGCGCCTGCATCGTCGGCGCCTCCTATGGCGGCTATGCGGCGATGTGGGGGGTGGCCAAGGATCCCGACCAGTATCGCTGCGCCATCTCGATCGCCGGGGTGGCCAACCTGCGGCGCGAGGTCAACGATTTCGGCGATTCGCTGTTTGGCGGCAAGTACAAGGACGACTGGAAGCGGATGACCCCCGATTTCGCCGCGGTCTCGCCAGTCAATGCGATTGCGCGGATCAAGGCGCCGCTGCTGCTGATCCATGGCAAGAAGGACATTACCGTCGACATAAGCCAGTCGCAGTCGATGTACGGCAAGGCCAAGGCGGCCGGCAAAGCGGTCGAACTGGTCGTCCTGTCCGAAGCCGATCACAGTTTCAGCCGCGAGGCCGACCGGATCGTGCTGCTGCGCTCGATCGATGATTTCCTGCGGCGCAACAATCCTGCGGGACCCTCGCCCGCCAAACCCTGAGCCTTGGGTCTTTCCGCGCGGGGTGCTTTCTGCGATGGGGCAGCGATGCGCCGTTTCGTCCTGCCTGCCCTGCTTCTGGCCCTTTCCGCCCCGGCCTTTGGGCGCGATGCGCTGGGCATGTTCGCGACCTGGGCGGCGTTCCGCGATCCCGCGGTGCCGCGCTGCTATGCCGTGGCCAAGGCCGAGCCATCGGCCAAGCACCGCGACTATCAGCCCTATGCCGACGTCGCGTTCTGGCCGCGCCAGCAGGTCCGCGGCCAGGTCCACTTCCGCCTGTCGCGCAAGCTGGCGGCGGCGGCACCGATCACGCTATCCATCGGCGGACAGAAGCTCGCCCTGGTCGGCGGCGGCGGCGATGCCTGGGCCGCCGACAAACGGATGGACGCGGCGATCGTTGCGGCGATGCGGTCGGCCGGTGAAATGACCGTCAGCGCGCGCGACGCGGCGGGCAACGGCTTTTCCAACACCTGGACTCTGGCCGGCGCCGCGACCGCGATCGACGCGGCGCAGGTCGGCTGCGCTGGCCTTCGTTAGAGCTTGAGGCCCAGCCCAAGCAGGAAGTGCTGCCCGCGCACCGCCGATCCATAGTCCGAATAACGGTATTCGCCGCGCAGGTAGAGGTCGCGGCCAAGATCGACCTCGCCGCCGCCGCCGATGGTATAGCCGCTGCCCGAGAAGGACGGCGCCGCGTCATAGCCGATCTCGTGATAGGCATAGCCGCCCCGCGCGAACACGCGCATGTCCTCGCGCAGCGGGATCGCCAGCCTGACCGCGGCATTGGCGGAAACCCCCTGCCTGGCGCGGTCCGCACCCAGGGCGCCGCGCGCGGTCGATCCGCCAACCTCGCCTTCGACCCCGGCGATCACCCCGCCGAGATCCCAGTCGTAGCCAAGCTGAGCGCCGTAATAGAAGCCATCGTCGGCCCCGGCGCCGGACGCCTTGTCGGTGCGCTCAAGTCCGGCCACCGCGGCGGCGCGCAGTCCGGTGTCCTCGGCCCGGGCGGGGGAGACCGCGGTCAAGCCGGCGGAGAGCGCGAGGATCGCGAGCGCGATACGGGAAAGGGACATGGCCGGGACTTTCACAGCGGGGGGTTACCCGATCATTCGCCGGTTTGCCCGCGCCGGTTACACCGCCGGCAATCGACGCTGGCGATTTTGAGGGGCTGCGCCTATATGCCGCCGCCCATGGCCAACACCGATCTCATGCCGATCCCGGGTCTTGTCGACCCCGTCCCCATCGCCCGCGACATCACGCCGCGCGCCGACGGGCGGATCGACCTGACCGGGCTGCCCCGCGCGCGCATCGCCGAACTGTTCGCTGCGGCCGGGCTTGATGCGAAGGCGGCCAAGCTGCGCGGCAAGCAGGTGTTCCACTGGCTCTATCACCGCGGGGTCACCGATTTCGCGGCGATGACCGACATCGCCAAGACCATGCGCCCGTGGCTGGCCGAACGCTTCGTCATCGGCCGCCCCGAAGTGGTGCTGGCCCAGCATTCGAGCGACGGCACCCGCAAATGGCTGCTGAAGACCGCCGACGACCACGAATACGAGATGGTCTTCATCCCCGATGCCGATCGCGGCACCTTGTGCGTCTCCAGCCAGGTCGGCTGCACGCTCAACTGCCGGTTCTGCCATACCGGGACGATGCGACTGGTGCGCAACCTGACGCCTGGCGAGATCGTCGGCCAGGTCATGCTGGCGCGCGATGCGCTGGGCGAATGGCCGCGCGCCGGGCAGGCCGATCTTTCCGCGCTGGGCGACGACCTGGTCGATGACGAGGGCGGCTATTCGGCCGACGGGCGCCTGCTGACCAACATCGTGATGATGGGCATGGGCGAGCCGCTGTACAATTTCGACAATGTCCGCGACGCGCTGAAGATCGTCATGGACGGCGACGGACTGGCGCTGTCGAAGCGGCGGATCACCCTGTCGACCAGCGGCGTGGTGCCGATGATGGCCCGCGCCGGGGCGGAAATCGGCGTCAACCTGGCGGTCTCGCTCCACGCCACCACCAAGGAGGTGCGCGACGAGATCGTCCCGATCAACCGCAAGTACGGGCTTGAGGAGCTGCTTGCGGCCTGCGCCGACTATCCCGGTGCCTCCAACGCGCGGCGCATCACCTTTGAATACGTGATGCTGAAGGACAAGAACGATTCGGACGCCGACGCGCGCGAACTGGTCCGCCTGATCAAGCAGTACAAGCTGCCGGCCAAGGTCAACCTGATCCCCTTCAATCCGTGGCCCGGGGCGATCTACGAATGCTCCACCCCCGAACGCATCCGGCGCTTTTCCGAGATCGTCTTCGAAGCCGGGATCAGCGCCCCGGTGCGCACCCCGCGCGGCCGCGACATCGATGCGGCCTGCGGGCAGCTCAAGACCGCGGCACAGAAGATGAGCCGGGCCGAGCTTGACCGGCTGGCCGAGGAAAAGCAGATCGCGCTCGGCTGATCGCTACTGGAAGTCGGCTCGTCTCTCTGTACGATGCTTAAATCGGGGGTTCAGTTTGCATGGCCCAATGTCTTGGCAACAGATCAAGGAGATCACCATGCGCAAGACCGTTATCGCGGCAGTTCTGGCTGCCACCACGCTGACCGCAACCCCGGTCATGGCCGATCCGCCGTACTGGGCCCCGGCCCACGGCCACCGCAATCACGACCGCGGCTACGATCGCGATTACGATCGCGGCGATTATCGCGAGTACCGCCGCGG
>JBJTLX010000301.1:0-8144 GCA_046063245.1 Novosphingobium sp.
GCCAGGTCTTCGACCGAACCCGGCAGGTCGAAGGCGCTGGCATCGATCAGCGGATCCAGCAGGTCGGCGCGGCGGGCCAGCGCGTCGGCCAGCGGGGGTGCGAGGCTGAGGATGCGGACAAAGAGGTCGATCAGGGCGGGGCGCGCTTCGAGCAGGCGGAACAGGTTCACCGCGCTGGGCAGATTGGTCAGCAGCTGTTCCCAGCGCAGCAGCGCGCGGTCGGGTTCGGGCGCGGCGGCGAGCGCGCTGAGCAGGGGCTGCTGGATCGCCTCGAAGGCGGCGCGGGCCGCTTCGCTGCGCAGCGCGCGAACCTTGCCGCCGCGCCAGCTTTCGATCCGTGCCGATAGCGCCGCCGGATCGGCAAAGCCCAGTATCGCCAGATCTTCGGCCAGCGCTTCGCCGTGCACGGCCAACGTTGGCGCAGGGCCGGCAGGATCGTGGCCGTGCTGGACGATCAGGCGGTCATAGCGTTCGCCGACCGCCTCGGTAATCGCCGTCAGTTCGGCCACCAGCGCGCGCCCATCGGCCAGGCCATCGAGACGGGCGACATTGTCGAGCGCGTCGGGATCGAGCGGCAAGGCATGGGTCTGCTGGTCGGCGACCATCTGCAGGCGGTGCTCGACCTGGCGCAGCCGGTCATAGCTTTCGCCCAGCAGGTGGGCATCGGCGGGATCGATCAGGCCCGCCTCGGCCAGGGCGTCGAGGCTCGCCCGGGTCCCGCGCAGCCGCAGCGCCGGATTGCGCCCGCCGTGGATCAGCTGGTGGGTCTGGGCGTAGAATTCGATCTCGCGGATCCCGCCGCGCCCCTTCTTGAGGTCGAAGCCTGGGCCGGGGCGCAGGGCCCCGGCGTGGCTGGCGCGGATCTGCTGGGTCAGCCGGCCGATTTCGGCAATTGCGCCGAAGTCCAGGCTCTTGCGCCACACGAAGGGGCGAATCGCGGCAAGGAAAGCGTCGCCCGCCGCGACATCGCCGGCGCAGGCCCGCGCCCGGATGAATGCCGCGCGTTCCCACGCTAGCGCGGAACTTTCGTAATGCGTCAGCGCCGCCTCGATCGGGATCGCCAAGGGGCTGACTTCGCTGGCCGGGCGCAGCCGCAGGTCGACGCGGAAGACATAGCCTTCGGCATCGACGTGGCTTATCGTCTGCATCAGCGTGCGGGCCACGCGCTGCGCCGCCTCGCCTGGCTCATCGCGCGCTCGGCGTGGCAGCAGGGCCGGATCGTAGAGCAGGATCGGGTCGATGTCGGAGCTATAGTTGAGCTCCTGCGCGCCGTGCTTGCCCAGCGCCAGGGCGAGAAAGCCGGCAGGCTGCTCATCGGGCACGCGCTGGCGGATCGCGTCGGCAATCGCGGCGCCCAATGCGCGGTCGGCGAAATCGGACAGTTCGCCGGTGACGCGCAGCAGTGGCAGCGCCCCGGCCAGATCGCCGACGGCCAGGACGGTCGCCAGTGCGCGCTTTTCGCGCCGCAGCGCCGACGCCACCGAATCCGCGCCGTCACCGGCACGCCGCGCCGCCTCGAGCGCCGGCTCGATCTGACCGTCGGCCAGCAGGGCTTCCAAAGCAGGCAGCCGGTCGAGCCCGCCCGCCAGAAATGGGGCGTGATCGCGGGCGCGGCGGAGCGCATCGGTCCAGTCGGGGGTCATTGCCACCGCGATGCCCGCTCCCGCCCTTGCAATCAAGCAGGTCGCGCGCGGCCAGGCCCTTGCCGGGGGGCGGAGGCTCTGCCACATCCCCGGGTAATCCGTCCCTCGCCAAAGGCCCCGCCCATGATGTTGTCTAAACTCCGCCCGCTTGCCGCCGTCTGTGCGACCGCCGCCCTGATCCTGGGCGGTGCGGCCGCGGCCAAAGCCCCGGTCGCCAAGGCACCGGTCATTTCGGTCACCACCCTGCGCGATGTCACCCGGGTGCTGTCGGGCGACGACTATGAAGGGCGTGGTCCTGGCACTGCGGTCGAGGGCAAGACCGTCAATACGATCATTGCCCGCTTCAAGGCGGCCGGTCTCAAGCCCGGCAACAAGGGCAAGTGGACCCAGGATGTACCCACGGTGATCATCGAGGCGAAGAACGCGACGCCGTTGACGGTCAAGGCCGGAGATCAGACCCTGTCGTTCGCCCCGGGCAGCGATTTCGTCGCCGGATCGTACCGCATCACGCCGAAGACTCAGATCGCCGACGCCCCGCTGGTCTTCGTCGGCTATGGTATCAACGCCCCCGAACTGGGCTGGAACGACTATGCCGGGCTGGACATGAAGGGCAAGATCGCGGTGATCCTGGTCAACGACCCCGACTATGCGATGACCGGTGAGGACGGTCTCTTCAAGGGCCGCCGCATGACCTATTACGGGCGCTGGACCTACAAGTTCGAGGAAGCCGCGCGGCAGGGCGCGGCGGGGGCGCTGGTCGTCCACGATACCTTCCCCGCCGCCTATGGCTGGCAAGTCGTCCAGTCGAGCTGGTCGGGCCCGCAGAACTTCGTCCAGTCGGCCAACAATGGCATGGATCAGACCCTGGCCAACGGCTGGATCCAGAAGGGCGTGGCCGAAAAGATCTTTGCCGCATCGGGCCAGGATCTGGCGGCACTGACCGCGGCGGCGGGGCAGAAGGGGTTCAAGCCGGTGCCGCTCTCCGCCACTGCCAGCCTCGGCTTCGACAACGCGGTCGAACGCGCCATGTCGCACAATGTCATCGGCATCCAGCCGGGCCGCACCCGTCCGGGCGAATATGTCCTCTACACCGGACACTGGGACCACCTTGGCCGCTGCGAAGCGGATAAGACCGGCGATGACATCTGCAACGGCGCGATCGACAATGCCACCGGCGTCGCCGCGCTGACCGCGATTGCCGAGGCCAATCGCAAGGCCGGCCCGGCGGCGCGCAGCCAGGTGTTCCTGGCGGTAACCCTAGAGGAATCGGGGCTGCTGGGCAGCGAATACTATGCCCGCAACCCGGTCTATCCGCTGGCCAGGACGGTGGGCGGGGTCAACATGGACGCGCTGCTGCCGGGCAGCGCGGCGCGCAATGTCAGCGTCACTGGCGGCGACAAGTCCGAACTGACCGCAGTGCTGAAGACCGTGGCGAAGGCGATGAACCTGACGATCGTCGGCGAGGATCATCCCGAACGCGGCCATTACTACCGTTCGGACCATTTCAGCTTCGCCAAGCGCGGCGTGCCGATGTTCTCGGTCGAGCGCGGCAACGACTGGATCAAGGGTGGCACGGCCGCCGGCCAGGCCGCGGCCGAGCGCTACACCAGCACTGACTATCACCAGCCGAGCGACGAATTCGACGCCGACTGGGACTGGTCCGGCCCGCAGCAGGACGCGGTGCTCTACTACCGCCTCGGCCGCGCCCTGGCCGACAGCACCGCCTGGCCCAACTGGCACAAGTCCGACGAGTTCCGGCTGATCCGCGACAAGAGCCGCGCGGGCGCAAAGTAACCCCGCATGACCGTGACAATGCCCCCCGAATGGCACCCGCAGCGCTTGCTGTGGATCGGCTTTCCCCATGATGGTGAGGAATGGCCGGGGTTTCTGGGCCGCGCGCAGGAGCAGATCGCGGCCTTTGCCAATGCCGTCGCGGACAGCGGGCAGGCAGTGCGGCTGATCGTGCGCGACGATGCCAATGCGGCGCGGGCAAAGGCGCTCTGTTCGGCGGCGGTGACGCTGGACGTGCGACGCTATGGCGATGTCTGGCTACGCGATACCGGGCCTTTGGTCGTTGGTGGACCGCAGGGTCCGCTGGCGATGCGCTTCGGCTTCAACGGCTGGGGCGGCAAATACGTGATGGACGGCGACCAGGAGATCGGCGCCGAGCTGGCCGAGAGCGCGGGTTTGCCGGTCGAGACTGCCGACTGGATCCTGGAGGGCGGCGCGCTCGATGGCGATGGCACTGGGCTGGTCGTCACCACCGAGCAATGCCTGCTCAATCCCAACCGCAATCCCGCGCTGTCGCGCGCCGATCTCAAAGCGCGGCTGAAGCGCGACCTGGGTTTCGACCGCGTGCTGTGGCTGGGCGACGGGCTGATCAACGATCATACCGACGGCCATGTCGACAACCTCGCCCGCTTTGTCGCGCCGGGCGTGCTGGCACTGCCGCGCGCCACCGGGGCGGACGATCCCAATGCCGCGATCTATGCCGATGCGCGCGCCCGAGCCGAGGCGTTCGGCGTGAGCGTGCGCGATGTGCCCTCGCCGGGACGGGTGACAAGCGCCGGTGGGCGGATCGAACCGGCCAGCTACATGAACTTCGCGATCACTTCGAACCTCGTGGTTGTGCCGACCTATGGCACGGTGCACGATGCCGAGGGGGTGGCCGCGGTGCAGGCGCTGTTCCCCGACCGCGCGGTGATCGGAATTCTCGCCGATGCCGTGCTTGCGGGCGGTGGCAGCTTCCACTGCGCCAGCCAGCAGATGCCTGTCCTGTGACCAAGCGCCTGCTCGCCTCGATCCACGATGTCGGACCGCGCTTCGAGCGCGAGGTCGACCAGCTCGCCGATCAGCTCTCGCGCATTCTCGGCGGGCCCAAATTCGCCATGCTGGTGGTGGCCGATCACTGGAGCGAAGCGCCGCTGGCCGAGGCCAAGGCCTTTCAGGCCAAGCTGCGCGGCTGGTCCGACGCCGGGGTCGAAATGTTTGTCCACGGCTGGTTCCACAAGGACCTGGCGCAGCACAGCGGCGCGGCCTCGTTCAAGGCGAAGCACATGACCGCGGGCGAGGGCGAGTTTCTCGGCCTCAGCGAAGCGGTTGCGGCGCAGCGCATGGCCGACGGCAAGGCGCTGCTCGAAGACATCATCGGGCGCCCGGCGGCGGGCTTCATCGCCCCGGCCTGGCTCTATGGCGAGGGAGCCCGCGCGGCATTGGCCAAGAGTGGCTTTACCCTGGCCGAGGATCATTTCCGCGTCTGGCAACCGGCGACGGGCCGGATCCTTGCCAAGGGGCCGGTGATCACCTGGGCCAGCCGCAGCAGGGGGCGGCAGCTGTCGTCGCGCTTCTTTGCCGGGCTGGCACGGCAGGCGCTGCACGTGCAGAAGGTGATGCGGATCGCGGTCCATCCCGGCGATACCACCGTGCCCGCGCTGATCGACAGCATCGAGGCGACCTATTCGGCCTTTGCGGCGCGGCGGCCGGCGGGGCGCTACGCCGATCTGCTGCCGGGATGAGTGCACCGCTGCGCATCGCCGTGCCGATCCACAGCTTCGAACCCGGCGGGGTCGAGCGGGTCGCGTTTGGGCTGTGCGAGGCGTGGCAGGGCGCCGGGGCAGAGGTCGCCGTGGTGCTGGGGCGGCGTGAAGGGGCGATGGCGCCGGACGCGCCGCCGCTGAATTACCTGCTGGAGCCCGAGCCGGTCCCGACCCGCAGTTTCGAGACGCTGTGGATGATGTGGCGCACGATCCGCTATCTGCGCCGCGAGCACGCCGATGTGATCTTCTGTTCGGGCAACACCTATGCCGTGGTCATCGCCGTGCTGAAGCTGGTGCTGGGACGGCGCTGCCCGCCGGTTGCGATCAAGATCAGCAACGATCTGGAACGCCGCGACCTGCCGCAACCGGTGCGCTGGTTCTATCACCGCTGGCTGCGCATCCAGGGGCGGCTGATCGACCACTTCGTCGGCATGGCCGCGCCGATGCGGGATGAAATTGCCCGCTGGGTCGGCGTGCCGGACGACCGCATCACGATCATCGAGGATCCTTCGCTGGGCGAAGAGCAATACGCTGCGCTGTGCGCGCTGCCACGGGGCGCCGTGCCGCCTGCCGGGGCGCACTATCTCTCGATCGGGCGGCTGGCGCGGCAAAAGAACTTTCCCGTGCTGCTGCGCGCCTTTGCCCTGCTGGCTGACAAGACCGCGCGGCTGACGATCCTGGGCGAGGGCGGCGAGCGCGCCCGGCTCGAGAAACTGGCGCGGCAGCTTGGCATTGCCGACCGGCTGGCCTTGCCCGGCCACAGCAGTGCGACCACCGCGGCACTGGGCGAGGCCGACTGCTTCGTCATGTCGTCGGACTATGAAGGCGTGCCCGCGGTGACGCTGGAGGCGCTGGCCGCGGGCCTGCCGATCGCCAGCACCGCTTGCAGTGTCTCGATGCGCGGCCTGCTGGGCGATGGCGCATTCGGCATTCTGGTCCCGCCCCGCGATCCCGCCGCGCTGGCCCGGGCGATGGCCGATGCCTGTGCCATGCCCTTCGATCCTGCCGCTGCCCGCCGCGCCGCCGCGCCGTTCCGGCTCAGCCAGGCGGCGCCGCGTTACCTTGCGCTCTTTCAATCGCTGTCGAAATCTGCCAAGGCGACGCCCGCTTGAGGTACGTTGCATCACCCCGCCGGCAAACGGCGCTGCACCGCGCAAGCAGGCGCAATCCAGGCCCGTTGTCCGCCGCAGCGGCGTTTTTGAGCGCAGGTCATGCCTGATACGACTGTCGTCGACCCCCTGCCGCCAAGCGCGCCGCCAACCGTGCCGCTGCCGCTGACCCCGGCGGACGAGAGCAAGCGGACGCGCTGGGCCGGGTGGTTCAGCGCCGCGGTTTCGCTGGCGATGCTGGTTGCCGTCGTGATCGAGATGCGCAAGCTGGAATATGGCCAGGTGCTCGAACTGGTGCCCAGCCATCCGGGCTTCTGGATCTTCTTCGCAGCCTATTACATGGCGCTGCCGCTCAGCGAATGGCTGATCTACCGGCGGCTGTGGCCGATCCCGTTCGGATCGGGCATGGCGGCGCTGCTGCGCAAGCTGGTCAGCAACGAACTGCTGCTCGGCTATCTGGGCGAGGCGCAGTTCTACAGCTGGGCGCGCAGCCACCTCAAGATGGAGGCGGCCCCGTTCGGGGCGATCAAGGACGTCACGATCCTGTCGGCATTGACCGGCAACGTCATGACCCTGGTGATGCTGGTGTTCACCTGGCCGCTGGTCGCGTCCGGCCAGATCGGCATGGAAATGCGCAGCACCTTCATGTCGCTGGGGGTGATCCTGATCACCTCGTTCGCGATCCTGCTGTTCCGCCAGCGTCTGTTCACCCTGCCGAAACGTGAACTGTGGTTTATTTCCGTCGTACATGTGCTGCGCATCCTTGTGGTTTTGGCGTGCTCGGCGTTGATGTGGCATCTGGTCCTGCCCGACGTGTCGGTGGACCTGTGGATCGTCCTGGCGACGCTCCGGATGCTGCTTTCGCGCCTGCCGCTGCTGCCCAACAAGGACGTCGTCTTTGCCGGTCTGGCCGTGTTCCTGCTGGGGCACGAGGTTCAGGTGGCAAGCCTGATGACGCTGATGGCGGCCATGCTGTTGATTGCCCATCTGGCCGTCGGCGCGATCGTCGGCCTGGTCGGGCTGATAGAGTCGAGGAGCACGAAGTGAACAAAGCCGTTATTGGTCCCGGTCTGGGCCTGGCCCTGGCCGCGCCGCTGGTGGCGCTGGCCGGACCGCTGATCCCCTCCACCCCTGAACTGGGCAAGGCCGAAGGGCGTTGCCGCGCCGGCGAAAGCGGCCCGGCGCTGCTGGTCAATGTCGCGGGCATCAAGGACCGCAAGGGCAACCTCAAGCTCGAGGTCTATCCGTCGAACGACGAGGATTTCCTGGCCGACGACAACATCCTGGTGTCGGCCGGCAAGACCTTTCGCCGGGTCGAGATGGCGGTGCCGGCCAGCGGCAACGTCCAGGTCTGCGTGCGCATTCCGGGGCCGGGCACTTACAGCATTTCCGTGCTGCATGACCGCGATGCCAACCGCAAGTTCGGCCTCTCGGTCGACGGGATCGGCTTTACCGGCAATCCCAAGCTGGGGATGCGCAAGCCCAAGGCCGCGGCAACGCGGCTGGCGGTCAGCAGCGGCGGGGTTTCGCAGACCACCATCGTCATGAACTACCGCAAGGGGCTGATGAGCTTCGGTCCGCTCAGCCAGTAATCCGGGGCAAGGGGGGCACGGTTTTGCGCATCGTCGATGTCTGCGCCTTCTATTCCCCGCAGGGCGGCGGGGTGAAGACCTATATCGAGCAGAAGCTGCAGCTCGGCCCCCAGCTTGGCCACGAGATTGTCATCCTCGCCCCCGGCGACAAGGCCGGGGTGGTCGAACGCGGCCCCGGCGCGCGGATCGTCACCCTGCCCAGTCCGCGCTTCCCGCTCGACCGCAAGTACTGGTATTTCGACGACGAGGCGGCGCTGCACCTCG
>JBJTLX010000026.1:0-34960 GCA_046063245.1 Novosphingobium sp.
GTCGAACGAAGCCTTCCCGTGGCTCACCGGCCAGCGGATCAGCATCGGCCTGGCGCCGGTCGATGCGCTGCGGGTCAACTTCATCGGCGAACTGGGCTGGGAAATCCATCACCCGATCGAGATGCAGAACTACATCTTCGACCAGCTGATGGCGGCCGGGGCCGAATTCGACATCAAGCCGTTCGGGATCCGGGCGATGACCGCGATGGCGCTGGAAAAGAGCTACAAGCTGATCCCGCGCGAACTGTCGGTCGAATATTCGGCGCACGAGAGCGGCCTCGATCGCTTCATCAACCTCAAGAAGCCGGGCTTTTTCGGCAAGGATGCCTTGCTTGCCTGGCGCGACAAGGGGCTGGCCAATCGGCTGGTCACGCTGGAAGTCCACGGGGTAACCGATGCCGATGCGCGCGGCTCCGAAGCGATCTATCGCGGGACCGATCTGGTCGGCCGCGCCACCTCGGGCGGGTTTGGCTGGCGCTGCGGCAAGAGCCTGGCGCTGGCGATGGTCAGCCCGGCCTGCGGCGAGGTCGGCACCGAGCTTGAGATCGTCATCCTCGGCGCGCGCTACAAGGCCACGGTGATCGCCGATTCCCCATTCGATCCGGACAACAATGCGCTGAGGAGCTGAGCCCATGTCGCGCCTTGAACCCATTGCCACCTGGCTGAACCAGAACCGCCCCGGCTATACCCTGCCGCGCGAACTCTACGTCAGCGAAGAGGCGTTCCAGTTCGACGTCCACGTCATGCTCAAGTCGGTGTGGCTCTATGCCTGCACCGTCGCCCACGTGAAGAACCCGGGCGACTATTTCGTCTTCGAACTGGCCAGCAATTCGGTGATCATCGTGCGCGGGCGCGACAACCAGGTGCGGGCCTTCTGGAATTCGTGCCGCCACCGCGGCGCCCGGATCTGCCAGGAACAACGCGGACGCGCGCCGCGCCTGATGTGCCCCTATCACCAGTGGACCTACGGCCTTGATGGGGGACTGCTGGCCGCGCGGAGCATGGCGGAGGATTTCGACAAGAAGGACCACGGACTGGTCCCCGTGGCGCTGGAAAACATCGGCGGGCTGATCTTCATCTGCATGGACGACAATCCGCCGCCGATCGACCGGGTCAAGGCCGACATTGTCGACCAGATCGCGGTCTACGATCTGGAAAAGTGCAAGGTGGCGGTGCAGGACAACCTGATCGAGGACGCCAACTGGAAGCTGGTGATGGAAAACAATCGCGAGTGTTATCACTGCGATGCCGGCCATCCCGAACTGATCAGCGTGCTGGGCACCTATGGCTTCGGCAAGGGCCTGCCCGAGGACGGCGCGGCCGACGTTGTCGATGACAGCGCGTTCGACGCCATGGTCGAGGCCAAGCGCGAGCAGTGGAAGGATCTGGGCATCTACCGCGACCTGATCGAGTTCCCCGACGGGTGGTGGCACCGGGTCGCACGCCTGCCGCTGGCGAACGGCGCGGTGACCCAGTCGATCGACGGCAAGCTCGCGTCGCAGAAGCTGATCGGTCCGTTTACCGAGCCGGAAACGTCAAGTCTGTCGGTCTGGACCCAGCCCAACAGCTGGCACCATTTCTGCTGCGATCACGTCGTGACGTTTTCGCTCACCCCGCTGTCGGCCGACAAGACCCTGCTGCGGACCAGCTGGCTGGTGCACGAAGACGCGGTCGAAGGGGTGGACTACGATCCCGATCACATCGCCGCGCTGTGGCGCACGACCAACAACCAGGACGGGCATTTCTCGCACCTCAACCACATCGGAATTGCCACTGATGGCTATCGCCAGGGGCCCTATGCGGTGGAAGAGAAGCTGGTCGAGGATTTCAAGGACTTCTATGTCGATCGGGCAAAGGCCGCGCTCCAGCAGGTGGCACGATGACCAAGGGCAATCCGCTGCCGGCGGCCGGTTCGCAAAAGATTCAGGCAGCTGACTGGCTTGCCGGTGAGCGGCCGGGCGAGATTGTCCGCGCGCTGATCGACGATCCGGCAGGTTACCGGACCATGCTGATGCGGATTGCGCCGGGCCCGCTGGGCACAATGCACGCGCACGACACGATCGAGCAGATCTATGTCCTGGAGGGCGATTTCTTCGACGACGAGGCCAGTTACGGCGCGGGCGATTTTGTCGTGCGGATGCCCGGAACCATGCACCGTGCGGGAAGCCGCGATGGCTGCACCATGATGGTGATCTATGCCCCGCTGGCAGGGGCCGCAGCATGACCCGGTTCAGCGCCTTCAGCCTGTTCGCCAAGGCCCTGGGCGGGCATCAGAGCTGGCCCGAGCAGTGGCCCGATGCGCAGCCCAAGCCCAGCTATGACGCGATCATCGTCGGCGCGGGTGGTCACGGCCTTGGCGCGGCCTATTACCTCGCCAAAAAGTACGGGATCACCAATGTCGCGGTGATCGAGAAGGGCTGGCTGGGCGGCGGCAATACTGGCCGCAACACCACGATCATCCGCTCGAACTACCTCTATGACGAAAGTGCCCATCTCTACGATCACGCGGTCAAGCTGTGGGACGGGCTGAGCCAGGAGCTCAACTACAACACGATGTATTCGAAGCGCGGCGTGATGATGCTGGCGCATAATGTCCACGATGTGCAGAGCTTTAAGCGGCACATCCACGCCAACCGGCTCAACGGCGTCGACAACGAATGGCTGACGACCGAGCAGGCCAAGGACTATTGCCCGCCGCTCAACGTCTCGCCTGGTGCGCGCTATCCGGTGCTTGGCGCCGCGCTGCAGCGCCGCGGCGGCACCGCCCGGCACGATACCGTCGCCTGGGGCTATGCCCGCGCGGCGGCAGCGCTGGGGGTCGACATCATCCAGAACTGCGCCGTAACCGGCATTCGCCGCGGCGCGGACGGCGCGGTCGAAGGGGTGGAGACCGAACGCGGCTTCATCGCGTCGAAGCGGATCGGGGTTTCCGCGGCGGGCAATTCCTCGGTCATCATGCAGATGGCGGGGCTCGACTTTCCGCTGGAAAGCTATCCGCTCCAGGCGCTGGTTTCCGAACCGGTGAAGCCGATCTTCCCCTGCGTGGTGATGTCCAACACCGTCCACGCCTACATGAGCCAGTCCGACAAGGGCGAGCTGGTGATCGGCGCCGGGACCGACCAGTACGTCAGCTATTCGCAGCGCGGCGCGCTGCACATCGTCGAACATACCCTGGCCGCGATCTGCGAGATTTTTCCGATCTTCCGGCGGATGCGGATGCTGCGGACCTGGGGCGGGGTGGTCGATGTTACGCCCGATCGCTCGCCGATCCTGGGCAAGACGCCGGTCAAGGGACTTTACGTCAATTGCGGCTGGGGCACCGGGGGCTTCAAGGCGACCCCGGGGGCGGGCGACCTCTTGGCCTACACCATGGCGAGGGACGAACCGCATCCGATCAACGCGCCCTACAACCTCGACCGGTTCCGCAACGGCCGCCTGATCGACGAGGCCGCGGCTGCCGCGGTGGCGCACTGACATGCTGCTGATCCATTGCCCCTACTGCGACGAGCAGCGCGCCGAGATCGAGTTCGCCTATGCCGGCGAAGCCCATATCGCCCGCCCGGCCGACCCAGCGGCGCTGAGCGATGAGGATTGGCAGTACTATCTGTTCATCCGTTCCAACCCGCGCGGCCGCCATCATGAGCGCTGGCGCCACATCCACGGCTGCGGCCGCTTTTTCAATGCCGTGCGCGACACGGTGACGGACAAGTTCGAAGTGACTTACAAGGCCGGGGAGCCGCGGCGATGAGCGGGTATCGGCTTGCCCAGGGCGGACGCAGCGATCGCGGCCGCCAGATCAGCTTCAGCTTCGACGGCTTGACCTATCAGGGCTTTGCCGGGGATACGCTGGCGTCGGCGCTGCTGGCCAACGGGGTCAGGCTGTTTGGCCGCTCGTTCAAGTATCACCGCCCCCGCGGACTGCTGGGGGCGGGAAGCGAGGAGCCCAACGCGCTGGTCTCGGTCAGCCGCGGGCCTGGGCGTCATACGCCCAACCTTCGCGCAACCGCGGTGGAGATCTACGATGGCCTGGTTGCGACGAGCCAGAACCGCTGGCCCTCGCTCAAGAACGATCTTGGCGCGATCAACGACCGGCTGGGCATGTTCCTGCCCGCAGGCTTCTACAACAAGACCTTCATGTGGCCGCGCTCGGGCTGGGACAAGCTCTATGAACCGGTCATCCGCCGCATGGCCGGGCTGGGCGAAGCCCCGCGCGAGATCGACCCCGATCACTACGCCGCGACCTATGCCCACTGCGACCTCCTGATCGTCGGGGCCGGCCCCGCCGGGATCGACGCTGCGCTGGAAGCGAGCGGGACTGCCAGGCGCGTGATCCTGATCGACGAACAAGACGAGCCAGGCGGCGGGGCGCTGAGCGATCCGGCGCTGTGGCCGTGGCTGAAGGAAAGCCTGAAAGACCTGGCCGCCGCGCCGAACATCACGCTGCTCACGCGCACGACCGCGTTCGGCTATTATCACGACAACTTCATCGGCGCGGTCGAGCGGCTGACCGATCATCTGGCCGAGACCGGCAGCGGCGCCCGCGAAAAGCTGTGGCGGATCCGCGCCGAAGAGGTGATCCTGGCCCAGGGCGCGATCGAACGCCCGCTGGTTTTCGCCGGAAACGACGTGCCCGGGGCGATGCTCGCCTCGGCCGCCAGAACCTACCTGCTGCGCCACGCGGTGGCGGTTGGCCGGTCGATTGCGCTGATGGCCTCGCACGACAGCGGCTGGCACGATGCCTTCGCCCATGCCCGGGCGGGGGTGAAGGTCGCCGCGATTGTCGATGTCCGCGATACGGTGGCGGCAACGCTGACGGCAGAGGCGGAGGAGCTGGGCATCCCGGTCAGGCTGGGCCACAGCGTCTGCGACGTGCACGGCCGCCACGGGGTGAGCGGGATTAGCGTTGCCCGCAACGACGGCAGCGGCGTGTCGCGGATTGCCTGCGATGCCCTGCTGATGGCGGGCGGCTGGACCCCCAGCGTGCACTTGTGGTCGCACAGCAAGGGCAGCCTGGCCTGGGATGCCGCGCTGGGTGCCTATGTGCCGGACAAGCCCAACGAAAAGGTCCGCTGCGTCGGCGCCTGTTCGGGCAAATGGAACTTCGGCAGCGGCGTGGTGATCGACGTCCTGCCCACACCGCGCGATCAGTCGCGGATCAAGGCCTTTGTCGATTTCCAGAACGATGTGACGGCCAAGGACATCAAGCTGGCGGTGCGCGAAGGCTTCAAGTCGATCGAGCACATCAAGCGCTATACCACCAACGGCATGGCGACCGACCAGGGCAAGACCTCGAACCTCAACGGGCTGCAGATTGCTTCGGGCGCGCTGGCCAAGCCGGTTACCGCAATCGGGCTGACCTCGTTCCGCCCGCCCTATACCCCGCAGACCTTCGGGGCGCTGGCGGGGCACGCCAAGGATGCCCTGTTCCAGGCCACCCGCCAGACCCCGATCGATAGCTGGGCCGAAGCGAACGGCGCAGTATTCGAACTGGTCGCGCAGTGGCGGCGCGCGCGCTATTTTCCGCGCGGCGGGGAAGACATGCACGCCGCGGTCAACCGCGAATGCCGCGCGGTGCGCTCATCGGTCGGGATCTTCGACGCATCCACGCTGGGCAAGATCGAAGTGGTCGGGCCCGATGCTGCCGAATTCCTCAACCGCATGTACACCAACCCGTGGAAGGCGCTGGAACCAGGGCGGTGCCGCTATGGCCTGCTGCTCAAGGAAGACGGCTTCATCACCGATGACGGCGTTTCCGCGCGGCTTGCCCCGGACCGGTTCCACCTGACCACCACCACCGGCGGTGCCGCCCGGGTGCTCAACATGATGGAGGACTACCTCCAGACCGAATGGCCCGATCTTGACGTCTGGCTGACCAGCACGACCGAGCAATGGGCGGTGATCGCGCTGCAGGGGCCGATGGCGCGCAGGCTGCTCGAGCCGCTGGTTGAGGGGATCGACCTGTCGGGTGATGCCTTCCCGCATATGGCGATCCGCGACGGCACGATCTGCGGGGTGCCGACGCGTCTGTTCCGGGTCAGCTTCACCGGTGAGCTTGGTTTCGAAATAAACGTCCCCGCCGCCTATGGCCGCGCCGTTTGGGAGCGCCTGATGGCGGACGGCGCTGCCCATGGGATCACGCCTTACGGCACCGAGGCGATGCACGTGCTGCGCGCCGAAAAGGGCTTCATCATCGTCGGCCAGGACACCGACGGCACGGTGACCCCCTATGACGCCGGGCTCGACTGGGCGGTCGGCAAGAAGAAGCCCGAATTCGTCGGCCGGCGCAGCCTGGTCCGCCCCGACATCGGCGCGCCGGGGCGCAAGCAGCTGGTCGGGCTGCTTACCGAAGATACTTCCGTGATCCTTGAGGAAGGCGCGCAAATCGTCGCCGATCCGGACCAGGCCATTCCGATGACGATGATCGGGCATGTCACCTCGTCGTACTGGAGCGAGGCACTGGGCCGTTCGATCGCCCTGGCGCTGGTTGCGGGCGGGCAGGGCCGGATGGGCGAAACGCTGCACATTCCTATGCCGGGCCAGACCCATCGTGCTGTCGTCAGCGGCATGGTCTTCTACGATCCTGAAGGGGCACGGCTGAATGTCTGAACGCCTTGCGCGCCTTGAGCCGGTTGCAAGCACGCCGCTGGACCTGCGCGGTGTGACCGTCGCGTTAGCACAGCCGATGCGCCGCTATTCGCTGCGCGCGCGCGACCGCGCAGTGCTCGAAGCGGCCCTGTCGCTGCCCTTGCCGGCGCAGATTGGCGAGACCATCGGGCCGGCGGCCTGTCTTGGTCCCGATGAGTGGCTGCTGCGCCTGCCAGACGACCAGCCGCTTGCCATTCCGGACGGCCAGAGGCTGGGCATTACCGAAATCAGCGAACGCGCGGTTTGCCTGGTGGTCGAAGGGCCGCGCGCCGCCGCGGTGCTGATGGCCGGGTGCCCGCTCGATCTCGACCGCTTCGCCAGCGGACGCGCGACGCGTACGGTGTTCGAAACGGTGGAGATCATCCTCCTGCGCACTGGCGAAAACCGTTTCGAAGTCGAAGTATGGCGCAGTTTCGCGCCGTGGTTGCACGCCGCACTTGCGGCGGCGGCCGAATAACTGCGCCAGGGGGGACATCACGGCATGGGGGATTGGACCAAGGACATCGATCCCGCGGCCTATGGTCAATCCAGCCGGCGCTGGGCCGGCATGATCGTCAACCCAGCCGTGTTCTTTCCAACCGCGATCATCTCGGCCGCGGTCATCCTCTTCAGCGTGATCGCGCCGCAGGCCTCGGCCAGTCTGTTCGAGGCGATGCGCCGCGGCGCCGTTGCGCATTTCGACTGGCTGCTGATGTCGGCCGGCAACATATTGCGGCTGTTCTGCGTGGTTGTCGCGCTTTCGCCGCTTGGCCGGATCCGGCTCGGCGGCAAGGGGGCGACCCCCGATTATTCGCGGATGTCGTGGTTTTCGATGCTGTTCGGCGCGGGCATGGGGATCGGGCTGGTGTTCTACGGCGTGGGCGAGCCGGTTACCCACTTCACGTCCTCGCTCGCCGGGGCTGCGGGGGCGCCCCTGGGCGGTGCGGCAGGCGATCCGGCCGCGGCGCGCAGCCTGGCCATGGCGGCAACGATCTTCGACTGGTCGCTGCATCCCTGGGCGATCTTTGCAGTGACCGGACTGGCCTTCGCGGTGTTTGCCTATGACTTCGGCATGCCGCTTTCGATGCGGTCCGCCTTCTACCCGATCTTCGGCAAGGCAGTGTGGGGCCGGGCCGGCGATCTGATCGAAGTGCTGGCGGTGCTGGCGACGATCTTCGGCCTGGCGACCTCGCTGGGGCTGGGCGCGCAGCAGGCGATGGCCGGGATCACTTACCTCTATGGCGTTGCCAGCTCGCCAGCGACGATCCTGGCGCTGATCGCGATCATGGCCAGCATCACATTCCTGTCGGTGCGCGGAGGGATCGATCGCGGCATCCGGATCCTCAGCGAAGCGAACATGTGGGTTGCGCTGGCGCTGTTGCTGTTCGTCCTGGCGACCGGGCCGATGTGGCAGCTGCTGGGCGATTTCGCCAGGAACATCGGCAACTATCTGCGCTTACTGCCCGCGCTGTCCAATCCGGTCGGGCGCAGCGACGCCGGGTTTTACGACGACTGGTCGGTCTATTACTGGGCCTGGTGGATCAGCTGGGCGCCGTTCGTCGGCATGTTCATGGCGCGGATTTCACTGGGCCGGACCGTGCGTGAATTCATTGCCGGGGCAATGATCGCGCCCAGCCTGCTGGGGATCATCTGGCTGACCATCTTCGGGGATGCCAGCATCGCCCAGATCGTGGCGGGCAAGGCCCCGGCGCTGACCACGGCATCGCTCGACACCCAGCTCTACGTGCTGCTGGCCACGCTGCCCTATGCGCAGATCACCTCGTTCGTCTCGATCATGTTGATCCTGATCTTCTTCGTCACCGGCTGGGATTCGGGCACGCTGGTGATCGATACGATGACCGCCGGCGGGCGCACCGACACGCCGCTCCGGCAAAAGTCGATCTGGCTGCTTGCCGTCGGCGGGATCGGCGTGGTCCTGCTGCTCAGCGGCGGGCTCAATTCGCTCCAGGCCGGCGCGATCGCCACCGGATTGCCGCTGGCGCTGGTCCTGTTGGTGATGTGCGTGGGGACGCTGCGCGGATTGCTTGCGCTGCACCGCCAGGGGCGCGTCAGCTGATCGGCAGCGCCCAGCGGTGCCCTAGCCAGACCACCGCAATCCCGGCGGCCAGCGCCAGATAGGGCAGCAGACCGGCGCGGGGCACGACGACCGCCTTTTCGAAGGGATCGGCAGCGGTGCCCTCTGAAACGGGGAACCTGCCCTTGTCCTGGACATAGTGGCGGAACGCGAAGACCGGGACGATGATCAGCACGGCAAGCAGTCCGTTGCGCAGCGTTCCCTTGCCCCAGACATCGGCGCCGGCGCCCATCCAGACCATGTTGACGAAGCCGAAGATCGCCCCTGTCGCCAGCAGCCAGGTCGGGCAGCGATAGGGCCGGTTCCAGTCCCTGCGGTCGATCCGGTGGATCCATCCGGCCTGCAGGTTGAGGAAGTTGAAGATAAAATAGCAGACGTTGGAAATCATAAGCACCGCGAAATAGTCCGATGCCAGCAGCAGGGCCAGGTTGAAGGCAAGATCGGTCCACATCGCCGCGGTCGGTGCGCCGTGGTGGTTCACCCGCGACAGATAGCGCGGCAGCCAGCCATCGACCGAAGCCTGGTACAGCGTGCGCGACGAACCCATCATCGATGTCATCACGATCAGCAGCAGCGCCAGAACCAGCATGACGATCAGCATGTTGCCGATGATCGCGCCGCCGCCAACGATCCGTGCCAGCGCCTGGGCGACGCCCGAACCGTCGTAGATCGCCGGATCGAGCATCCCTTCCAGCCCCAGCGTGGCCTGGAACGCCAGCGGAACCAGGGTGAAGATCGCCATGCACAGCAGGCCCGCGGCAATGATCGCCCGCGACGTGTCGCGCGCGGGATCGCGGAATTCGCGGGTATAGCACACCGCCGTCTCGAACCCGTTGGTGGACCAACCCGCGCCGAACATCGCGCCGGCCAGCAGGGTCAGCCCGGCGGTGTCCCAAACACCGAAACCCGGGTTGCCCGCCGCATCGCGCAGCATCGGCAGCAGCGGGAAGAGATGGTCGCGCGGCAGGTCGCCGGTCAGCAGCGGGACCAGGCCGACCAGCAGCAGCGGCGCCATGCACAGCAGGCCCAGCACCTTCTGGAAATTGGCTGCTTTCGCCGCGCCGTGGTGTTGCAATGCAAAGGTCAGCAGCAGGAACAGCGCGCCGATGATCGAGACAAGGTTGATCCGCAGGGTCAGCCCGTCGCGCACGAAGGCCAGGTCGAGCAGTTGGATCTGCCAGGTCCGGATTGCGGCATCGGCCGGAAACAGGCTGGCCATGACATAACCCGCGCCAAGGCTGGTCCCCAGCGCGAGCACGGGTGACCAGGCCAGCCAGTTGCACCACACCGAAATCGGCGCGATGAACTTGCCGTAAGGCAGCCAGCCCGCCGCGCCATAGACCGATGCCCCGCCGGACTTGTTGGGATAGAGCCCGGCAATCTCGGCATAGACGAACGACTGGATGAACCCCATCAGGATCGACGCGATCCAGATCACCCAGCTGGGCTGGCCGATCACCGTGGCGATGCCGCCCATCGTCAAGAGGACGCCGGCCGGCACGCCGCTCGATGCCCAGAAGGCATCCTTCCAGTCGAGCTGGCGGCGCAGTTGCTGCTGATCCGCTATGCCCGCGGTCTCGGCCTGACTTGCCACTCGTGTCCTTTCCGCGCCTGCGCGCCGGGATCGCCCGCGGACCGGATCCGCTGGCGATCCCGCACTGTTCAGATACCCTGCCGGATCACTTGCCGAAGTTGTAGCGCAGGCTCACGCCCCATGTGCGCGGCTTGGCATAGACGCCGAGCACGTCACCCCAGTAGAGCGAGCCGTCGAAGGCGTAGACCCGGTATGCCTTCTCGAACAGGTTGTTGACGAACAGCGCGACGTCGATCTTGTCGTCCGCGGTGGTGAAGCCCAGCCGCGCATTGGCCACGGCATAGCCCTTTTCCCGCTCGACCGGGGCGCACATCACGGTGAAGCACATCGAACTCTGGAACAGGGCATCGCCCTGGATCGACGCCGTGCCGCCGGCCAGATCGAACTCATAACGCGCCATCGCGCTGCCCGAGAATTCAGGCGCCTGCGGCAGGTCGTGGTTCACCACAGTAGCGCCGTCGGGCAGCAGGATGTTCTTGACCTCGCTGCTCTGATAGGCGCCGGACAGCTGGATGGTCAGGCCCTTGACCGGCCGGGTCGAGAAGTCGGCCTCGATCCCCTTGACCGTGGCCGGCAGGTTGCGAACCACCTGGGTCAGCCCGACCTGCACGAAGGCCTGGTAATTCTTGTAGTCGTAATAGAACGCCGCGAGGTTGAGCGTCGTGCCCGGCGCCAGCGTCGACTTCAGCCCGACCTCGTAATCGTTGAGGGTTTCGGGCCTGTAGGCCAGATTGTTGAGCGTATCGACCAACTGGTACGGGAACGGTGTCCCGGTCGAGAAGGTGAAGCCGCCCGACTTGGACCCGCGGTTGTAGCTGGCATAGAGCAGGATATTGTCGCTGGGTTTGTAATCGATCTCGGCGCGTGCGGTCACGCTGCTGAAGCTGGGCGTCGCTGCGGCCGGGGTGATCGTGACCCCCGAGTCCACACCGCTGCCATAGCTCCACGACAGCGGATCGTTGGTGCTGCCCGGTGACGTATCGGTATAGGAAATGCCGTCCGGACCGAAATGCAGCGAGAGCGCGTAGAGCGGCAGGGTGTGCACCGCGGTATAGTTGCCGACCTTGTGGTCGTGCCAATAGCGCAGCCCGCCGATCAGCTTGAGCTGGTCGCTGATCTTGAACTCGTCCTGGGCGAAGAAGGCAAAGCTCTCGGTCCGCTGGGTGAAATTGACGCTGGGGTCATAGCCGTCGAAGGGGGTTGCGTACTTGGCCTTGTACTTCCCGTCGATGATCATCCCGAACGCGCCGAAGGTCAGGAAATTGTTGTCACTCGTCCGCGACAGCCGCAGTTCCTGCGAAACCTGGTTGACCCGCGCATCCTGATAAAACACCGTGCCCGAGGCATAGCAGGTCAGGCTGGTGTTCGGGGCCGGGCAGGGCGCGGTCGGCGGCGGGGTGACGTTTTCCACATAGGGAATCTCGGGCGGGCCATCGCCGCTTTCGATGTAGAACTTCTTGAGGTGCTGGTAGTCCGAGATCGAGACCAGATCGAACGCGCCCAGCTGGACGTCGAGCCGCAGCGTCGCGCCGAACATCTTGCGATCGACATAGGCCGGACCGGTTCCGGCGGTCTTCCAAGGGCTGCCGCCCTGCGATGCGGCGATCGACGGATTGAGATAGCCCGGACCGGCCGTGCCGGTCGTGCCCCAAAAGGCGCAGGTATCGGTGGGTGACATGAACGTGCCCTGGAACTGCGCGTTGAAACAGGCCGGGGCATAGTTGTAAAGGCCGGCCTGGCGTTCCTTGTCGGCCTGCGAATAGCGCAGCGTCAGCTTGGCCTTGAACGCGCTCGACGGCTCGAGCGCAAAGATCCCGCGCAGGGCCCAGTGGTTGTTGGCCCCGCGATCCTTCTCGCCCGGGGTGATGTTCTTGATGTAGCCATCGTCGCGGTCGTAGATCCCCGAAATGCGCGCACTCAGCGTATCGCCCAGCGGCCCCGACAGGGCACCTTCCATGGTCGTCTGGTTATAGCTGCCGTAGGTTGCCTTGACGAAACCGTCGAGGGTGTCGGTCGGCTGGCTCGAGATGAACTGGACCGCGCCGCCGGTGGCGTTGCGGCCGAACAACGTCCCTTGCGGGCCGCGCAGCGCCTCGACCCGGGCAAGGTCGAAGACCGGGAAGCTCGCGGTGGTGATCGAGCTGGCGTAGCTGTCATCCTGATAGACCGCGACCGGCGGTTCCTGCTGGTCGCCATAGTCGTTCTGCGAAACCCCGCGCATGTTGAACACGACCTGCGATGAGGAATAGGCGTTGTACTTCAGGTTGGGGATCGCCGCGACGACGTCGGTGGCGTTGTTGATCGAGCGATGCTGGAGCTCTTCCTGGCTGAGCACCGAAATCGCGATACCGACATCCTGGAGCTTCTGCTCGCGCCGCTGTGCGGTAACGACGATGTCGGCCCCGGTGTTGTCGCTCGCCGAGGCTTCATCCGGCGCAGCCTGGGCCCAGGCCGCGCTGGCGGTCATGGCCGTAGCGATCAGTCCGAACGCGGTGCCGGCCCGCAGCCACAGATGCAATTGCGATGCGCGATAACGACTGGCCATGATAACCCCCATAGTTTGGGCGGCCCCATGCCGATTGCCGTTTGGGTGGCCGCCGATCTTTCTCAACCTGAAATGGCAGAATGACCCATATTGAACATCCGTGCAAGACGGGCGCTTGTCTCGAAAGCGGCGATGCTGTCGCAATTTGAGTCCAATGCGGCAGGATTATCAGTTGATTTGCGTCTATAAAATATTGAAATAAAATATAAAAAATATGCGGCAGCAAGAATGTTGCGTGATAATCATGATCATCAAACCAGCTAATAGTGCGGAGGGAGGGGCTGCTTTTCCGTTGGATGATCGCTTCGAAATTGGTATTGAACGTTCATTCAACGGTCAGGGAAGAGGAAAGCCGATGCGCCGCCGGGAACCGGAAGACCGCCGCGTCCAGTTGCTTCAGGCGAGCCTGGCGGCCCTGGCCGACACCGGGATCGAGCAGTTCACCATGGCCGAAGTCGCCCGCCGCGCCAAAGTCTCGGCCGCGCTGGTGGTGCATTACTTCGGCGATCGCGATGCCTTGATCGAAGCCACGTTCCGCCAGTTGGTCGAGCGGGCGACGACCCGGCCGATGAATGCACTGGCCGCCGGGGGACAACCCGAAGACCGGCTGCGGGCCTTTGTCCTGGCCCACCTCAATCCCGGCGAACTCAGTTCCGAAGCATCGCGCGCCTGGCTCTCGTTCTGGGGGCTCGCGCTGTACAATCCGGCGCTGGCCCGGCTGCAGCGGGTCCATCAGGAACGGATGGTCTCCAACCTCAAGCACGAACTGCGCGCGCTTGTCGCCGCCGAGGCGGTGACCCGGATCGCCGAGACGATCGCGGCGCTGATCGACGGATTCTGGCTGCGCGCCGCCCTGGCCGGTGCGTGGAAGTCCGATGTCCAGATCCCGGTCGACTGGATCTTTGCGGTGATCGACCGCGACCTGGCCGAGGCGCGGCTGCCCGAAGACAGCGCCGGCCCGGCGCCGACCAGTTTCGAGACGATCAATCCTGCCACTGGCGAAGTGCTGGCGACCATCCGGATCGACGGTCAGGCGGACGTCGACAAGGCCGTCGCCCGCGCCGCCGAGGCGCAGAAGCTGTGGGCCCGGACACCGGGCGTGGAGCGCGGCCGCATCCTGTTTCGCGCCGCGCAGCTGCTGCTGGAACGCAACGAGGAGCTGGCGCGGCTGGAAACGCGCGACACCGGCAAACCGATCCAGGAGACGCTGGCGGTCGACGTCGTGTCGGGCGCGGATTGCATCGAATACTACGCCGGCCTCGCGCGGACGATTGCCGGGGAGCATATCGATCTGGGCGATGCCGCGTTCGGCTACACCCGGCGCGAACCGCTGGGCGTTGTCGGCGGGATCGGTGCCTGGAACTATCCGATCCAGATTGCCTGCTGGAAATCGGCGCCCGCGCTGGCCTGCGGCAACGCGATGGTCTTCAAGCCGGCGGAGCTGACTCCGCTGACCGCGGTGGAGCTGGAAAGGGCCTACCGCGATGCCGGATTGCCCGATGGCCTGTTCCAAGTGGTGCAGGGCAAGGGCGCCACCGGCCGTTTGCTCAGCCGCCATCCGGGGATCGCCAAGATGTCGCTGACCGGCGAAGTTGGCACCGGCAAGAAGGTGATGATCGATGCGGCGGGGACGCTGAAGCAGGTGACGCTGGAGCTGGGCGGCAAATCGGCGCTTGTCGTTTTTGAGGATGCCGACCTTGACGAAGCCGTGTCGGGCGCATTGCTGGCCAACTTCTATTCGGCCGGAGAGGTCTGCACCAACGGAACGCGGGTGTTCGTGCACAAGTCGGTTCGCGACGCCTTCCTTGCGCGTCTGAAGCAGCGGACCGAGGCGATGGTGCTGGGCGATCCGCTCGATCCGGCAACCCAGATCGGCGCGCTGATTTCGCGCGATCACATGGAAAAGGTCCTGGGCTACATCGCGCTTGGCCAGCAGCAGGGGGCACGGCTGCTGACCGGCGGCAAGCGCGTGGACATTGCGGGCGGAAACTTTGTCGAGCCGACGATTTTCGTCGATTGCCGCGACGACATGGCGATCGTGCGCGAAGAGATCTTCGGCCCGGTCATGGCGGTGCTCGACTTCGAGGACGAGGACGAGGTTGTCGCCCGCGCCAATGCCACCGAGTTCGGCCTGGCGGCCGGGATATTCACCCGCGATCTGGCGCGGGCGCACCGGGTGATCGCGCGGCTCGATGCCGGAACCTGCTGGATCAACAGCTATAATGTCACGCCGATCGAACTGCCCTTCGGCGGCAACAAGCAATCGGGGCTGGGCCGCGAGAACGGCCATGCCGCGATCGAGCATTATACCCAGCTTAAGAGCGTCTATGTCGCGATGGAGCCGATCGATGCCCCATACTGAGAGTCTCGACTTCGACTATGTGATCGTCGGCGCCGGATCGGCCGGTTGCGTGCTGGCCGACCGGCTCAGCGCGGATGGGCAGAGCAAGGTCCTCTTGCTTGAATTTGGCGGCAGCGACCGCTCGATCTTCATCCAGATGCCGGCGGCGCTGGCCTATCCGATGAATACCCGGCGCTGGAACTGGGGCTATGCAAGCGAGCCGGAACCGCACATCAATAATCGCCGGCTGAACTGTCCGCGCGGCAAGGGGCTGGGCGGATCGTCGTCGATCAACGGCCTTGTCTATGTCCGCGGCAACCCGCTCGATTTCGAACGCTGGCAGGAAGAAGAGGGCGCGCGCGGCTGGGGCTATGCCGATGTGCTGCCCTATTTCAAGCGGGCCGAAACCCGCGCCGAGGGCGGCAACGAATACCGCGGCGGCGATGGCCCGCTGTCGACAACCTACGGCACGCTGCGCAATCCGCTGCACCAGGCGTGGCTCGATGCGGCGCAGCAGGCAGGTTACGCGCTGACCGAGGACTACAACGGTTTTCGCCAGGAAGGCTTTGGCCGGATGGACATGACCGTCCGCAACGGCACGCGGTGTTCTGCCGCCAAAGCCTATCTCTATCCCGCGCGCAAGCGGGGCAATCTGACGGTCATCCAGAACGCCCTGGCCACACAGGTGCTGTTCGAAGGGACCCGCGCCGTGGGGGTCGCCTATGAACGCGGCGGCAAGTCGCACCAAGTTCGCGCCAGGCGCGAGGTCATCCTGTCGGGCGGGTCGATCAATTCGGTCCAGCTACTCAAGCTGTCGGGGATCGGCCCGGCGCAGGAGCTGGCGGACCTTGGCATTCCGGTGCGCTGCGACCGGCCCGGCGTGGGCGCCAACCTGCAGGATCACCTGGAGTTCTATTTCCAGATGGCCTGCACCAAACCCTTGACGCTTTACGGGCAGGCGAACCTGCTGGGCAAGGCGCTGGCCGGGGCACAGTGGCTGTTCCTGCGCAGCGGGATCGGGGCGACCAACCACTTCGAAAGCTGCGGCTTCATCCGCAGCCGTGCCGGGATCCGCCATCCGGACATCCAGTACCACTTCTTTCCGATGGCGATCAATTACGACGGAACCTCGCTGGCCAGCGAGCACGGCTTCCAGGCCCATGTCGGACCGATGCGATCGAAAAGCCGGGGCACGGTGACGCTGCGCAGCGCCGATCCGCGCGACGCGCCCAAAATCCTGTTCAACTACATGAGCCACCCGGACGACTGGGCCGAGATGCGTGCCTGCGTCCGCCTGACCCGCGAGATCTTCCAGCAACCCGCATTCGCGCCGTGGCGCGGCCGTGAAATTCAGCCGGGCGCGGCGTGCACCAGCGACGAAGCGATCGATGCCTTCATCGCCGACCATGTCGAAAGCGCGCTGCATCCCAGCTGCACCTGCAAGATCGGCGACCGCAGCGATCCGATGGCCGTGGTCGATCCCGAACTGCGGGTGATCGGGGTGGACGCACTGCGGGTGATCGACAGTTCGGTCATGCCCTCGATCACCACCGGCAACCTCAATGCGCCGACGATCATGATCGGCGAAAAGGGCGCCGACCTGGTGCTCGGCAAGCAGCCGCTGCCTGCCTCGAACGCGCCCTTCTATATCGCTCCGGATTGGCAATCGGCGCAGCGATGAGCGGCCGCATTCTTGAGCCTGCCCGCCAGATCGACGTGATCCGCACGACCGAGGTGCTGGTGGTCGGATCGGGCCCGGGCGGGCTCGCAGCCGCATTGGCCTCGGCCCGGGCGGGCGCGGAAACGGTGCTGCTCGAACGGTATGGCTGCTTTGGCGGCAATATCACCCAGGTCGGGGTCGAAGGCTTTGCCTGGTACCGCCACCCGGCGACGATCGACAGCGAAGGGATCGGCCGCGAATTCGAGGACCGGGCCAAGGCGATGGGGGCGGCCATGCCCGAGCCGCAATCGATCAGCCACAGCCTCGATGCCGAAGCGTTCAAGGTCGTCGCCGATACGCTGGTCGAGGAAGCCGGCGTGATCCCGATGCTCCACCGCCTGTTTGTCGCCCCGATCATGGCGGGCGATACGATCACGGGGGTGATCGTCGAGAGCAAGGCCGGACGCGAAGCGATCCTGGCGCAGCGGGTGATCGATGCAACCGGCGATGCCGATATCGCGCACCGCGCCGGCGCGCCCACCCACAAGCATCCATTGAATGAAATGATGTCGGCTTCGGTGATGTTTTCGATGTGCGGGGTCAACAAGGCGCGCTTCATCGAAGCGGTCAAAGCCGATCCACAAACCTATGGCGATTGGGCCGCCGGCGGCGAATGGGAAGTCACGACCAGCGGCAAGGAAGAGGCGATGTTCTCGCCCTTTCTGCGCAAGCCGTTCCAGAAGGCGCTGGAAGCTGGGCTGATCCCGGACAGCGTCAGGACCATGGCTGGAACCTGGGGGACAGTCTCGGACCAGGGCGACTTGACCTACCTCAACATGTGCCATCTTTATCTTGACGGCACCGACCCCGACGCCTTGACCCACGGCGAGATCGCCGGGCGCAAGCAGGCGATGCACGCGATCGCGGCGCTCAAGGCCTTCATGCCCGGCTGCGAAGATGCGAAACTGCGCAACTTTGGCATGACCCTGGGGATCCGGGATACGCGCAAGATCGATGCGGCCCATAACCTCACCGGCGACGATGTCCGCGGCGAGGCGCGCTTCGATGACAGCATCGGCATCTTCCCGGAATTCATCGACGGCTATGGCTACCTGATCCTGCCGACCACCGGGCGCTATTTCCAGGTGCCTTACCGCGCGATGCTGCCCAAGGGGGTGAACAACCTGATCGTCACCGGCCGGACGATCGGCGGCGACAAGATCAGCCACGCCGCGGTGCGCAACATGATGTGCTGCGCGGTCGCCGGGCAAGGCGCAGGCGTTGCGGCAGCGATCGGTATCAAGACGGGCCGCGGCTTTGCGGAGGTCGATGTCGGGCTGGTCCAGCGCGAGCTGCTCCGCCAGGGCGCGCGGATCGCATGACGGAGCAGGAACCCCTGGCCGGATCGCGGCTCAAGTGGCTGATGCTGGCGCTGGCTGCACTGACCATCATGGGCAGCTATTATACCTATGACAGCATCGCGCCGGTGGCGGGGCTGCTGCGCGACCAGCGCGGCTTTACCCAGTTGCAGATCGGGCAGCTCAATGCGGTGTTCAATCTGCCCAACATCGCCCTGGCGCTGGTCGGCGGAATCCTGATCGACCGGATCGGGGCGGCCATGGCGATCATGCTGGCCGCGCTGGTCTGCACCCTGGGTGCGGTGCTGACCGCGATCGGCGATCCCTATGCGCTGATGCTGGCAGGGCGCCTGCTCTTTGGCCTGGGCAACGAGACCCTGTACATCGCCCTGCTGGTCGGCATCGCGCAGTGGTTCCATCGCGGCGGCGGTGCCCTGGCGATCGCCCTGTTTTTTTCGATGGCGCGGGTCGGCTCCTACAGCGCCGACAAATCGACCAGCTGGTTCGCCGATGTCTATGCCGCCGGCTGGCAAGCGCCGTTGTGGCTCGCGGCGGGCCTGACCGCGCTGGGGGTGATCACCGCTGCGCTGTACCTGGCGATAGACCGCCGCCTGCCGCACCTGCGCGCGGCAGGGCACAAGGCGGCCGCTTTCAGCATCAGGGATCTGACCGGATTCAGCCGTTCCTTCTGGTATATCCTGTGGCTCAACGTCCTGTTCGCCAGCGTGTTCTTTCCCTTCCGCTCGACCTTTGCCATCCAGTATTTCCAGGATGTTAAGGGGATGAACCTGGCCGACGCGGGAACCGCAAACTCCTATGTCTTTGCCGCCGCGATCTTTGCCACCCCGGTGGTCGGGCTGATCGCCGACCGGATCGGCCGCCGCGCCAGCTTGCTAACCTTTGCGGCGGCGCTGATGCCGCTGACCTTCTTCCTGCTCGCCGCAACCGACTATGGCCTGTGGCTGACCACGATGCTGATGGGGATGAGCTTTTCGGTCATTCCTGCGGTGATCTGGCCATCGACCGCCATGCTGGTCGAACGGCACCGGGTGGGCACGGCTTTCGGCCTCATCAACATGATCCAGAGCATCGGCCTTGCCACGGCGAATTTCGGTGCCGGCTGGCTCAACGACCGGTTCCAGGCATCGGCCGCCAATCCGGCAGGGTATGGCGGAATGCTGGCGATGTTTGCGAGCCTCAGCCTGATCGCCTTCTGCGCCACCGTCCTGCTGTTGCTGCGCGAACGGCGCCAGCCCTTTTGCGGGATCGAGGCCCGCCAGATTGCCAGCGCCGATCCGGCAATCCTGCGCCATTGACGGATGTCGCGCGCCATGGCCAAAAGGCATGCAAGCTATTAGGCTGTGTAATATTGCTCACGGGCGAGCAGATCCCGAGGAACAGGTTCAGCCATGAAGCCGACTCAAGAGTTCGATCTTCACGCCATCGAGGTCTTCATCATGACCGTCGAGCTGGGCGGGATGTCGCAATGCGCCTTGCATCTGCAGGTGACCCAGTCGGCGGTTTCGCAGACGATTGCCCGGCTCGAAGCGAGCATCGGGACCCCTTTGTTCGACCGTTCGATGCGGCCATTGGGCCTCACCACCAGCGGTCGTTCGATGTTCGAGCGGGGCAAGCGGCTGCTGGCCCTGGCGCGCAGCACCTATGACGACATCCGGGTCGGCGCCAACCTGCCGCTGGCCAGCCTGACCCTGGCGATGTCCTTCAGCCTGGCGTACCAGCTGACCGCCACGATCATGAGCAACCTGGGCGACCGCGCCGAGCGCTGGAACATCCGGTCGGGCATTTCGCAGGAACATCAGGGCGAGTTCATGGCCCGCGACATCGATGTGCTTATGACCGGCAGCTACAATCTGGAGCACCGCGACAACGTCGAGCTTCACCCGGTGTTCGAGGAAGGCTTCGTCATTGTCACGCCGGCAAACTATCGCAAGCCCTTGCAGATCGACGTCGACAACGATGAGCTGCCGTTCATCCGCTTCTCGCACCTGACCGGGATGGGCCAGCAGATCGAGCGGCAGATCGTCCGGCTCAAGCTGAACCTGCGCCAGGTCGTCGAAGTCGAATCGTCGCATCAGCAGCTTGCGCTGGTCGCGGCGGGATTGGGCTGGACGATCACCTCGCCGATCTGCCTGCTGGCGGCGCCCGAACTGCTGCGCAAGACCCGGATCGAGCCAATGCCGCGGGGCCGCTTTTCGCGCACGGTCCAGATCGTTGCCCGGGTCGGCGAACTGGGCACGCTGCCGCAGGATATTGCCAGGATTTGCGCCAAAGAACTGAGGGAAGTGACCTTCCCGCCGCTGTTCGAGCAAGTCCCGTGGCTGACCGACCACGTCAACTGGCACGCCTGAGACGGGCGGGACGACCGGTCTAGGGCAGCGTTTCCGACGCTGCCTGCCAGAAATGCAGCATGTCGTGCGCATAGCTGCGCGGCACGAAGGCCAGGCACGACGTCTCGCTTTCGACCAGCAGGCGGACATTGACCTGGTCGATCAGCGTCGCGGCGCTGCAACCAGCAGCGAATTCCGGCGATTCGGCGTCGAACACGCCGTGCTCCATCAGCAAGCTGCGCCAGCCGGCCCCGCTCAGGCGCACCCGCACCACGCCGCCGCCGATCGCGGTCAGGCTGCCGTCGGGGCCAAGTGCATCGGCCAGCCCCGCCGTCTCGCCTTCGACCAGCCACACCGTCGGCTCATAACGGATCAAGCGCGCGGTCGCGGTTTGCACCGACGATCCCGTCGCCGGCAGCTTAGCGCCCAGCACCTGTTCGAGGCGCTGGGCGACAGCCGTGCCATTGCCCCAGATTTCCAGCGCGAAGAGCGGTGCGGGCGGCAACACGCTGATTGTCACGTCAGTCACTGTAGCGCTCTCCCGCCGCATCGTAGAAGTGCGGAGCCACAACCCGGACGCGCGCAGATTGTTCGCGGGTCGGAGAGGTCGCGACCAGCTGCTCGCCCAGCCGGGCTGCGCCGCCGGCCAGGTGACCAAGCGCGATCGAGCCCCCGTCGATTACCCGGTAGGCTGCCGCGGTGACGTGCCCTTCGGCGGCGGTGCCGCCGTCAGTCACCAGCATGGCGCCTTCCGGGATCGTCCCGTCCAGCGCCTCGAGCCCGACCAGCTGCTTGCGCCCGGCCTGTGACAGCGCCGGCCGGGTCAGCCCCGCCGCACCGACGAAGCCGCCGGCCTTGTTGAGCATCCGGTCCAGCCCCAGATCGCGGGGCGTCGTGCGTCCGTCGATCTCGCCGCCGACGACCAGGTGTCCCTTTTCGATGCGCAGCAATTCCATTGCCTCCAGCCCATAGAGGCAGCCGCCTTGGGTGTGCACCGCGCCCTGACAGGCGTGCCAGACCGGTTCGGCCTGACTGGCATCGACATAGATTTCGAAAGCCCGTTCGCCGCTATAGCTTGCCGCCAGGACGATCACCGGGATGCCGCCGATCGCGGCCGGCACCGTCGACATGTGGCGCGGCGGCTCCTCGCCGATCAGCGCGGCCACGACCTGGCTTGCCTTGGGGCCGGCAATGGCGATCCCGGCGTAGTGTTCCTGCACATTGATCGCCGCGACCCTGAATTCGGGGCGCAGGACCTGGCGCAGGTACGAGATATGGCTGGCCATCCGGTCGGCCCCGCCGGTCGAACTGGTCAGCAGATAGCGATCCTCGGCCAGGCGCCACACCGTGCCGTCATCGAACACGAAGCCGTCTTCGCGCAGCATGAAGGTATAGCGCCCGCGCCCGACCGCGAGCCGGCCCACGGTTGTTGCGCAGACCAGTTCGAGCAAGGCAGCGGCATCGGGCCCGCTCATCTCGAACTTGGCCAGGGTCGACACGTCGGTCATGCCGACAATGCGGCGCACGCATTGCGCCTCGCGCAGCGCGGATGCGGCCAGAGTCTCGCCGGCCTGCGGATAGGCCCGCGGCCGCTTCCAGTAGCCCAGCGGTTGCCAGATCGGATCCAGCGCGGCGTGGACATCGTAAAGCGCCAGGCGGCGCAGATGCGCGCCGGCATCGCGCGTGGTCCGCCCGGCCAGCAGCCCCATCGTGACCGGCGAATAGGGCGGACGGAAGGTGGTCAGCCCGGCTTCGGGAATGGCGACACCCTGCCTTTCCGCCAGCCGCCCCAGCGCTGCGATGTTGCTGGTCTTGCCCTGGTCGGTCGCCATGCCCAGCGTGGTGTAGCGCTTGAGATGCTCGACCGAGCGATAGCCTTCGGCCCAGGCGATATCGACATCGCCCAGCGAGACATCGTTCTGGAAGTCGATGAAGGCCTTGCCCGGATTCTCGGGTGGCGGCGTCGGACCGACCGGATCGGCACTGGCCGCCGCACCGATCGATACGACCTGCTGCCGCGCAGCGCCGGGCACGAACGCCTGGCTCGCCTGGTCCCAGTCCAGTGCGGCACCCCCGGCCTGCATGTGGAGGTGGACCACCGGGGTGAAGCCGCCGGACATGGCGAGAAGGTCGGCCTGCCAGCGCACGATCCTACCATCGACCCTGGCGCTGACTTCCTGCAGGCAGTGCCGCGCCCCCTTGGTGGCAAGCGGAATGGCGTCATTGACCACCGCAAAGCCGCTGCTCGCACCGGCGGGGGCAGGGCGGGTGTCGAGCACCGCGACAACCTCCGCGCCGGCGTCACGCAGCGCCGCTGCAGTCAGATAGGCGTCGTCGTTGTTGGTTGCCACGATCACGCGGCGCCCGGGCAGGACTCCGAACCTGCGAACATAAGTGCGCACGGCCTGGCTGAGCATGATGCCGGGGCGATCGTTGTGGGCAAAAGCCAGCGGCCGTTCGAGCGCGCCGGTGGCCAGAACAACCCGCCCGGCCCGGACATGCCACAGTCGCTGGGCAAGCCCATCATCGGGCAGCTGGCCCGGCTCGGCCAGGCGTTCGTTCAGGGTGACCAGGTTGTCGTCCCAGTAACCGCCTGCGGTGGTGCGCAGCAAAATCCGCCCACCCAGGGCGCGGAACCGCGCCGCGGTGGTATCGGCCCAGGCCGGATCAAGCGCTTGCGGATCGCGGATCAGTGACGGAGCCAGAACTGCGTCCTGCTCGACCAGAATGACGCGCTCGCCCGCTTCTGCCGCATCGAGCGCCGCGGCCAGTCCGGCCGGGCCAGCGCCGACGATCAGGACATCGCAGAACGCCGCGCGATGTGCGAACCGGTCAGGATCCGCTTGGGTCGGAGCATCGCCAAGCCCGGCGGCGCGGCGAATGAACCATTCGTAGAACATCCACCACTTTGCCGACCCGAAAAAGGTCTTGTAATAGAACCCGGCGGGCAGGGCCTTGGAGACCAGGCCGAGCATGGCTCCGGCATCGAACGCCAGATTGGGCCAGCGGTTCTGGCTACGCGCTGCCAGACCTTCGTAGACGAACAGATCGGTCGCGCGGGTGTTTGGCTCGGTTCGGCCGCCGGTGCCTACGGTCACCAGTGCGTTGGGTTCTTCCACCCCGGCCGCCATGATCCCGCGGGGGCGGTGATATTTGAAACTGCGCGCGACCAGCCCGATGCCGTTGGCCAGTAGCGCCGCGGCCAGCGTGTCGCCGGACCGCGCGAGCAGCGGCTGGCCGTCGAAGGTGAAGCGGACCGTTCCCGCATCGCCGCTGCGTGCGGGTCCGCTCATGGCAGCGCCTCCGGCCCGACCGCGCGGATCGCCTGGATTTCATGGGTTACCCGGTGCCGGGTCATCACCAGCCAGGCGCGGCAACCAAAGTTGTGCCGCCACAGCTCTTCGTCGATGCCGCGCGGATTGCTGCGCGCGAACAGGCGCTCCATCGCGGTGGCCGGGTCGACGTGCGGATCGACCAGCGAATCGACCGTCCGTTCGTAGACGAACTCGACCTGCGCGCGCGGGCCGCAGTGCGGGCAGGTGATCAGCAACATCGCAGTGCCCTTTCCTAGCGGTGGTTCGGCATCGGGCCGACGCCGTTTTCGTCGATGGTGTCGCCGCGGCGAAAGCGGTCCAGATCGAACGGCGCGTTGAGCGGATGCGGCGCGCCGGTCGCCAGGGTGTGGGCATAGGTCCAGCCCGACGCGGGGGTCGCCTTGAATCCGCCGTAGCACCACCCCCCGTTGATGAAGAGGTTGGGTATCGGGGTGGTGCCGATTATTGGCGATCCGTCAAAGCTCATGTCGGTCACCCCGGCCCAGGTCCGCAGCATGCGCAGGCGCGACAATGCCGGGACCAGCGCGATCGCCTGGGCGATGGCGCCCTGGGTGACCATCGGCTGGCCGCGCTGGGCATAGCTGGGCCAGTTGTCGGGATCGCCGCCCATCACGATCCCGCCCTTGTCCGACTGGCTGATATAGCAATGCAGCGATTGCGACATGATCACGCCGTTGATCATCGGCTTGACGCCCTCGGTGACCAGCGCCTGCAGGGTCTGGCTTTCGACCGGCAGCTTGAGCCCGGCCATCGCCGCGACGTGGCCGCTGTGCCCGGCAACACAAATCCCGACCCGGCCCGCGCCGATCCGCCCGCGGGTGGTTTCGACCCCGACCACCGCATCGCCCTGCCTGACGAAGCCGGTGACCTCGCACTTCTGGATGATGTCGACGCCAAGCCGGTCGGCACCGCGGGCATAGCCCCAGGCCACCGCATCGTGGCGGGCAGTGCCGCCGCGCCGCTGGATCAGGCCGCCCTCGATCGGGAAGCGGGCATCGCGCGACATGTCGAGCAGCGGCTCCAGCTTGGCGACCTGGTCACGGCTGAGCAGTTCGGCATCGATCCCGTTGACCCGCATCGCATCGCCGCGCTCGGCCAGCCTGGTCATGTCGGCATCGCTGTGCCCCAGGAACATCGCGCCGCGCGGGCTGAACATCACGTTGTAGTTGAGCTCGTCGCTGAGATGTTCCCACATCTTCAGCCCGAATTCGAAGAAGTTGTGCAGCTGCGGCAGGCGATAGTTGGAGCGGACCAGGGTGGTGTTGCGCCCGGTATTGCCGCCGCCGATCCAGCCCTTTTCGAGCACCGCGACTTTGCGGATGCCGTGGACGCTGGCGAGGTAATAGGCCGTGGCCAGCCCGTGGCCGCCGCCGCCGATAATGACGACGTCATAGCTGGCCTGCGGTTCGGGATCGCGCCAGGCCGGTTGCCAGTGGCTTTGGCCGTTGAACGCGCCGCGCAGCAGCGAAAATGCCGAGTATTTGCCCATCAGAGCGGCAGCCAGCCCTTGTCAGTCCGCCAGTCCGCCGCGATCCCGTCGAACCGGCTGAGCGCCAGCTTGGCGATGTCGGTGAAGCTGCAGCGTCCTTCCAGGACGAGATCGCTGATCGCATGGCCCGAAGCGGGCGACAGGCCGAAGCCGACCCCCGACATGGTGCACAGCGTCACGTTCTCATGCCGGTCGATTACCGGGCGCCCGTCCGGGGTCATTTCGATCACCCCGGCCCACGAGCGGATGACATTGAGATGGGCCGCGTTGGGAAACAGCTCGGCCAGCCGCCGTGCCAAGTTGCGGGTGAGGGGGGTGCTGGGCTTCACTTCGGGACCGAGATCGCCGAAGGTCACCCATTCGTGCGGGCCGCCGCCGTAGGCCAAATTGCCGCGCAGGGTCTGGCGGCCATAGAGCCCATTGCCGTCGACCCCGCCCAGCTTCATCATCGGTGCCGGCTCGGTGACGATCATTTCGGCGCGCGCCGCGGCCAGCGGCAGGTCGATGCCCAGCGGCGCGGCAAGGGTGGCGGTCTGCGGTCCGGCAGCGATCACCACGGCATCGCATTCATACGTGCCACTGGTGCTATCGACCGCCGCAACCTTGCCGCCTGCGGTCCGGAATCCGCTCACCGGCGAATGCTGCACGATCCTGCCGCCCAGATCCTGCAGCGCCCAGGCATAGGCCTGCACGGTGCGATGCGGGTTGGCGTGGCCGCCGAAGCGGTAGTGGATGCCGCCCAGACAGTTGTCGCCAGCCAGCGGCACCGCTTCGCGCACCTGCTGCGGATCGAGCAGGTCGACCCGGTGGCCCAGCCGGTTGTTCATCTCGGCGATGTAGTGGTACTGCTCCAGCTGGCGCGGCGTCACCGCCATGACGATCCGTTCCGGGCTGAATTCGGCGGGATAGCCCAGCAATTCGTCCATCTGCGGCCACAGCCGCTGCTCTTCCTTGAACAGCGGGCTTTGATAGTGCGAACAACCGCCGCCATTGCGGCCCGATGCTTCCCACCCGACCACACCCTTGTCGAGGACGGTCACCTGCACCCCGGATCGCGCCAGCCACCAGGCTGCGCTGAGGCCCGATGCACCTGCACCCACCACAACGACCCGCTGCGCGCTCACAGGCTCATGTTCCCGCCCAGACGGCGCCGGTTCTCTTCCTCGAACGGCGTGCCGATGTCGGCATAGGGCACCCACTGCGTCGGGATCCCCATCCACACGTCCCAGCCGGCGCGCATCTCCTCGCCTTCTTCCCAGTCGGCGATGACCTTGAGCGGCAAGGGGCGGACCGGCGCGCGATGCGTGGCCAGCGGCACCTCGCCCAGCGGCGTTCCCGCCTCGGCCGCGAGGATCATCGCGACCTGATCGCGGCAGCGGCGGCCCTGGCACTGGCCCATGCCGCTGCGGGTCAGCCGCTTGACCTGATCCTGGTTGGGCGGACCGTCCTGCAGCAAGGTTTTCAATGACCGTTGCCGCAGCGCCGGCGGACGATCGAGATAGCGCGGCGGCTGCACGCCGATCAGGTCGGCCAGGGTCATTTCCTCGCATTGGCAGATGATTGTATCGCCGCCGCAGGCACCGCCCAGCGCGTCCATCCAGTCCTGCCGGTAAGCAGCGTGATCGAAGCCGGTGTCGGCAAGTCCGGCGCAAAGCCCGGCCAGTTCGACCGAGGCATCGCCGGCCGGGATCCAGCCGCCGCGCCGGGCGTCGAAACGGCGCGCGCCGTTCATCGCGTCGACCAGTTCGATCATCGGCACCAGGCCCACCGCCATAATCAGGCTGTCGCAATCGATCGCGCTGCCATCGGACAGCAAGACCGATTCCAGCCCGTCGATCCCGCCCCCGGCTTCGACCGGGGTCAGGCCGCAGCGGATGGCGATGCCCGCCTGCTCGGCCCGCGCGACCAGCGCCGGGTCGCCCTGCGGCGCCCCCCGTACTTCCAGGATCGCAACGACGTCCAGTCCGCGGCTGTGGGCCAGCAACGCGGTTTCAAGGCCGAGATCGTGCGATCCCGCTATCACGATCCGCCGCCCGGCAAAGGCGTCGTAGATTTCAAGCAATTTGCCCAGCGCCGCCGCGCCCATCACCCCCGGCTGGTTCCAACCGGGGAAAGCCATGGGCAGATCGCGCGCGCCGGTGGCCAGCACCAGCCGGTCGAAGCCGACCAGCCACGATCGCTCGGCATCGGCCAGCCCGACCACCTGCGCAGGGAGACTGCCGACCAGCGGGCCGTTGCGATAGACCCCCCAGGCGGTGGTGCCGAGTTGCACCTCGACCCCGGCATCAAGCGCGGCCTCCAGCCACGGCATGTTGGTGAAGACCGTCTCGACCATGCGTTCGCTGTTCTGCACCGCGGTCGTTGCCCGGCCGCCGAAGTAGTAGGGCACGTCGTTGCCGATCAAGGCGCCCGAGACCGGGTTCTCGTCGACCAGCAGGACCCGGTTGCCGGCTGCGGCAGCGTCTACTGCCGCCTTGGTCCCGCTTTCACCCGCGCCAACCACCACGACCGCGAAGTGCTGGGCGGGCGCGGGGAATTTGCCGTCGATGGCGTGGGGATCAATCGTGCGCGTCGTCATACCGCCTCCAGCGCCTGGTTGAGATCGGCGATCAGGTCGTCGACATGTTCGAGACCGACCGAAAGCCGCATCGAGCCTTCGGTAATCCCGCCTTCCAGTCGCTGATCGGAGGTCAGCGCATAGTGCGTGGTGCTGGCCGAATGGCAGATCAGCGTTTCCGATCCGCCCAGGCTGACCGCCAGCTTGAGCAGGCGCAGCCGGTCAAGCATGCGGAACGCTTCCGCTTCGCCGCCGTGGAGATGGAACGAGAAGGTCGATCCCGCGGCCTTGCATTGGCGGTCGTAGACGGCACGGCGACGGCTGCCCTCGGGCAGAAAGCCCAGGTAGGTGACGCCCGCGACCTTGGGATGGTCGCGCAGGAATTCGGCCACCGATCGGGCATTGCTCATCGCCCGCTCGGTGCGAACATGGACCGATTCAAGGCTGCGCGTGACCAGCCAGGCGGTGTAAGGGTCAAGATGGTTGCCCCAGGTCGTGCGCATCGCCTTGAGCAATTCGATCTGGGCGTGCTTGCCGGTGATGCCGCCGGCGAGGAGGTCGCTGTGACCCCCGCAATATTTGGTCAGCGAGGTCAGGCACAGGTCGACGCCCAGTTCGATCGGGCGCTGGGCGAAGGGGCCCAGCAGGGTGTTGTCGACCACCACCAGCGGACGATGGCCCTGCTGCGCGCCGACCGCATCGGCCAGGCTGACCATCAGCTGCAGGTCGACGATCGCGGCGGTCGGATTGGCCGGCGTTTCGGCGATGATCAGCTTGAGCGGGCCCTGCGCCAGCGCCTGATCGGCCGCCGCGCGCACGGCGGCCTCGTCGGTGCCGTCGGCATAAACCGCCGCATGGCAGCCGTATTGCGGCATGATGCTGTTGTAGAGCATGTCGACGCCGCCATAGACCGGGCGGCCGTGGAGCATGCTGTCGCCCGGGCGCAGGTGGGCGAGCGCGATCGAGGAATGGGCGGCCATGCCGCTGCTGTAGGCGACCGCGGCTTCGGCCCCGTCGATCGCGGCCAGCCGCGCTTCAAGAATGTCCAGCCCGGGGTGGCCCAGCCGGGAATAGATATGCTGCGCCTCGCCGGCCAGGGGGCCTGTGCCGTCGAAGAAGGCTTCGTGCACGTGTTTGGCATGCTGCGCCGAGGGGTAGACATAGGTCGACGTCATGTAGATCGGCGGCTTGACCGATCCCAGAGCGGTCTGCGGATCATAGCCGAACGCGACGGCGAGAGTTTCCGGCCTGACGCCGGCGGGCGGATCAATCGACATGGGTTGCAAGGTATGCACGCGCCTTGTCGCAATACCAGTCGGTAAAGCGCATCACGAGCATCTCGGCATCTTCGGAATAGGGCCCGGGGGTGTAGCCCGGGCTGCAAATGCCGGCATGGTTGTTTTCGGCCAGTTCCTTGTCCTGCAGGTTGGTGCGGGTCCACAGGTCGGTCAGCTCGTCTAGGTGGTAGTCCACGCCTTCGACCGCATCCTTGTGCACCAGCCACTTGCTGAACACGTGGGTTTCCGCCGGGCCGACCGGCATGCAGCTGAACATGAAGGCGTGATCGGCCGTGGCATGCGCGAACAGGTGCGGGTCGATCGCCCAGCGCATCGAACCAAGATCGCCATCGCCTTTGCCGCACATCAGCTTTTTCGACAGGTGGCTTCCGTCCGGAGAGATCGAGACGCAGCCTTCGTTGAGAGCGAAGCGCGCGACCTGCCACCAGTGACCCTCGACCGCGGCATGCGCCATGCCGAGCGCGTCCATCCGTTCGGCGAAGGCAGCGTTGCGCGCGTCCTCGCCAATGTCGAAGTGCTTCGACATGCCGACCGGGAATGTGCGCGAAAGCTCGGGATGACCGGTCGCGCAGTGATAGCACTCGCGCGCGTTCTCCATCACCAGCTTCCAGTTGGCGTATTCGACCAGCACGGCCGATGCGGCCAGCTTGGCGTTCTTGAAATCGTGCGGCGCGGCATAGGCTTCAAACTTCGCCGCGAAATCCGCGATCGGGGGCGGCGTGTCGGCCAGGCAGATGAACATCGCCCCGGCGATGCACTCGATCGCGAGCGGCCTCAGCCCGTGGTCGGCCTTGCTGAAATCCGCCGGCATGCGCCCGGCTGCCAGCAGGCTGCCGTTGAGATCGTAGGTCCAGCGATGGTACGGGCAGACCAGTCGCGCGGCCGATCCGTTGCCCGGCTGGCACAGCAGCGATCCGCGGTGGCGGCAGGTGTTGTGGAATGCCTTGATCTCGCCATCGCGGTTGCGGGTGATCAGGACCGGCCACTTGCCGACAGTCATCGCCATGTAGCTGCCGGGTTTGGGCAGTTCGCATTCGAACCCGGCCATCAGCCAGCTGTTGCCGTAGATCGCGTCGAGATCGAAATCGTGGGCGCGCGGATCTAGGTACAGCCCCTGCGGCAGCGAATGACCCTCGCGGCGCGCGGCGAATTGGGCGGCGGTCCAGGCCAGGTCAAGCATCGGGATGTCCTCACAGATCGGCTTGCGGCGATTGTGACGCAGCGCGGCCGGTTAGAGAAATCGACTTTTGGCATAGCCCTATGTCAAATAGTCAGACTATCAGGGCGGGCGCAGGTGCGGGTAATCGGAAAGGCAGGGCTATTTCGAACAAGGCAGCCATGAACCGGCGCTGGCTTCCGCTCAACGCGCTGCGGGCGTTCGAAGCGGTCGGCAAGCATCTGAGCTTTACCGCGGGGGCGGCGGCGCTGTCGGTGTCGCAAAGCGCGCTCAGCCGGCACGTTGCCGCGCTGGAAAACCTGCTGGGCAAGCAGCTGTTCGAACGTGACGGCGGGCGGCTCGCGCTGACCCCGGCCGGGGCGGAACTGCTGGCAGTGGTTGCAAAATCGCTTGAGCGGATCGAGCAGACGATGAACGCGATCCGCGACGAGAGCACACCGGCGCGGGCGATGCGTCTCCACGTGCCGCCCTCGCTGCTCCAGCAGATGTTCATGCCCATGCTGGCCGAGTTTCGCCGCTTGCACCCGGAGATCCGGATCGACCTGTCGAGCGCCAACGTCACGGGCCTGCCCTCGACCGAGCTCGACATGGCGATCGTCTATGACCGGCCGGACGTCGATGACCTGGTCACCGACCTGTTGTGGATGGTCCGGGTGGCGCCGCTGTGCTCAGCGGAAACGGCGAAGGATGCAGATGGAAAATCGCTCGAGGCGTTTCTTGGCGGGCAGGAACTGCTGCACCTTAAACTCGATGGCCAGCCGCGGGACCTGCTGTGGGGCGACTATCTGCGGCGCAATGCCGTCGCGATCCCGGTGTCGGGCGGGCTGGCCTTCGACACGGCGGTGACATCGGCGAAATATGCGATGACTTCAGGCGGGGTGATGCTGGGCGATGTCGACATGTTTGCCGCCGAGATTGCCAGCGGCGCGCTGGTCATGCCCTACGATGCGGTGATCGAGGATGGCTATGGCTACTACCTGAAGCTGCACGCCGATGACCTGGCCGATCCGGCCATCGCCTCGTTCCGAACCTGGCTGATCGGCCGCTTCGCATCGCTGCGCGCGGTCACCCCGTCAGGATAATCTCCGCAGCGGCATCGAATACGGCCTCGGGATCAAGCCGGTAGGTGCTGTAGAGATCGGGCAGGTCGCCGGTCTGGCCGAAGCGGTCGATCCCCAGCGGGCTGACCCGGTGCCCCCTGACCCCACCAAGCCATGAGAGCGCCGCGGGCGATCCGTCGATCATGGTGACGATCCCGGCGTCCGCTGCCAGCGGTTCGAGCAAGGTCTCGATATGACTGGGCCGCCGCGCTGCGCCGCCGCTGCGCAAGGCGTTGGCCGCCGACCAGTCGCGATGCAGCAGGTCGGGCGAGGTGATCGCGAGCAGGCCCAGGCCCGGCAGGTCTTCGCCCAGTTCCTCCCACGCGCGCAGCGCCTCGGGCGCGACCGCGCCGGTGTAGGCGATCGCCATCCGGGTCCCGGCTTGCGGCTGGCGCAGCCAATAGCCGCCGCGCAGGGCATCGGCCTGCCAGCGATCGTCGCCGCGCACGGGCTGCGCGATCGCGCGGGTCGAGAGGCGCAGATAGACCGAACCGCCGTCTGCCGCCTGCATGTGGCCAAAGCCCCACTGCATCAGCAGCGCCAGCTCGTCGGCAAAGGCGGGCTCGAAATAGGTCAGCCCCGGCTGGCCCATCCCGATCAGAGGGGTATTGATCGACTGGTGTGCGCCGCCTTCGGGGCCCAGTGTCAGTCCTGACGGTGTCGCGACGAGCAGGAACCGCGCGTCCTGGTAACAGGCATAGTTCAGCGCATCGAGCCCGCGGGCGATGAACGGGTCATAGACCGTTCCGACCGGAAGCAGGCGATGGCCGAACAGCGGGCCTGACAGCCCCAGTGCCGCCAGCATCAGAAACAGGTTGTTCTCGGCAATGCCCAGTTCGATGTGCTGGCCCGCCAGATGGCCCGCCCATTTCTGCGGCGAAGGGATCTTGTAGCCGGCGAAAATGTCCTTGAGCTCTTGCCGCCGGAACAGCCCGCGCTGGTTCACGAAGGCGCCCAGGTTGGTCGACACGGTCACGTCGGGTGACGTCGTGACGATCCGGTCGGCCAGCGGATGGCCGGATTTGGACAGGTCGAGCAGGATCCGCCCGAAGGCGGCCTGGGTCGACTGCTCGTCCCCGTCGGGCACTGCGATCGCGCCGGGCACCGCAATGCTCGCGGCCGGCTGTGCCGAACGCGCCAGTACCGCGCGCAGCGGTTCGACGAAGGCCTTGAGGTCGCTGGCGCTGTTATCGCCCAGTCCGGCAAACGGTTCCCACTCGGTCCCTTCGGCAATGCCCAGGCTTGCCCGCAGCGAGGCGATCTGGGTGGGGTTCATCAGACCGGCATGGTTGTCCTTGTGGCCCTGGAAGGGCAGCCCATAGCCCTTGACGGTATAGGCGATGAACATGGTCGGGCGATCGTCATCGGCCGCAGCGAAGGCATCCAGCAGCGTCTCGATGCAGTGGCCGCCAAGGTTGAGCATCAGCGCCGACAGATCGGCATCGTCCATGCTGGCGATCAGCTTGAGCGCCGCCTGCTCATCTGCCAGATCGGCGTTCAGCCGCGTGCGCCAGGCCGCGCCGCCCTGATAGGTCAGGGCGGCATATTCGGCATTGGGACAATCGTCGATCCAGCGCTCGATCGCACCGCCGCCGGGGCGCTGGAACACTTCGCGCTGCATCTTGCCGTGCTTGAGGGTCAGCACCCGCCACCCGCAGGTCTCGAAGATGTCGTCGAAGCGGCGGAACATCCGGTCCGCGGTGGTCGAATCGAGCGACTGGCGGTTGTAGTCGACGATCCACCAGCAATTGCGGATGTCGTGCTTGTAGCCTTCGATCAGGCATTCGTAGATGTTGCCTTCGTCAAGTTCGGCATCGCCCATCAGCGCGATCATCCGCCCGGCATCGCCCTGCGCCAGTTGGCCGTGCGCGATCAGGTAGTCCTGGACCAGACTGGCGAAGGCGGTGATCGCCACCCCCAGACCGACCGACCCGGTCGAGAAGTCCACCGGGATCTGATCCTTGGTCCGCGAGGGATAGCTTTGCGCGCCGCCCAGGCCGCGAAACGCCTGCAGCTGTTCGAGCGACTGGTTGCCGAGCAGATAGTGGATCGCATGCAGCACCGGTCCGGCGTGCGGCTTGACTGCGACCCGGTCCTGCGGGCGCAAGGCATTGAAATAGAGCGCGGTCATGATTGTCGTGATCGAAGAGCAGCTGGCCTGATGGCCGCCGACTTTCAGACCGTCGCGGCTTTCGCGCAGGTGGTTGGCATTGTGGATGATCCACGATGACAGCCAGCGCAGCCGCGAATCGATCAGCTCCAGCTGGGCGATGCGCTCGCGATTCGTCTCAACTGCCAGATCGATGTCGGTCATTGGCTTCCCTGCTTGCATTCGCCGCGGCCGCGGTGGCGCCGCCGTGCCGCGATCGACCGCTAGCTGGCATAGCGGCCGGTCCAGTGCAAACGGATCGCGAAACCGGGCTTGCCCTTGACCGCAAGGCTCGCCACATTTGCCGCCATGACCGAACAGACTGAACCCCCGCTGCGCGTCGGGATCGTCCCCGTGACCCCGCTCGAGCAGAACTGCTCGCTGATCTGGTGCACCAGGACGATGAAGGCGGCGCTGGTCGATCCCGGCGGCGATCTCGACAAGCTCAAGGCCGCGGTGGCCAAGGTCGGGGTGACGATCGAGAAAATCCTGCTGACACACGGCCATCTGGATCACTGCGGCCAGGCCGGAATCCTGGCCAAGGAACTGGGCGTGCCGATCGAGGGTCCGCACGAGGACGACCGCTTCTGGATCGCCCAGCTGGATGACGACGGCAAGCGCTGGGGCATGCATGCGGAGAGCTTCGAGCCTGACCGCTGGTTGCGCGACGGCGATACCGTCACCGTCGGTGAAAGCACGCTGCAGGTGATCCATTGCCCCGGGCACACCCCGGGCCACGTGGTATTCTATACCCCCGAAGGCCACCTGGCGATTGTCGGAGACGTGCTGTTTTCAGGCTCGATCGGGCGGACCGATTTCCCGCGCGGCAACCACGCCGATCTGATCGCCTCGATCACGCAGAAGCTGTGGCCGCTGGGCGACGACGTGACCTTCATTCCCGGCCATGGGCCAACCAGCACATTCGGCCGGGAACGACAGGTCAACGCCTATGTCAGCGACTATGCGCTGAGCTGAGTTACACTATTTGCAGCACGATCAGCACGGCGACGATCGCCAGGCCGAGCTGCGACAGCATAGTGGTCAGCGTGCCGACCATCCGGCCCTTTTCAAGACTGGTGCCGTCCATCCCCAGCCCGTGGGCGACACGGCCGAGCATGTAGAGTCCGCCGACGATCGCCAGCCACTGCCCGCCCTTGCCGGCCAGTTCGATCCCGGCGATCAGGAACAACACCCACGGCGTGTTCTCGACAAAGTTGAGCTGGGCGCGCATCCGCCGTTCGAGCAGGTCGTTGCCGCCGGTGCCGATGCTGACCCCCGCCTTGGCGCGGA
>JBJTLX010000302.1:0-13354 GCA_046063245.1 Novosphingobium sp.
CGAGCTAGCCGACCTGATGGTCACCGTCGGTAAGGAAGTCGAAGTGCTGATCCAGCGGCTCAGCCAGAAGAGCCGCGCCGCGGGCATCCACCTGATCATGGCCACCCAGCGCCCGTCGGTCGACGTCATCACCGGGGTGATCAAGGCCAACCTGCCGACGCGGATCTCGTTCGCCGTGACCAGCCGGATCGACAGCCGCACCATCCTGGGCGAACAGGGCGCCGAACAGCTGCTGGGCAAGGGCGACATGCTCTACAAGCCCAACACCCTGCCGATCATGCGGGTCCACGGGCCCTTCGTCAGCGACGAGGAGGTCGAGCGGATCGCCGATTTCTGGCGCGGCCAGGGCAGCCCCGAATACGTCGATTCGGTCACCGAGGAGCCCGAGGACGGCGGCTTCGGTTTCGACGACCTCGACGCCACCGCATCGGACAGCCCGGACGAACGCAAGTACCGCCAGGCCTGCCAGATCGTGTTCGAAAGCCAGAAGGCCAGCGCCAGCTGGCTGCAGCGCCAGCTGGGCGTCGGCTACAACACCGCGGCGAAATGGGTCGAACAAATGGAGGCGGACGGCTTTGTCGGCCCGGCCAACCACGTCGGCCGCCGCGAGATCTACCGCGACAAGGACGGCAGCCCGCTTTAGGAAACCGACCCGGCTGCGCAGCGGCGCGGCCGGGTCCGTTATTCAAGCACAGGGTTCAATCACGAAAACGTCGAATTGAGATCGCCGCCAAGCGGATCGGAGCCGTAGTCGTTGCCGCCATTGGTCCCGCGCGAGGCGAGCCAGACGATCAGCAGGATGATGCCGATCAACGGGACCAGCGCGATCCAGTACCACCAGCCGGAACGGTTGGTGTCGTGCAGGCGGCGCACCAGCACCGCCAGATTGGGCAGGAACATCACCAGTGCGGCCAGCAGATAGAACCAGCCGTAAAACAGGCTCTCGCTCTGCCCGGTGGCAGGGTTGGTGAATGAATAGGCTGTGCCCAGTATCGAATCGAGCACCATCGCGGCGATCTGCACCAGGAACGCAAACAGCACGAACCACCAATATTCCGAGCGCGACGCGCGGCCCTGCCAGGTGGTGAACTTGGCAAAGCAAGTCTTGATCGATTCTCCAAACGTCATCGGATGTCCCCCTTCATCAGTTGGAAGGGCAATTATAGAACATGGATCGGCAATCGGCACAATTGTCTATGCGATCAATGCCCGGTTGACGCTGTTTCGATATTCAGCACCTCCCGCCCCGCACCCAGCCGTACCGTCAGATCGGCATAGCCCGGCATGGTCGCCAGCACGTGGCGGGTCAGCCGCTCGTAGTGCCGGACGAAGCGCGCAACCCCGGCCGGGTCCATCACCGCGCTGCCGCCCATGCGCCGCAGTTCTGCCTCCTGCTGCTCGCGCCATGCGGCGACGACGTGCCACGACGGCGCAGCGAGCAGGATCAAGCGGTCGATCCGCGCGAACAGGCGCTGGTACTCACCGGCCAGCGCGGCGTTGGCGTGGCGGCGCCACACCCCGTCAGGGTCTTCCTTTGCTTCGAGGAGGTTGACCGGCTCGGCCAAGGCAGCCTCTTCCTGCGGGCTGGCGCCAAGGCACCAGCCTTCGAGCAGCAGCACCTGGGTATCGGCGGGTGCGCGCGGCCATTGGCTTTCGGGCGCGCGATCGTCGCTGGCCTTGTCGAAGCGCGGCAAGGGTGCTGCCTCGCCGCGTTTCAGCGCGTCGAGTGTGGCGAGGCCAAGCGCGATGTCGTGCGTCCCCGGTACTCCCCGAGTGGCGAAGAGTGGATGGACTTCAGCCGCCAGCCGCAGCCGCGCGGCGCGAGTCAGGTAGAGGTCGTCGAGCGACAGCGTCGCAACCCGCACCCCGCGCAGCGTCAGCTGTCCGGCCATCGCCGCGACCAGCGTCGATTTGCCCGATCCTTGTGCGCCGCAGATGCCGATGGTGGTGAGCCCGGGCCGCCGCCAACGCTCGATCCGCGCCAGCAGCGTGCCGACAAGGCCGGGATCGGCGCTCAAGGCACCGCCTGCGGCTCCGGCGGGCGCGGGCGGAAGGTGATGCGCAGCGGGGTGATGTGACCATCAGGGCGCAGCCGGATGCGGACCACGCCTTGCTGTTGGGGATCCCGCAGCCGTTCTTGCAGACGCAGTGCTTCGGACCGCGAGGCATAGAGCCGCCCCTGCTGCGCTTCGCCGGCGCGAATGAACCCGGGACAAGCCTCCGTGGTCCGTTCCTGTACTTTGGCAATAACCGGGGCGTTCCCGGTCAGGCACAGGTCTTCGAATGTCAGATCGAACCGCTTTCCGTCAGCGGGCAGCCCGGTTGGCCAGTCATACTGGAACTGGACATAGTGCCCCTGCAGCAGGTCGCGCGGGTCATAGCCCTGGATCGGCACGTCCCATTCGGTGCCCTGGTGGCTGAGGCGATCGGCCTGGAGCCACATTCCGCCAAGGCCAAGCAGAGGCAGCGCCAGAGCGGCGATGTGGAGCAGCGCCCGGTTCATGCCGCATCCTCCTTCGCCGGGGCATATTTGCGCGCCACCCGCACCGCAACCCACGCGATCCCGAGGATCAGCACGCCCGAGACGATCAGTCCGGCACCGCTGGACAAGAGGTCATCCTCCAGCTCGAAGCTCAGCACGATCAGCCGCAGTGCCAGCACCGCAACGGCAAGCTGGAACACCCCGCGCCAGCCGCCGCGCAGCGCGCAGGCCGCAACCGTCGCCCACAGCGCCATGAACAGCAGCGCGCCGACCACCTGGCTCCCCGATAGCGGATAGCCGGTCAGCGCGACGACGCTGGCCGCCGCCAGCATCCCTGCCGCCGCCTGGCCGGACCGATCCTTGCGCGCCGACCAGACCATCCAGGCCGCAGCAAAGCCCGCCGCTGCCCACAGCAGGAATGTCGGCAGCACCTTGTCCGCATCGCCGCCGCGCGCGAGATTGTCGGTGCCGCACAGGATGGCAATCAGGCTCGCCCCGCCCAGCGCATAGCCGAAGCCCAGCTCCTCCAGCCGCCGCCAGAACGCGAACCGGTCCGAGCGAACCCGCAGCACCGCCCCCAGTGGGGCCATGACCAGGGGCAGCGCCGTCGGCAGGGCAAAGACCAGGAACGATCCGTCGCGCGCGTCGTGATCGGCGGCAAAGCTCCACACCGCGACGATCAGCACGCCGCCCAGCCCCAGCGCCGCCAGCCAGCTTTGCCCGCGCAGCAGAAACAGCGGCGCGAACAGCACCAGCCAAATGGCCAGCGGCTGCCACAGCGGCGAGGTGGTCTGATAGGCCTGGCCAATATGGCCCATGAAGGTCAGCCCGAGCGCGCCGAAGACGAACAGCAGCGCCTCCTCACCCCAGGCGTTCCGGCCGCGCAGGTGCCACATAGCGATTGCTGCCCCGGCCAGCAGCGCGAGGTGCACCCCCAGCCGCAGCATCGCCGGGATCGCATCCCAGTTGGCCGCGACCACCGAGATCAGCCCCAGCACGATTGCCAGCGCGCCGATCCCGATCACCGCCCACAGCGCCAGTGGGCGGCTGTGCTGGCCTTCGAAGGCGCGAATCCGCGCAGCCGCCGCGGGATCGATCACCCCGGCTTCGACCCAGGCGGAGAGCTTGCGTTCATTCACGCCGCGCAGCCTACTGCACACGGGCTTGAAAGCAATCGCCTAGAACCGGCAGTGTCCAGCTTGAACTCCCCTCCCCGGTGGGGAGGGGTTGGGGGTGGGGGTTGGGCGCCCGAGAGGGCAGTCCCCCCATCCCAACCCTTCCCCCACGGGGAAGGGCTTTGCAGCTTAATCAACGCAGGACACACTTCACCCACGCGGCACCGGATAGCCTTGCCAGCGCTTGATCCGGCGGATCGCGAAGGCCGAACGCATCGCCGAAACCCCGGGCAGCCGGGCCAGGCAATCGCGGTGGATGCGGTCGTACTGCTCCAGATCGATCGCCGCAACGCGCAGCAGGTAGTCGGCCTGCCCGCTCATCAGGTAGCAGTCGAGGATGTCGTCGAAATCGCCGACCGCCGCTTCGAACCGGTCCATCGCCTCGCGGCTCTGGCTGGTGAGCGTAATCTCGACGAAAGCCAGCAGCTTGAGCCCGAGCCGCCCGCTGTCGACCTGTGCGGCATAGCCGGTGATGATGCCCGCATCCTCCAGCGCCTTGATCCGCCGGTGGCAGGCCGAGGACGATACCCCGGCCAGCTCGGCCAGCTGGGCGAGCGAGCGCGAGGAATCGTCCTGCAGCGCTTCGAGCAAGGCGATATCGGCACGGTCCATGGCAAATTTGTCCAGCAATTGGCTACAAAACGGGAAATATCACCGCGTCTTCTCCAATCCAAGGCAAACTTTGGAGAAACATTCGCTGCGAACCGGCGTATTCTGGACGCACAAGACCATCTGCGGAGAGTTCCCATGCGCGTCGGCACCGTCAAGGAAATCAAGAACCACGAATACCGCGTCGGCCTGACGCCGGAAAGCGCGCGCGAACTGGTCGCGCACGGCCACGAAGTGTGGGTTGAAACCGGCGCAGGCAACGGGATTGGTTCGTCCGATGCCGACTATGTCGCGGCGGGCGCAGCGATCAAGCCGACCGCTGCCGAAATCTTCGCCGAGTGCGAAATGGTGGTCAAGGTCAAGGAACCCCAGCCGGTCGAGCGCGCGATGCTGCGCAAGGGCCAGATCCTCTACACCTATCTCCACCTCGCCCCCGATCCCGAACAAACCGCCGATCTCGTCAATTCCGGGGTCACCGCGATCGCCTATGAAACAGTCACCGGGATCGACAATTCGCTGCCACTGCTCAAGCCGATGAGCCAGGTTGCCGGGCGGATGTCGATCCAGGCCGGCGCCACCGCGCTGGAAAAGGCCAATGGCGGGCGCGGGGTGCTGCTCGGCGGCGTCCCCGGCGTGCTCCCGGCCAAGGTGGTGGTGATCGGCGGCGGCGTGGTCGGCTTCAACGCCGCGCAGATGGCGGTTGGCCTGGGCGCCGACGTCACCATCCTCGACCGCGATCCGGGCGTGCTCGAACGGCTCGACAGCCATTTCGAAGGCCGCGCCCGCACGCTCTATTCGGGCCGCGCCGCGCTGGCGAGCGAGGTCGCCGCGGCCGATCTGGTGATCGGCGCGGTGCTGGTCCCCGGGGCGGCCGCGCCCAAGCTGGTGACCCGCGACATGCTCAAGACGATGATGCCCGGCGCGGTGCTGGTCGACGTCGCGATCGACCAGGGCGGCTGCTTTGAAACCAGCAAGGCAACCACCCACGCCGATCCGACCTATGTGGTCGACGGGATCGTTCATTACTGCGTCGCCAACATGCCCGGCGCGGTGGCGCGGACCAGCACCTATGCGCTCAACAACGTTACCCTGCCCCACGCGCTGCGGATCGCCGACCTGGGCTGGAAGGCCGCGCTGAAGGCCAATCCGCACCTCGCCGCCGGGCTCAATGTTCACGAAGGCCAGATCACTTACGAAGCCGTCGCCCGCGACCTGGGCTATGACTACGTGCCGGTAGACCAGGTGCTGGGCTAGGCTTCATCCGCAAAGGGCCGGAACGGTTCGGCGACCGCCCTGGGCACCCGGACCAGCCGGCCTGAGGCGCGATCGAGGATCGCCCAGGTGGTGTTGGCGCTGACGATCACTTTGTTGTCAGCGCCGCGAAAATCGACCCGGCGCTGGAACCGTGCCCCGGTCGGGCCGGTGGGGATGAAGGTTTCCCCGGTCACGCTTTCGCCCAGCGCAATGTTGCCGCGATAGTCGATCTCGTGCCGGGTCACGACCCAGACATAGGCGGCCTGGTGATCCGGCGCAGCCACCGCGGCCCAGTGGCTGGTCGCCAGATCCTGGATCCAGGTGACCCAGACGGCATTGTTGACGTGGCCGAGTTCGTCGATGTGCTGCGCGGCGGCTGTGTAGGCCTTTTGGAATTTTTCCATCGTTTCATGGCATACCGCGCCGCGTGAGCCAGAAAAAGACCAATCCTGCCGCCCCATGGCTGCGCTGGTTCGTCACCGGACCGCTGGGGCCGCTGGGCCGCAAGCTGGGCTTCCGGTGGGTGTTCTTCTTCACCATGCCGATCCCGTTCCATCCGCTGCTGTTCCCGGCATTGCTCCTCGTCTTGCTCGGCTGGAGCGCGTGGGCCGGGGTGCGCGCGGTATCCGGGCTGGGCGGCGGCGATGCCAGTTGGGCGGCGATGCTGGCAATCGGCCTTGCGCTGGCGGTGCCGATGTCGGTTCCCATCGTCGCGTGGGTGATGATGGCGTTCCGTGCCCAGCTGCTGCAGGGATTGCTGTTCGCCCTGTCCATGGCGCTGCTTGCGCTTGAGGTGACAAGGGGCGGTATTGCGGCGCCGTGGATCGTTCTGCCAGCCGCCTATTTCGGCCTGTTCGCCGTGCAGGCGCTGCTCGGTCCGGCCTGGCTGGGCCATTTGCGCCGCCAGAACGATCGTTTTGCCCCGCTGCCCGCCGGGCAGACCAGCGTAGCCCTCGCCGGGTTCGACTGGATCGCCCGCGACCTCATCGAGCAGTGCGCCGTTCCCCGGCTTTATGCCCCGCCGCTGAAGGGAACCGTCAAGGCGAAGGCCTTCCACTGGCTCGCCCCGGCGGATGCGGCGGCGCTGCGCGCAGCCATGCCCTTTGCGAACATGCCCGGCTGGAAGTTCGAGGATGGGGCGGGCCACGTCCTGCTGGTGCGCGAAAAGGCCCGGCGGCCGCGCACGGCCATCACGATCCGGACCGGGCGCTATCCCGCACCGGCCTGGCTGGTAGCCGGGCTGAACCGGATCGAAGCGCGCGGGGCGGGCGTGCTGCGCCGAAGAACTTTCGGCAAACCCGCGCTGGTCGGCTGGTTGCCCCTGTTCATGCTGTTTCACTGGACGGCTTTGGTGGGCCGGAGCGAATGGGTGATCGGCTTTCCGCGCCGGACCCGGCCCGATCTGGCTCCGCCGGACGAAGCCAACGGTCGGCACGTTCTGACGCTGTTTTCGCCGCGAGACGCCGACGGCGGACCGTTCGACACGGACGGTCTACCGGCGCTCTACGCCGAAATCACGGCGCGCGAGGCGAAACTGGCCAGACAGCGCGACCAGGCGGTTGCCGATCTGCCCCGTTTCTGGCGAACGATCGCGACCGATGGGGCTGCGCGCCGCCTGCCCGAGACCATGGCGGCCCTGCTGCGCGAGCCGAGCCTGCTGAAGACGGAAAACGTGCCGGTCGTGCTCGACTGGCTCGAACGCGAGCGTGATATGCCGCGAATGCAAGGCGTTCACGCCGCCGCGCGGCTGCTCGCGGCTTTTCCGGACGAACTGCTTGCACCCAATGCCGAACGACTGGGGCGGGTGTTCAACAGCCAGAAGCTGGCGCTGCAATGGGACCTGCACCGGGTCGAGGATCGCACGGTCCTGCCCAAGGACGCGCCGCTGTTCGCCGGATCGATCGTCGGGTTCGGGCTCTACCTGATGCTGCCCGGCCTTTACACCCGGCTGGCGACGATCTGTCCCGATCTAAAGAACGTGGAACGCAGCCTGAAACGCGAAATGGCCGCGCAGTCCGGCATCCGCGATTCGATCGCGGTGGTCTTCAGTGGGGGATTTGCCACAACACGAAAGCGAACTCCTCGGCCGTCTCCTTGAGGCTCTCGAACCGGCCCGACTTTCCGCCGTGGCCCGCGCCCATGTTGGTTTTGAGCAGCAGCTCGTTGCTGTCGGTCTTCAATTCGCGCAGCCGGGCGACCCATTTGGCCGGCTCCCAATAAGTCACCCGTGGGTCGTTGAGCCCGGCGGTTACCAGCAAGGGCGGATAGGCCTGGGCCCTGACCTGATCGTAGGGGCTGTAGCTGCGGATCAGTTCGAACGCCGCCTGGTCCTCGATCGGATTGCCCCATTCGGGCCATTCGCCCGGGGTCAGCGGCAGGCTGGCGTCTAGCATGGTATTGAGCACGTCGACGAAGGGCACGTGGGCGACCACTGCCCCCCACAGGTCGGGGTCGGAATTGATCACCGCGCCCATCAGTTCGCCCCCGGCCGATCCGCCCGAGATGCTGATCTTGCCCGCGGCAGTATAGCCGCGCTCGATCAGGCCTTTGGCGACATCGACGAAGTCGGTGAAGGTGTTGGTCCGCGCTGCCAGCTTGCCCGCCTTGTACCACGCCCGGCCGAGATCGTCGCCGCCGCGGATGTGGGCGATGGCATAGGCGAAGCCGCGGTCGACCAGGCTAAGCCGCGTGGTCGAAAAGCCGGGGTCGATCGCGATGCCGTAGGCGCCGTAGCCATAGAGGTGGAGCGGCCCGCCCAGCTGGCGGTCCTTGCAATAGACCACGCTGACCGGCACCATGGTCCCGTCGCGCGCGGCGATCTCCAGCCGTTCGGTGGCGTAGAGCGCGGCGTCGTAACCCGAGGGGATTTCCTGGACCTTCAGCGTCGTCAACGTCCGCGCCGCGACATCGTAATCGATCACCGAGGCCGGGCTGACCATGCTTTCGTAAGACAATCGCAGTGTGGTCACTTCCCATTCGGGATTGTCGCCCAGCCCGGCGACATAGCTCGCTTCGGGAAACAGGATTGGTTCGACCCGCGCCTCGTCGCCGTAATAGCGCACCTCGATGTGGTCGAGCCCGCGCACCCGGCTTTCGACCACCCAGAAATCCGCGAACAGCTCGAACCCGGTCAGATAGACGTCGTCGCTGCCCGTGATCAGCGGCGCGGTCACGGTCGGTTCGGCCAGCGGGGCGAAGTCGATGGTGAAGTTCTCGTGGCGCGCATTGGAATGGATGAAGACGATGTCCTCGATCAGGTCGACGTCGTATTCGACCCCGATCTGGCGCGGCCAGATCAGGATCGGATCGGCCAGCGGATCGGCGGTCGGGACCAGCCTGATCTCGCTGGTTTCGTGGTCCGAGGTGCCGATGATCAGCCATTCCTCGTTGGCCGAGAGCGAGGCGCCGACGCGGAAGCCTTCATCGTCTTCATGGTAAAGCTCAACGTCGCTTGAGATCGGCGTGCCAAGCCAGTGCAGCCGAGCATTGTCGGTGCGCCACTGCTCGTTGGCGAGGCTGTAGACCAGGCCCTTGTCCTGCGCGACCCAGACCAGGCTGGACAGCGTGCCGGGGATCTCGTCGGGGAGCATTTCGCCGGTAGCGATCACCTTGATCCGCGCGGTGAACCGCTCCGAGCCGTTGTCATCGACCGACCAGGCGAGCAGCCTGCCATCGTTCGACACCGCGATCGCGCCGAGGCGGAAATAGTCGAGACCGGCGGCCAGGGCGACCTCGTCGAGGATCAGTTCGTCCGGTCCGCCCGCGACGGGCCTCCGCCACCATTTCTTGTATTCGGCGCCTTCCTCGAACTCGATCCAGTAGAGCCAGTCGCCGTCCTTCTGCGGGACCGACTTGTCGGCCTCCTTGATCCGCGCGCGCATCTCCTTGAACAGTATGTCGATACGGCCCTGCTGGCCGGCCATGCGGCTTTCGAACCAGGCGTTCTCGGCCTCGAGATGGGCGAGGATCGCGGGATCCTTGACCTCGGGATAGCCGGGGTCGCGCAGCCAGGCATAGTCGTCCGACAACGCAATTCCATGATGCGTTTCGACATGCGGATGCTTCGCGGCGACGGGGGGTGTGGTAAGAGCCATGATCCGGCTCTATGTTGGGGGCAGAAGGACTGCAACCCATGCTGATGAACACCCATGAAGCGCGGCTCGATGCGCTGCGCAAGGAACTGATGAAACGCGGGCTCGACGGGTTCGTGGTGCCGATTTCGGACGAGCACATGAGCGAATATGTCGGCGGTTATGCCCAGCGGCTCGCCTGGCTGACCGGCTTCGGCGGCTCCGCCGGCAGCGCGGCGGTGCTGGCCGACAAGGCGGCCGTTTTTGTCGACGGGCGCTATACGCTGCAGGTGCGGGAACAGGTCGACGGGCGGTTATTCGAATACCAGTCGGTCCCGGCGACGTCGCTGGCCGCCTGGCTGGGCGGGAATGCGCCGCAGGGAGCCAGGATCGGCTTTGATCCGTGGCTCCATGGCAAGCCGTGGGTCGATGCCGCCACCGCCGCGCTGAAGGCCAGGGGCGCAAGTCTGGTCCCGGTCGAAGGCAATCCGATCGACGCGATCTGGTCCGACCAGCCCGCGCCCAGCCTGGCCCCGGCGCTGGTTCACCCGACCGACCTCGCCGGCCAGTCGAGCGAAGCCAAGCGCAGCGATGTGGCCGAATGGCTGAGCGCACGCGGGCTCGATGCGGCAGTGATCTCGGCGCTCGACGGGGTTGCCTGGCTGCTCAACATTCGCGGCAGCGATGTCGAGCGCACCCCGGTCGCGCTGTCCTTCGTCCTTGCCCATGCCGACGGCACCGCCGAGCTGTTCATCGCCGAGGACAAGGTCACGCCCGAGCTGCGCGCGCACCTCGGCAATGCCGTAACGATCCGCCCGCGCGAGGCTTTCGTCCCGCAATTGCAGGCGCTGGCGGGCAAGAAGGTCGCGGTCGATCCCGAACGGTCGGTCCAGGCGGTCTTCGCCGCGCTGTCCGGCGCGGGCGCGCGGGTGGTCGAGCTGACCGACCCGACCGTGCTGGCCAAGGCGGTCAAGAACCCCGCCGAACAGGCCGGGCAGCGCGCCGCGCAGGCCCGCGACGGCGCGGCGATCGCCCGGTTCCTCCACTGGCTGAGCATCGAAGCGCCCAAGGGCGGGCTCGACGAGCTGGCCGCCGCAGCGCGGCTCCAGGCCTTCCGCGAGGAAACCGGCCTGCTGCGCGACCTGTCGTTCGACACGATCAGCGCCGCCGGACCGCATGCCGCCAGCCCGCACTACAAGGTCGACGAGCACAGCAACATCCCGATCAATCCGGGCTCGGTCTATCTGGTCGATTCGGGCGGGCAGTATGCCGATGGCACCACCGACATCACCCGCACGGTGTGGATCGGACCGGGTGAGCCGAGCGCAGAGCACAAGGACCGCTTCACCCGCGTGCTCAAGGGCCACATCATGCTCGCCCTGGCGGTGTTTCCCAAGGGCACCGTCGGCAGCCAGCTCGACACACTCGCCCGCTACGCGCTGTGGCAGGCCGGGGTCGACTATGCCCACGGCACCGGCCACGGCGTCGGCAGTTTCCTCTCGGTCCAAGAAGGGCCGCAGCGCATCGCCAAGGCGCAGGGCGGCCAGGCCGGGACCGGGCAGGAACTGCTCCCCGGCATGATCCTGTCGAACGAACCGGGCTATTACAAGGCCGGCGACTTCGGCATTCGCACCGAAAACCTGGTGCTGGTCGAACGCCGCGCGATCGCCGGACAGGAAGGCGAATGGTACGGTTTCGAGACCCTGACCTTCGCCCCGATCGACCGCACCCTGGTCGATGACAGCCTGCTGACCCGCGATGAGGTCGACTGGTGGAATGCCTATCATGCCCGGGTCTGGGCGGTGCTTTCGCCCCAGCTCGACGGCGCGGCGCTGGCCTGGCTGAAGGACGCCTGCGCGCCCTTGTGAGGGCAGTTTTGTTCCTGTATTGTTCTACCCGACTCGCAAAGGAGCAGGATGATGATCGGATATGTTACCGTCGGCACCAACGACTTGCCGCGCGCCGCCAAGTTCTATGACGCCATCGCCGCGGAGATGGAAACCGGGCGGATGATGGAATTCGATACCTTCATCGCCTGGGGCACCCCGGGCGGCGGCTGCGGGATTGCCGCGACCAAGCCGTTCGACGGCGCGGCGGCGACGGTGGGCAACGGGGTGATGGTGGCGATCGAGGCGCGCGACCAGGACCAGGTCGACCGGCTCTACAGAATCGCGCTCGATCACGGCGGCAGCGATGAAGGCGCCCCCGGGCCGCGCGGCGACGGCGGGTTCTATGCCGCCTATTTCCGCGATCCCGACGGCAACAAGCTCAACGCCTTCGTGATGGGCTGAAGCCGGCAGGTGTCGCCGGGATGAACGCCGCGCGCCGCTTGCGACAAATTGCGACAATTGGGGCCCCGCGCGGCATAATCGCGCGACATCCGCGACCTACAAAGCGTACAGGAAGCCGCAGAGCCAAGGTTCCCCCTCCCCCCTTGTCGGCTCTGCGGCTTCACCTGTTTCGATTCGAAGGAGTTTAGCGATGAAGACGATCACCAAGGGCCTCTCGGCCGTTACCATGGTTCTGGCCGCTGCCGGGATCGCCCATGCCGCCCAGGATGAGCGCGGCTGGGGCGGCCCCGATGCCAATGCCACCGTGACCCGCGCCGATGCTCAGGCCAAGGCCGAAGCGATGTTCGCCAAGCACGACGCCAATGGCGACGGCAAGCTCGACCAGGCCGACCGCGCCGCGATGATGGGCAAGACGTTCGACGCGATGGATACCGATCGCAATGGAGCACTGTCGCGCGCCGAATTCATGGCCGGCCACCAGAACCACGGCGACCACGCTGGCATGGCGATGGGCGACGGCGAGCGCAAGATGGGCCGGCATGGTGGCCGTCATGGCGGCGGCGGCATGATGATGAAGATGGCCGATGCCAACAAGGACGGCGCGGTGACCAAGGACGAAGCCGTGGCCGGCGCGCTCAAGCACTTCGACATGACCGACACCAATCGCGACGGCAAGGTCACGCCCGAGGAACGCAAGGCCGCGATGGCCAAGATGCGCGACCACATGAAGGGCATGCGCGGCCAGATGGGCGGCGCGATGCCGCCCCCGCCAGCCGGCTGAACCGGGCAACTGCGCCCGCATGGACGATACAGCGCCATCCCGCATCCTCCTCGTCGATGACGAGGAGGCGCTGCGCCAGCCCCTGGCCGAGTATCTCTCGCGCCAGGGGTTTGGCGTGATGCAGGCCGCCAGCGCCGCCGAAGCGCGGTCGCTGCTGCGCGACGGGGTGCCCGACATCGTCCTGCTCGACATCATGATGCCGGGTGAAGACGGCCTGTCACTGTGCCGCCACCTGTCCGAAACCCGCGGCATTCCCACCATCCTGCTGACCGCGAGGGGCGAGGCGATGGACCGCGTGGTCGGGCTGGAAATCGGCGCCGACGACTATGTGGTCAAGCCGTTCGAGCCGCGCGAGCTGGTCGCGCGGATCCGCTCGGTCCTGCGCCGCGCCGCCAAGGGCGGGACTGCGCCGGCCGAAGACGAGCTGTTCGAATTCGAAGGCTGGACGCTCGATCCGCTTAAGCGCCGCCTGACCGCCCCCGATGCCGCGCTGGTGCCGATCTCCTCGGTCGAGTTCCGGCTACTGATGGCCTTCGTCGAACATCCCCGCCAGGTGCTCGACCGCGACCGGCTGCTCGACATGGTCCAGGGCCGCGAGGCGCACCTGTTCGACCGCGCAGTCGACAACCAGGTCAGCCGCCTACGCCGCAAGATCGAGCCCGACAACCGCAACCCGACCCTGATCCAGACCG
>JBJTLX010000303.1:0-3319 GCA_046063245.1 Novosphingobium sp.
TGTACTGTTCGAGCGTGAGATGCGGTCGGTCGTACAGCGGGGCATCTTCGGCCAGGGGCCCTAGCGGAATGTCGCAGACGGTCTCGCCCTGCCATGTCAGGACCATGTGGCCGGTATCGGTCACTTCGCCGATCACGGCAAAGTCCAGCTCCCACTTGCGGAAGATCGCCTCAGCCATGGCTTCCTTGCCGGGCTTGAGCACCATGAGCATCCGCTCCTGGCTCTCGCTCAGCATCATTTCGTACGGCGTCATGCCCTCTTCACGGCACGGCACCTTGTCCATATCGAGAATGATCCCGGCCTTGCCGTTGGTCGCCATTTCGACCGAGCTGGAGGTCAGCCCGGCCGCGCCCATGTCCTGGATCGCGACGATCGCATCGGTCGCCATCAGCTCGAGGCAGGCCTCGATCAGCAGCTTTTCGGTGAAGGGATCGCCGACCTGCACGGTCGGGCGCTTTTCCTCCGAATCCTCGCCGAAGTCGGCGCTGGCCATGGTCGCGCCGTGGATCCCGTCGCGCCCGGTCTTGGAGCCGACATAGACGATCGGATTGCCGATCCCGGTGGCAGCGGAATAGAAGATCTTGTCCTGATCGGCGACGCCCACCGTCATCGCATTGACAGGATGTTGCCGTCATAGGCGGGGTGGAAGTTGGTTTCGCCGCCCACGGTCGGCACCCCGACGCAGTTGCCGTAGCCGCCGATCCCGGCGACCACGCCCTTGACCAGCGACTTCATCTTGGGATGATCGGGCCGGCCGAACCGCAGCGCGTTGAGGTTGGCGACAGGCCGCGCGCCCATGGTGAAGACATCGCGCAGGATCCCGCCGACCCCGGTCGCCGCGCCCTGATAGGGCTCGATGTAGCTGGGGTGGTTGTGGCTCTCCATCTTGAAGATCGCCGCCTGATTGTCGCCGATGTCGATCACCCCGGCGTTCTCGCCCGGGCCGCAGATCACCCACGGGGCTTCGGTCGGCAGTTTCTTGAGGTGGATGCGGCTCGACTTGTAGCTGCAATGCTCCGACCACATGACCGAGAAGATGCCCAGCTCGACCAGGTTGGGCTCGCGCCCCAGGGCGTGGAGGACGCGCTGGTATTCGTCCTCGGACAGCCCGTGCTGGGCGACGATCTCTGCGGTGATTTCGGCCATGCGCGGCCCTTAGCCGGGCGGGGCGCGTCCCGCTAGACCAATCACGCGGCGGCGCGCGCGCTTTTCCCCATCCACCATGCGGCGAGCGTGGCCAGGCCATAGGCGAAGAAGGCGAGATAGCTGGTTCCGGCGCTGACGGCAGGTTCCACCGGGCCGAACCAGTTCACCGCCTGGAGCGCGATGAGCACGGCGGCAAGAACCCCGACGCGCAAAGGCGATGGCCGCCGCGCGCGGGCATAAAGCCACAGTGCGCCGAAGGTGATCCCCAGCTCCAGCGGCATTTCGATCCACGGATGGTTCCACAGGCCAAGGCCGAGCTTGGGCGGATAGCCGGCCAGGGTCAGGTCGGGGACATGGACCAGCAGATCGAGCAGCCAGTGCGACAGCACCACCGCGCCGCCAATCAGGGCGGCGCTCCGGTCGCGGCTCGCCAGCCAGATCGCCGCGCCGAATACGGCGGCAAAGCCAAGGCTGCCCAGCAGGCTGTGAGTGATGGGCATGTGATAGAGGTCCATCGGGTTCATCGCGCTGATCCCGGGGGTGACGCGCATGTGCTCGACCCCCAGCAGCAGGAAGCCGAAGAACGCCCAGTCGACCAGCTGCGCCGCGACGAACAGGGTGGTCAGGCCCGGCGACGTGCGCCGGCTGGCAACCGCGAGCGCCGGGGCCCAGTGGCCAATGAACATCAGGCCAAGCCCAGCTTGCGCACGGCGAAGGCGGCGACGCCGCTGGCCAGCGCGGTGGCGGCAGCGCCCCAGGCGATGTCGATCGCGCTGACCGTGCCGGGCCAGACCTTCATCGTCGCCTGGTTGGTCAGGTCATAGGTGGCATAGCACAACGCGCCGAGCAGTGCGCCGTTCAGCACCGCGTGCGGCACGCCCTGGTCGATCCCCGGACGCACCGCGAACCACACCATGCCTGCAATGTAGAACAGGTAGAAAAGCGCCGCCGGCGCGACCCGGAACGACGGGGTGAGCAGCTCGCCCAGCGCCGGGCGGTAGAGGTTGGGACCGGCCCAGCGCAGCCACAGCGCGTCGAGCGCCCCGAACATGCCGGCTGCCGCCAGATAGGCCGCTATCCATTTCATCGTGTGATCCCCTTTGAAGGCAGCTTGACCGCGGCGGGTCGCGCCGTCAATGCTGGCGGCAATGGAAGACACTGCTGCCGATATTGCCGCCCTGAGCTTTGAAGATGCGCTGCGCGCGCTGGAAGAGCTGGTGCGCAAGCTGGAAAGCGGCGAGGTCCCGCTCGACGCCACGATCTCGCTCTACGAGCGCGGCGAGGCGCTGCGCAAGCACTGCCAGGCGCGGCTCGACGCGGCCCAGGCACGGATCGAAAAGATCGTTGCCGGACCCGATGGCCAGGCCGCTTCGCTACAGCCGTTCGATCCCGAAACGGGGCGCTGACACCGTGACCGCGCTGCCCGGCGCCGATCCGCTGCTGGCTGATGCCCTGACCAAGACCGGTCGCCAGGTCGATGCCCTGTTCGATGCGCTGCTGCCGGTCCCCGAAGACGGCCGCGGCCGCCTGGTCGAGGCGATGCGCCACGCCGCGATCGGCGGGGGCAAGCGGCTGCGTCCGCTGCTCACCGTGGCCAGCGCCGGGCTTTTCGGGGTTCACCCGCACCACGCCCTGCGCGCCGGCACCGCGATCGAGGCGGTCCATGTCTATTCGCTGATCCACGACGATCTGCCGTGCATGGACGATGACGACCTGCGCCGCGGCAAGCCGACCGTGCACAAGGCCTTCGACGAGGCGACCGCGGTCCTGGCCGGCGATGCGCTGCAGGCGCTGGCCTTCGAAATCCTCGCCGATCCCGAAACCAGCGGCGATCCCTTCGTCCGCTCCGAACTGGTCGCGGTGCTGGCCTCGGCCAGCGGGGTGGGCGGCATGGCCGGGGGGCAGATGCTCGATCTGGTGGGCGAGGGGCAGGCTTTCGACCTTCCGGCGATCACCCGGATGCAGCAGCTCAAGACCGGTGCACTGTTGGGCGTCGCGCTGGAAATGGGCGCGGTTTTGGGCAAGGTGCCGCCTGAAGCGCGCACGCCGCTGCGCGGCTATGCCCGCGACATTGGCCTGGCTTTCCAGATCGCCGACGACAGATCGACCATTCGGGCGACAGCGCGGTTGCGGGCAAAGCCGTGGGCAAGGATGCCGAGGCAGGCAAGCAGAC
>JBJTLX010000304.1:0-9606 GCA_046063245.1 Novosphingobium sp.
GGAAAAGGGCCCGGACTTGCGTCCGGGCCCCCAGCATTCCCTCCCAGGAGTGCTTGTTAAGTCCTTAGAACTTGACCCCCGCTGTGATGCCGTAGCGGCGCGGTTCAAGCGTGAAGATGTTGGTATAAAGGCCGGACGACTGGTCGGTCACATAGAGCCCGGTGATCGACGCATCGTCGAACACGTTCTGGATCCAGCCGCGGACGAACCACTTCTTGTCCGCGCCGTCGATCTGGATCTGGGCGTTGACCTGGCTGAAGCTGGGCACTTCGTTGACCGGGCCGTTGAAGATGTTGCCCGTCGACTTGCCGGTGTAGATATAGTCGGCACGCGGCGTAATCGTCACGTCACCCCCGACCGGGATGGCATACTGCGCCCCGAACGAGAACTTGTAGTCCGGCGCACCGGGCAGCTTGTTGCCCTTGATGTTGACCGGAATACCCGACGAATAGACCGTGACGCCCAGCGGATCGAACAGCAACGCCGTTGCCGAAGGTGCACCGGTCGACGTGACCGAGGCGCCCAGCAGGGCGTTGCAGATGCTGAACGCGCCGGTCGAGGCGATTCCGCTGTTCGGACCGAACGAGGCCGGTCCGGCCAGGCCGAGCGAGCCGTTGACCGCGGTGACGAAGCCGACCGCGCCGGTTCCGCCTGCGGTGTTCGGCGCAACCGCGCAGTTCGCCGCCGTGGTCAGGTCCTTGATGATGACCGCATCGGCGCGGCCGCCACCATAGTCACGCGAATCCGCCAGCATCTTGTCCTGCGACACTTCGGTATGCAGGTAGCTGGCATTGGCGTTGATCGTCAGCTGGTCGGTGGGGCGGAACACGCCTTCGAGTTCCATACCATAGATGTGCGCGCTGACGTTATCGTTGACCGAGGTCCGGTTGACGATGCGCGACAGCTGCAGGTCCTTGTAGTTGTAGTAGAACCCGGTCAGGTTGAGCTGGATCTGGCCGTTGTTGAACGAGTTCTTGGAACCCACTTCGAAGGCATTGACGTACTCGGGCGTGAACGCCTCGGGCACCCCGAAGCCGACCGACAACGGCGGATTGATCCCGCCCGACTTGTACCCGCGCGAGTACGAGAAGTAGAGCAGGTTGTCGGGCGTGATGTTGTAGTCGAGCACGGCCCGGCCGGTCCACGCGCTGAACGTGGCCTTGCGGTCCTGCCACAGCTGGTTGGGACCGGTGATCCCGGCGCAGGCCGCGGTGGTTGCCGGGCAGCCCGGATCGGCGTCGTAGGTCGGGAAGATCGGCTGACCCGCCGTCAGGTAAGGCGATGCCAGCGGATTGTCGCCGAACCGCGCCAGCCAGCTGAGCAGCGTGGTGCGTGCCCGGATGGTCTTCTGATCGTGGTTGTAGCGGATCCCGAGGGTCAGTTTCAGCTTGTCGTTGAACTTGTAGTACGCTTCGCCGAACAGCCCGTAGGTGGTCAGTTTGAAGTCGTCGGTGTTGTTGCGGTAGAACGGCGAGGCCATGTAGTAGCCGTCGTTCAGGCCGGTCGGCGCCGGGAACGATGCCGGGGCCGAGGAGGCCCCCGCGAGCGCTGCCCACGAGCCGAGGATCCCGGTCGAATAATCGAGCGAGAAGGCATCGACGTAGTAGCTGTTCTCGGTCAGATGGACCTTGCCGTAGATCCCGCCGAGCAGGAAGTTGAACGGCCCGTCGAACTTGGTCGAGAGGATCGCTTCGGTCGACCACGCGGTGTGGTACGAGTTCGAACGGTCATAGGCCAAGGGCGAACTGGTGCAGGTCGAATGGCTGGTGGTGCCATAGACCCCGGCCAGGTTTTCGGTCGGCAGCGAGGTGCACAGCGCGCCGGTCGGACCGCTCGGGATAAGCCGCGCGGCAATCGGAGCGAAGTAAGCCTGAGCGGCCGGACCAGCCGCACCCGCGGCCACATTCGAGAGGAAGGTAAGCCCGGTCTGGAAGCGCCCGTTGAGACGGTTCTGGTCGGCGTTGTTGTAGTTCTGCTGGCTCTCCAGCTTCACGTCCTGATAGTTGAAGCCGAGGCTGAGGTTGAACGTTTCGCCCAGTTCCTGGTTGAGGTGGGCCTGGGCAATCCATTCCGAGGTATAGTACTTCGGTTCGAAGCTGGTGCTGACCACCCGCGGATCGGCCGGGTTGACGACCCCGGCGAAACCATCGGAATTGGGTGCCGTCAGGTCGGTGAGGCCCATGTTGGCCAGCGCGCCCATGCCGAAGATGGCAAAGGTCTGGGTCGAGGTCAGGATTGCGCCCGCGGTCGAGTTCAGGTTGGTGAACTGGTTGTCACGGGTCTTGTTGAGGCAGCCCAGCACGCCGGTCGGGTCGCGCTGGCACAGCTGCTTTTGCGAGCGCATGCGGTTGTCGCTCTCGCGGAAGTACTGCGCCATCAGGTCGATGGTGGTACCCGTGCCCGGCTCGAAACGCAGCGAACCGCGGAAGCCGTACATGTCGCGCCCGTCGATCTTCGAATTGTTGGCCAGGTTCTTGGTATAGCCATCGCGGTTGAGGTAGTATCCGGCAACGCGTGCGGCGATCGTCTCGCCGATCGGGACGTTGACCATCCCCTTGACCTTGACCGCGTTGTAGTTGCCGTATTCGGCCTCTGCACTGGCAGCAAACTGGCCCATCTGCGGGCGCGCCGACTTGATGTTGACCACGCCCGAGGTGGCGTTGCGGCCGAACAGGGTGCCCTGCGGTCCGCGCAGCACTTCGATCTGCGCCATGTCATAGAATTCGCCTTCGAACAGGCGAGTCCCGAACAGCGGCGCGTCATTCATGTGAATAGCGGTCGCGCTGTCGCAGCTGACGCCGACGCACAAGTCGCCGATGCCGCGGATGGTAAAGCTGGACGAGGTGAAGTTGGTCTTGGTGAAGGTGACGTTGGGCAGGGTCAGCTGCAGATCCGACGTGTTCTTGATCTGCTGCTTCTCCAGCGCTTCGCTGGTGAAGGCGCTGACCGCGATCGGCACGTCCTGCAGTCGTTCGTTCGACCGCTGCGCGGTGACGACGATCTCGTTGCCGGTGTCGGGTGCGGTGTTATTGGCCTGCTGTGCGTAGGCAGGAAATGCAATTGCTCCGGCGCATACGCCCGCAAGCAGGGTCAGTTTACCCCTCATCAGCCCTCTCTCCTTATATGCCCGTCCCTTTTCCGGGCGGTTGCAAGATGGAGTAAATCACTCTCTGACCGGCTTGACAACAAGTTTTAATCGAACGGTTAGAACTGTCCCCAAACGTAGCGAAACAGCCACACCGTGCGGCGGCGGCGGCGTTTTTCGAAAACAGCGTTTGCTGATTGGCCAGTTGCGGATCGGAACTTAATCCGGCGCCGAAACGATTGCCAAGCGCCCGCGAATCCGGCAGTTTCGCCAGCGGGACGTAACCGCCGGGGAAACAATGGCACGGCCAGGGGCAGCGCCGGTCGCAGCACGCTATCGCGCATTCATCAGCTACAGTCATGCCGACGACGGTTTTGCCCACTGGCTGCATCGGCGGCTGGAACGCTTTGCCTTGCCTGCCGCACCTGGGGAACCGGCCGGACGGCTGGCCCCGGTGTTCCTCGACCGGGCCGAACTGGCGGCCGGAACCGACCTGTCCGAACAGGTCAGGTCGGCGCTGGAAGCATCCGCGGCGCTGATCGTGGTGTGCAGCCCGGCCGCGGCGCAAAGCCGCTGGGTCGCGCTCGAGATCGCGCTGTTCCGCGAGCTTCATCCGGACCGGCCGGTGCTGGCCGCGCTGATCGCGGGAGAGCCGGACGAAGCATTCCCCGCGCCACTAACCCGGCGCGGCGACACGGTGGTCGAACCGCTCGCCGCCGATTTCCGCAAGCTGGGCGACGGCCGCCGGCTGGGTCTGCTCAAGGTCATCGCCGGGCTCACCGCGCTGCCGCTCGACCGGCTGGTCCAGCGCGACGCGATGGCCCGCCAGCGCCGCGTGATGTTCGTCACAGCCGGGGTGCTGGCACTCAGCCTAGTATTGGCGGGAATGCTGCTGGTCGCGCTGCGCGAACGCGCCGAGGCGCAGCGCCAGCGCGCCGATGCGGAAGGAATGGTGGAATTCATGCTGACCGACCTGCGTGACCGCCTCAAGAGCGTCGGCCGGCTCGACGTGATGGCTGCGGTCAATGCCAAGGCGATGGATCACTATGCTGGCGAAAAGGACCTGTCCGGCCTTCCCGCCGATACGCTGGAACGGCGTGCGCGGCTGCTCATCGCCATGGGCGAGGACGACATCGACACCAGGCGGCTTGGCGACGCGGCGCAGAAATTTGGCGAAGCCTATCGCATATCGGCCGATCTGCTCCGCCGCGAACCGGACAATCCGGCGCGCATCTTCAATCACGCGCAAAGCGAATACTGGGTCGGCAACCTGCCGTTCCTGGCCAACAACAAGGCCGCGGCCCAGCCGCACTGGGAGGCCTATCTGCGCCTGGCGGAGCGGCTGCAGTCCATCGATCCGCGCAACACCGACTGGCGCCGCGAGGTTGCCTATGCGCATGACAACCTGTGCGCGCTGGCCCAGGTCGAGCCGGCGGAGATCGGCCGGGCGATCAACCATTGCCGCAAGTCGGTCGAGATCACTTCGGCGGTCGCCGCCCAGTTGCCGGGCCTGATGCAGGCGCAGCTCGACAACTCGAACGACATCGCATGGCTCGCCGATGCCCAGCTCAAGGCCGGGAACGGTGCAGAGGCGCTGACGCTGCGCGCGCGCCAGAAGCAGCTTGTCGATGCCCTTCCCGCGCGCTTTCCGGACGACGTCCGGGCGCAGGAGGCGCGATTGATGGCCGGAATCGGCATGGGCCTGACCCAGGTCGCCTTGGGACGCTACGACGAGGCCCGGGCGACCGTGCGCGCGACGATGCCGATTGCGGATGAGCTGCGCGCGCACGATCCCGCGAATGTGACGTGGAACCGCTGGCGCACCATGCTTATGAACATTTCCAAGGCCGGCGCAGGGCAAGCCGGCATCAACAGGAGGGCAGACAAATGATCGACGACGAAGGCAACGGGCCGGAGCAGGTTCCCGGACTGGACCCACGGACCCTGGAAACGCCGCAACGCGTCCAGGTCCGCTATGATGTCAAGCTGGACAGCGGCCGGATGGATTTCATTCTGGTCGATACGACCCCCTGGCCGCCCGGAAGCCACGAGCATGCCGTCGGCAAGGACGCGAATGGCAACTATTGCCTGCTGGTCGAACGCGGCCAGGACCGGATTTTCGAGATCCGGCTGGGCGACGATGTCGAATGGACCTGGGATCCCGACAGCGCACCGGGGCGCAAGGGCATGACCGTCAAAAAGGGCAATCCCGCACTCTATGACGCCGAGGTGACCGAACCCGGCTTGATGCTGCTCAGCGCGAAGGCGCGGCCCAATCCCCCCGCCGGCGGCGCGGAAGACCAGCTCAATTTCTTCGTCAAGATGGGTCAGTCGTCCGGCCTGCCGATCTCGATCCGGATCGATCCGGGCACCAAGAACCCCCCGCCCTGAGGGTCCACAGCCGTCCCCTTGCCGCAGTAACGAGAATCGAGACGATTTTGCCCACGCCGCTCCCAGCCATCGCCGCAATGGTCCGCGCCGGCGCCGTCGAGCGCGCGTGGGAACTGTTCGTCGGCGATGGCCATGCAGCGCGGACCGGCGATCCCGCGACCGAGGCGGTGCGCGGCCGCCTGCTCAAGGCGCGGGCGCGGCTGGCGCACGGGGCCGAGCAGCGCCAGCTGTTTGTCGCGGCGGCCGCAGCCTATGCCGCCGCCGACGCGCTCGATGCCGCGCCCTATCTGGCGATCAACGCCGCCACCCTGGCCTTGCTGGCCGGGGACCGCATGCAGGCCGAAGCCCGCGCGCGGCAGGTCGCGGCCCTGCTCGACAGCGGGACCGACCTGGCCGACACGCCCTATTATCTCGCCGCAACGCGGGCCGAAGCGGCCCTGCTGCTGAGCGATCGCGCCCGGGCGGAGGCGGCCATGGACCGCGCCGCGGCGCACGATCCCGACGGCTGGCAGGACCGAGCCACGACCATCGCCCAGCTGCGCGAGATCGCCGCCGCGCGCGGCGACGACGCGGCCTGGCTGGCGCGCTTTGCACCGCCCGCCAGCCTGCACTTTGCCGGGCACATGGGCCTGGCGTCGGGCGGCACCTTCGAAGTCCGGCTGGCCGAGCAGGTCGATGCGCTGATCGCCTTCGAACGGATCGGCTTTGCCTGGGGGGCGCTGGCCGCCGGGGCCGATGTGATCATCGCCGAACGGCTGCTGGCGGCGGGCGCCGTACTGCACCTGGTCCTGCCCTGCGCGCCGGACCTGTTCGAAGGCCAGTCGGTGCGCCCGGCCGGCGCGGATTGGAGCGCGCGCTATCGCCAGGTGCTGGACCGGGCCGCAACGGTGCGGCTGGCCGCAGCCGATCCCGGCGCGGCGCACGATCCGATCGCCACCGCCCACGCCGGCGAACTGGCGATCGGCGCGGCGCGGCTCAACGCCGCACAGCTGTCCGCCGCCTGTTGCCAGCTGATCGTCACCGATGCCGGCGGCGGCGGCCGCAACACCGCCCTGCAGGCCCGGATGTGGCCCGCCGCGGCGGGGACGCAGCACCATCTGACGATCGATCGCGATGCCGCGATCGAAGCCCTGTTCCCGCCCGAGCAGCCCGATCCGCACCGCGCGCTGGCGGTTCACGTCGCGATCGAACTTGCCGGATTGACCCGCGGGACGCCGCTCGATCCGGCCGAGATCGAACGCCGCGCCGCGCCGGTATCGGCCGAACTGGCGCGCTTTGCCAGCCACCGGGTGCGCGCGGCACCCGGATCCTGGGAACTCGTATTGGACGATGTCCCGTCAGCGCTCGACGCGCTGCTGGCGGTTCAGGCGCGGTGCCGTGCGGCCGCTGTGCCGCTGCCGGCGATTGGCGCGCATATCGCCATCGCCAGCCTGATCCCCGAAGCCGCCAGCGGCGCGCTGGTGCCCTATGGACCGGGCATGGCGCTGGCCCGGCGGATGCAGGGCATGGCGCCCGACGGCATGGTGCTGATCAGCGATGCCCTGGCGGTGACCATGGCAGCGCGCGGGGCGCAGCCGGTCCGCAGCGAGCTGTATCATTCGGGCGACGAGGAAAGCGGCGGCGCGATCCACGTCCTGCTGCGCAGCGATCAATAGACCTGTTCCTGCAGCCGGTGCGGCGCAACGATCTGCAAGCCGCCTTCGACCCGTTTGACCAGGCCGCGCCGCTCGAGCTGCGAAATCGTCCGCGATACCGTCTCGCGGGTCGAACGCACGCTGACCGCCAGTTCGGACATCACCGGCATCGGACGGATCGTCCGGTCCTCCCCTGCCGCGGCGCGGCGCAGCAGTTCGGCGCAGATCCGCCCGCCGACCGACAGCAGGGTCGCCTCGACCATGCGCCGCCGCAGCGCCTCGAGCCGCGACGAGAGCTGGCGATTGATCGCCCGGGCGACGCTGCCATAGCTGTCCATCAGCCGGATCAGGGTGGGCGTGGTGAAGTGCGCGCCGCGCCCTTCGCTCAGGCCCTCGGTCTGCGCCGCGCTGCCCTCGCCGCCGCCCATCAGCGATCCGTAGAGATCGCCCCGCCCCAGCAGCGACAACTGCAGGACGCTGCCGTCCTGGCCATAGGCGACCTCGCGGGCCTGCCCAGAAACGATCACGGTGGTCTCGTCGCGATCGGGCAGCGGCCACAGCACCGCCCCCTTGGCCATCGCGGACTCATGCGCCAAAGAGGCGATGGTCCCGGCCAGCGCGGCATCGCAGGCGAACGCCGCAGCAATCGCCGCCTGCGCGCCCTCCGAAGCCGCAACCCGAGTGACCCCCACGTTCATGCCGCGACGATAACAGGTTGTCGGAGCGCGCAAAAGGGCGGGCTTGGAGGTTTCTTCGCGCAAGCAGCGCTGCGGCGCACGCGCAGCAAATTGGTGCCCAGAAGAAGCACGATTTGAGTGCTCATAGGAACTCATACTGACCGCTAAGTGGCGGAGTTCCGCCTTTTACATCCTCATGGCTGCCCATTCTGCATCAAAGCAGCGCACACGAAAAGGTGGAAGGGAAGGTGGAATGAAATGAGAAAGGCTAGGCGGCCGGGAAAGTGGTCTTCACCTCTCGGATTAGGTCGTTGATAAGCTCGTTATGCTCACTCTCAGGCTCGATAACCTCATCACCTAATGCATACCCACTTGGTGGTAGCGGATGAGGTGTGCCTTCGTCGTATACTACCTTCCTATCATCTAAAAATTTTATGAGGTTCTGTTTTGTTAGTTCCATATATTACAGGCGTCATTAGCAACGCTGTAATAGTATACCAACTGCGGCTACTGCTGCCTACCTGGCTGGTCGCTTGGTAGTCGGTCACGCCAAAACTTATCACCGCGCTCATACACAGCATCGGGAGTAAGTTTGTTAAAGAGCTTGAGTACCTCTTTGCCAACACAGACGTTACCACTACCGTCGTAGTAGGAGAGTGCCTCGTCATGTAGATGCAGCAAGTGAGAAGCGGCTTCCTCCTGGTAGAGAAAGCGCTTTGCTTCAAACTGCTCCAGCATCCACTCGGCAGCTTGGTCAGGTGTCATTTCTTCGGTGGAACGTATGTTTCGAGAAGGTGCTCTGCGAACTTACCATTCTGAGCCGTTGCCCCTTTGAACCACTCGCAATGGTACTCATCGCATTTATACGTCGAGCCAGAATAAGTCGGATCGCCGGGAACCTTATCTACGGTCATCGGCGGGCCGCCGGATTTCATGACAACGACATCGCCGTTCTTGAACTTATTCGCCAAGGGAACCCCCATTTCAGTCTAAGACACTGAAAACGTGGTGTCGATTTGGCAAATTTCAAGGGGCGTTCGGAAGGTGGAATAAAAGGTGGAATGAGTTTTCACACAACCTAAAAATCCCTGATTTCTCAGGGACCTAGGGTTGTAGTGGTGCCCAGAAGAGAACCTAGTTATCCCGAGTAACAATTTAATATAAAATCTGATACTTGGATTGCAATCTCGGATATGGCTTGTTTTGTGCCTCGCAGAAGTTACCATATAACGGTTCGAAGCACGGTTCAAGTGAAAAATTGAACATTTTTGACTGCAAATGTGATTTTCTTTATTTCATTTCGTTCCAATTTTGTAGGTATATACTGTGATCTGAGCTGGATCGCCAACGCCGCAGAGCGCCAGACGAGCTACGGAATGTTTCAGACTGCTCCCGTCTAGCCTAAAATAACAGGGCTTCGTTTGCGAGATTTGGATGATGGAATCGGGAGGCAGACTGGCAACTGCCGGAACTTTCGAATAATTCATTTGTTGCGTTTATTGCGAATAGGCGTTAGACAGATGCGCCTGCCACGGAGAGCCAATCATGACGATACCAGCCTTCGCCGAGGAGCTCGGCGGTCGACTGCCGTCCGCACTGGAACGGACGGCGGCCAATCAGTTGCGCCGGATTTTGGCGTCGCATGCTTCCGGAGAGACCACGCTTCGGATCATCGACGACGAAACCAAGAAGCCGTCCGAGATTACGCTTACCCCTGGTCTGTCGAAACTCCTGACTGAACTGCTGCGCCACATCGGAAGCGGCGATGCGGTGACGCTTGTCCCGGTGAACCAGATGCTTTCGACCCAGCAGGCTGCGG
>JBJTLX010000305.1:0-10821 GCA_046063245.1 Novosphingobium sp.
GCTGCGGCCCATCAGCGCCGCCGGTTCGAGTCCGGCGGGCAGCGCCAGGCTGAAATCGTGGATCGTGCCGAGCCGACCGTCGTCGAGGTCGGTGGGGACATCCTCGATCACCCGGAAGCCGAAATTTTCCAGCGCCGGGACCACGTCGGACAGGGCCAGCGCGCCGTGGCGCTGGTACAGTTTCATCCGCAGCACGCTGGGCGCATCGTCCGCCATGCGGTGCAGGCGGGTGGCCCGGTGCGGCCCCGGCTCGCCGTCGCTGGCCACGCGGCGCAGTCGGGCGATGTCGAGCGCGGCCTCGGCCGGGCCGTATTCGGTGCGGTAGGCCAGCGGGAAGGCTTCGGCATGGCGCAGCGCGATCGCCGCGGCGCGGCTCGGCTCTTCGCTCGCGGCAATCTCGCTTTCGACCGCCTCGGCCCAGCCGCGCAGCATCGCCTGGAACTCGGCGTCGAGTGCCGCTTCCTCCGGGATGTGGGCCACTTCGGGCAGGTCGAGGACGAAGCGCAGCAGCGCCAGATTGCCCTCGATCTCGGTGCTCCAGTCGAGCACCGGGGCGTTGCACGCCTCGACCAGGCGGGTCTGGATGCGCAGCCGGGTGCCGGTCGACATGGTGTCGCGCGGCAGCCAGACGAAGGCGAAGAGGTGGCGCATCAGCGGCGCCGGGACCAGCGCCAGCTTGGGCCGGGGACGGTCGGTCAGGCTCATCGCGGTGGTCGCGACGCGTTCGATGTCGGCGTCGGTAAAGCTGATCAGCACGTCGTGCGGCAGCGCGGTCAGCGCGTGGACCAGCGCCTTGCCGGCATGGCCTTGCGGCGAAAAGCCGAAGCGCTTGCCCAGATCGGCAAGCTGCGAGCGCAGCCGCGGCACCTGCATCGGCGGCGCAGCCAGCGCGGCGCTGGTCCAGATCCCGGCGTGGACCGACAGCGCGCTGACCCGGCCCTGCTCGATTACCGGCAGGATGAACAGGTCGAGCGGGGTCTGGCGGTGGACCGAGCTGGCCAGGTTCGACTTGACCACCAGCGGCACGTGGGCGCCCTTGCGGGCATTGTCGAACCAGGCAAAGGCGCGGTCATAGGACTTGGGGCCAAGCAGCGCCCTGGCGCTCTTGCGGCAGATCCCCAGGGCATCGCTCTGGCTGCCGTCGCGGTGGCGGGTGACGTGGCCCAGCTGGGTCAGCATCCCGTCCTTGAACCAGCGCAGCAGCGCCGCGCCTTCGCTGTCGCTGCAGGCATCGGCATCGGCTGCCATCGCGTCCTGCAGCCGGGGCCAGTCGGCCACCGCGGCGCGGACATCGGCCAGCGTTGCCGCCAGCGCCTGTTCGATCTGGCGGCGCAGCCGGGCATCGCCGCGCTGCACTTCCATATAGACCATCGATTCGCGCTTTTCGCCGGCGGCATCGCCGTCGATGATCGCGCTCAGGCGGCCTTCGCTGTCGCGCCGCACCGGGACCACCGGGTGGATCAGCCGGTCGATCGCCAGGCCGTGCGCGGCGATCGCGGCAGCGATCGAATCGACCAGGAACGGCATGTCGTCGTTGATTGCGGCGATCCGCATGAAGCGTTCGCTGGCGCTGCCCGAAACCGATTCGAGCAGGATCGCGGGATCGCTGCCCTTGCGCTGCAAGGCCGCGGTCAGGACGAAGTCGGCGGCGTGGTCAAGCTCGCCCGCGGCGAAGGGGGCATCGCCCGGCAACATCGACGCGGACAGCCGCGCCGCCATGGCCTTGGCAAGACCGGCGGGCATGCCGTTGCTGGCGGTTCTCGATCGCATCGCAAGTGCTCCTCAGGCAGCCGCGGCCACCTCATCCTGCTTGTTAGAATATTGCTGTCTGATGCAGCAATTTTACGTCAACATCGATTCGACCCTAGGAGCAACTAGTCACCACTGCAACCGGTTTGCCCCTAGGGAATGGTGCCTAGCGCCCGCGCGGTCAGGTCCAGCGAGCGGCGCCGTGCAGCCGGATCGTAGGTCGCGCCCGAGACGATCAGCTCGTCTGCATGGGTCCGCTCGACGACCCTTGCGATCGCGTCGGCCACGGTCTGCGGCGCACCGATCGCGCTGACCTGGCGCATGTGCTCGAGCATGGCCAGCGCGCTCGGCGGCAGGGTCTGGCGATAGCCCGGGACCGGGGGCCGCAGCTTGCCCGGATTGCCGCTGCGCAGCGCGACAAAGCTCTGGTCCATCGAGGTGCAGAGCAATGCCGCTTCCTCGTCGCTGTCGGCGGCGATGACGTTCATCGCCACCATGACATGCGGCTTGTCCAGCGTGGGCGAGGGGCGGAACTGGCGGCGATAGATCTCCAGCGCCTGATCGAGCAGGTCGGGGGCGAAGTGCGAGGCGAAGGCATAGGGCAGGCCGAGCGCCGCGGCGAGCTGCGCGCCAAAGGTGCTCGATCCCAGCATCCACAGTTCGGGCCGGGCGCCGTAGCCCGGCGTGGCGCGCAGGCCGATGTCGGGCTCACCGCTCAGCAGCGCGCGCAGCTCGACCACGTCCTGCGGGAACATCTCGGAGACCCGGCCAAGATCGCGGCGCAGCGCCTGGCCGATCCGCGGGTCGGCGCCGGGGGCGCGGCCCAGGCCCAGGTCGATCCGCCCGGGAAACAGCGCGTCGAGCGTGCCGAACTGCTCGGCAATGACGAAGGGGTTGTGGTTGGGCAGCATGATCCCGCCCGACCCGATGCGGATCGCCGCGGTGGCATGGCCGACATGGGCCAGCACCACCGCGGTCGCCCCGCCGGCGACGCCGTCCATCGCGTGATGCTCGGCCACCCAGAAGCGCTTGTAGCCCGCCGCTTCGGCCGCCTGGGCCAGCCGCGCGGTCTCAGCCAGGGCTTCCGCCGGGCCGGAGCCTTCGCGGACAGGAACCAGGTCGAGGACGGAAAGCGCGATCACCGGCCTGATGGTGCGGCGTCAGGCCCCAGTTGGTCAAGGTATTGCTTGGCGGTTTTTGCGCTGTCGCTGCCCGGCGCGGCGGCGAGCACCGATTGCCAGCTGCGCCGCGCCGCGCCGTCGCGCCCGCCCAGCACCGCGATGACCCCCGCCTCAAGCCCGACCTCGGGATCGAGCGGGGCGATCGCCGCGGCCTTTTCGATATAGCCCTGGGCCTCGCCCAGCTTGCCCTGGCGGCGCAGCAGCGTGGCCGAGAGCAGCCAGCCGACCGCGTTCTCCGGCGCCCCGGCGCGGGCTTCGGCCAGCGCGGCGGCGGCATCGTTGTCACGCTTGAGGGCGACCAGCGCGCGGGCCCGGTCGATCGCGACTTCGGCCGCCAGATGCGCATCGCCCGCCCCCAGTGCTTCGCCGTGGGCAGTGTCGAGCAGCGTCAGCGCCCGTCCGGGTCCGCCGTCGACCAGCGCGGCGTTGGCCGCCATCGCCCCCAGCCGCGCCCGCTCGCCGCGCTCGTTGGCGGGCGTATCGTCGCGCGCGGCGGTAAACGCGGCCTCGGCGTCTTCCCAGCGCGCCAGCCCGGTCAACGCCAGGCCCAGGCACTGGCCCGGCGCGGCGCGCTGCGATCCTTTCAGGCTGTCGCGCCAGCCTTGCGCCACGTCGACCGCAGCGCTCGGTTCGCTCCGCGCCAGGGTCATGCACTCGCTCATCCGGGTCGCGGCCGCACTTGGCTGCGCGACCGGCTGGACCAGCACCGACTTGTGCTTTGGAATCTCGAGCGGGGCCTGGATCTGGGTGCCGCTTGGGCCGATCTGGGCGAGCAGCGGAAGCAGGGCGGCAAGCGGCAAGAGCATGGGCGGTTCCGTTATTTGGCCAGCGCCGCCAGGATGCCCAGCAGCACGGCGATGTCGCCATCGCGCGACAGGCGGTGGTCGCCGTCCTTGATCAGCGTCACCTGCACGTCGGCTGAACGCAGCGCTTTCGCCAGCCGCAGCGCCAGCTCCCACGGGACGTCAGGATCGCACTGGCCGTGCAGCAGCCGCACCGGGCATGTCAGCGCGATGTCGCGGCCCAGCAGCAGCTGCATCTGGCCATCGTTCCAGAAGCGGGGATAGGTCGGTGTCGGCTGGGGGCCATAGGCGTTTTCCTCGAACACGGTCTCGCCGGCGAGCAGTTCGGCTTGCTGCTCGTCGCTGAAGCCCCAGGCGGTAAAGTCCGGCGCGGCGGCGATGCCGACCAGCGCCGCAATCCGCTCGGGCATGGTCAGCGCCACCAACAGCATCAGCCAGCCGCCCATCGATGAGCCGATCAGCACTACCGGGCCGGTGCACTGCGCTTCGATCAGCGCCAGCACCTCGTCGCGCCAGCGGGTCAGTGTCCCCTCGGCAAAGTCGCCCGGACTCTCCCCGCAGCCCGAATAGTCGAGCAGCAGGCAGGCCCGGCCCTGCGCCGCGGCCCAGTCGAACACTGCGCCCGCCTTGCTCCCCGCCATGTCGGACATGTAGCCGGGCAGGAACACCAGCGTCGGCCCCGCCCCCGCCGTGTGGCGATAGGCGATGCGGCGGCCATCGGGCAGGGTGTGGAAGGTTGTGGTCAAGCAGGGGCTCCCTCGCGCTTGTCCTGCGCGAGGGAGCCCGGTGTTGCAACTGTCAGCGCAGGAAATCGGTCAGCGCGGCAGCAAAAGCGGTGGGCTGGTCGAGCATCACGAAGTGCGCGGCACCCGGCACCTGAACCGCCTTGAAGGTCGCCGTGCCCTTGTACTGCGCGGCATAGAACGCGGCGGTCTGTTCGGCGGAAAAGCGCCCCTCGGCCCAGGGATAGACCAGCGTGATCGGCGCGCCGATCTTGGGCAGATCGGCGCGCAGGTCGGTGGTCATGTCCTCGTACATCGCCCGCGCGGTGACCCGCGCATCGGCCTTGGGCGCCCAGGCCCGGACCAGCGCGGCGGCGGCGGGGGTGCGGGTCATTCCGGCGGTCTGGCGTTCGGTCACCGCGGGGTCGGCGGGCTTGCCATAGGTGGCCGCGACCCCGTCGCGCATCGCCCGCGCCATCGGTTCGACCGCGGCGACATTGGCTTCGCTGCCCGGCGGCACGGCGAGCACGCCGAAGAACGGCAGCGCATCGACGATCATCAGCCGCCCCGCGTCCGCGGGATGATCGCGGCCCAGCAGCAGCGCGGTCAGCCCGCCCAGCGAATGGCCGACCACCGCCGCGCCTTGCAACTTGTCGGCTTCGATCAGCCGGTGCAGATCGCTCACCACGCCGCTGAGCACCGGCGCGTCGAGGTTCCTGCCGGGGGCATCGCCGCCAAAGCCGTTGACCTGGACCAGATAGACGCGGTGCGTCTTGGCCAGGTCGCCCGCCACCCCGTCCCACACCGCGCGCGGCGTGGCGAGACCGGGGATCAGGATCACCGCGCTGCCCTTCCGGCCAAGGCGCACCACCGAGATATGATCGAGGCGCTGCTCGGCCTTGGCGGCGACGGTGCGAGCCTGGGCTGGGGCGGCGGGGGCCAGCAGGGCGAGCGAAAGGGTGGCCGCACAGGCGACAAGGAGATGTTTCATGTGCCTATCCTTTGGTTGGAATGCGCTCAAGCGCGCTGGAAAATCTCTTCGATCGGCAAGGCGAACAGGTCGGCAATGCGGAAGGCGAGGGGGAGCGAGGGATCGTATTTGCCGGTCTCGATCGCGTTGACGCTCTGGCGCGAGACTTCGAGCCGGTCGGCGAGATCCTGCTGGCTCCAGTTGCGCATCGCGCGCAGCACCTTGAGCCGGTTGTTCATGCGCAGTCCCTGCTCGTGCCCAGGGTCAGCCGGTTGTACAGCGCGCCGACGCCCAGCCCGGCGAACCAGAAGAACGCCGCGCCGAACCCGCCGTTGCCCTGGGCGACCAAGTCGAAGTTCTGCAGCCATTCCCACACCGTCATCACGGTCAGGCAGAAGCCGGTGGCGACCAGGCACTGGCGGACGTGGAGCAGGCGGACGAATTCGTCCTTCTCCTCGACGATCAGCCGCATCACTGCCCAGAACACGCCGATGATCGGTAGACCCGGCAGGATCGCCAGAGCATAGGCGAGGGGGCCGTGGGCCAGCGCGTGCTTGAACATCCATTTGGCGAAGAACAGCGTGGCGATATAGATCGTCATCAGCACGGCCAGGCGCAGGGTATAGCGCTTGGCGGCGGGGGACATCTTGGCGGACATGGAAAGCTCCTTTGTCTGAATGACAAGGATACTTTACGCATGATTCGCATTTGTGTCAAGTACCATTGACATAATGACGTGTGACCTTGTCGCTGATCGCCATTGCGGTGTCATAAGCCTGCGCTAGTGTCGCGCGCACTTGCCAGGAGAACGCCATGCCCGAATTGCCGTCGCCCACCGCCCGGATCACCGCCAGCCGGCGCCAGCTGCTGGCCGCGGGCACGCTCGGCGTGGCGGCGCTGGGCATGCCGCTGGGCGCGGCAGCCTTGCCGCGCGGGTTCACTCACGGGGTGGCGAGCGGCGAGCCGGGAGCGGACCGGGTGCTGCTGTGGACGCGCTTTGTAGCGGCGGCGGACTCCGCGCTGCGCTGGGAAGTGGCGGACAGCGCCGATTTCGCCCGCGTCGTCAGCGGCGGGACGGTGAACGCCTCGCCGGCCAGTGACGGCTGCGCCAAGGCCTGGGCTACCGGCCTCAACCCCGGCAGCTGGTACTTCTACCGCTTCATCGCGCCGGACGGTTCGTTGTCCGATGTCGGCCGCACCCGCACCCTGCCCAGCGGCAAGGTCGCGCGCTTCCGCATTGCGGTGTTCTCGTGCTCCAACCTGGGATTCGGCTTCTTCAACGCCTATGCCCACGCCGCCGAGGCGGGCGACTTCGACCTGGCGATGCATCTGGGCGACTACTTCTACGAATATCACCGCGGCGAGTATCCCAGCGCCAAGCAGGTCATGCCCGGGCGCGAATCGCCGCTCGACGAAGCGGTGACCCTGGCGGGGTATCGCGACCGCTTTGCTGCCTACCGTTCCGATCCCGATCTGCAGCGGATCCATCAGGTCCTGCCGATGATCGCGATGTGGGACGATCACGAAGTGGCCAACGACACCTGGGAGGACGGCGCCGAGAATCACCAGCCGGGCGAAGGCGACTGGCAGACGCGCAAGCGCCTGGCCGAACAGGCTTACCGCGAATGGATGCCGGTGTCGGACGACTATTACGCCAAGTACGAAATCGGCGATCTGGCGACGCTGTTCCGGCTCGAAAGCCGTCACCTCGCCCGCAGCAAGCAACTCGATCTGCTGGGCACGGCAAAGGCTGCTGCACCCGGCGCGGTCGACGCGGCATTGCGAAGCTTTCGCGACGGGGCCTGGCAGGCGGTCGACCGGACCCTGCTCGGCGTACAGCAGGAAGCCTGGCTGGGCGCCGCGCTCAAAGCCTCGGTCAAGGCGCGCAAGCCGTGGCAGGTGCTGGGGCAGGAAGTGGTGATGGGGTCGCTGGCCTTGCCCGACGGGGTGATCGACGGCCTGCCTGCGACCGCCGCCGACTGGTTGCGCCAGCGCCTGACGACGACGGTCGCCGCGGCGCATGAAGGGCTGCCCTACAACATGGACGCGTGGGACGGTTATCCCGCCGCGCGCGACCGGCTGTACAAGGCCAGCCTCGAGGCGGGGGCCAACCTGGTGGTGCTGTCGGGCGACAGCCACAACGCCTGGGCCTTCGATCTCGACCGCAAGGGCGCGCGGGTCGGGGTGGAAATGGGCGGCCATTCGGTCACCTCGCCGGGGGCCGAGCAGTCGCTGGCGTGGAAGCAGCCGGCCGATCTGGCGCGCGATCTGGTCGGGCGCAATCCGCAGCTCAAATGGTGCGACACCGCCCAGCGCGGCTACATGGCGGTCGAGCTGACCCCGACGGCGGCGAGCAGCGAGTGGCGCTTCATGGCCGGGGTACGGCAAAAGGGCACGGCTCTGGCGGGGACGAAGCGGATGACGGTGCTGGCCGGGCAGCGGAAGTATTCCGCCTGACGGCTGCCTGCATCGGGAACGGAGCGCGGTGAATCGCGGTGCCGGCGCCTATTTCTTGACCACGGGCGTGATTTCCAGCCCATCAGGCTCGACGATATTCACGCCCGAAAAGACGAAGATGCCGCCGCGGAACTCGACCAGTCTGTAATCCTTGTAGGGGCCCAGATCGAATCCTCCCCACTTCATAGGTTTGCCGATGAACGGCAGCAGGCCGTTGGTCTTGATCTTGGCCTCATCATTCCTGGGAAACGGTTGGGACCGGTCGAGCAGCATCACGTTGACGGCGGTGTCCAGTTCGGCCGTCAGCATCTCTTTCAGGCGGGCACCGTCGTTTTCGGTCAGGGTGGCAAGCGGCAGCGGTTTACCCTCGCAGCAGAAATACTTGATCGTCTTGCCGGAATCGCTGCCGGTCGCGACCTTTGTTTTCAGCACGATATAGGGGCGCAGATCCTCAGTCTTCTTGACGAAGGTAAGCACGACATAGGGGGTTATCGTCATCGTGCTGCCATCGGGCTGGGGCGTCAGTGTGAAGGCCGACTTGAACCTGTCGCTCGCCATCGCCGTGCTGACCATGTCGATTGCCTTGGCCCGGACGTCGAAACGCAGGTCATCCTCGACATCGCGGACCTTCGCCGTGCCGGTCCCGGCGTTGATCGAACTCTGCACCAGGGTGCCGACCACCCCGAACAGCATCCCAATCCCGCCGCCGCCCTGATATCCCGAGACAACGACATTGCTGTCGGGGATGCGGTGGACACCCATGGGAAGATCGCTCATCCCGTTTGCGCCCTTTTCCGAGAAGACGATGGCGGTCGGAGCTGATGAAGAGGCTGCCGTTCCGCCGGCTGGTGCCTGCGCAGAAGTCGTTTGCGCCATCGCTGCCGGCGCACTGACGATCATTGCGAACGCGATGATATGCTTCACCTTCTAATCCCCCCATCCCTTCGGCCCGAACTCTATCCAGCTAAGCCGCCACCTCTGCCAAATCAAGATCGCAAATACCTCCCCGGTCTGCGGGCGACCGGCGCTGCGGATTGCTTCGTTGACTTCCCCCTGCTATCCGTCCCCTGATGAAGCCGCTTGGCGCCTTGCTGCTGACTACCACCACCCGGGTTCTCCCGGGGCGGATGGCGGTCGCCTAGCGCGCGAACGCTGCCGCCGTCCGGGTTCGGGCGGCCGGCGTCTCTTCCCGAACCTGCCAAACGATCGACGCCGCCCCTTCCGGTGCGTGTCGGCTTGTGCCAAAGCGCGCCGCAAGCAAACGAGAGCGAGCATGTCAGACCATTTCAAGATCAGCCTGCCCGATGGTTCCGTCCGCGAAATGCCCGCGGGCTCGACCCCGGCTGACGTCGCTGCGGCGATCGGCCCCGGCCTGGCCAAGGCGGCGATCGCCGCGCGGATCGACGGTGAACTGGTCGATCTGACCCGGCCGTTCAGCGGCGATGCCGCACTGGCGCTGGTGACCAATCGCGACGAGGCCGACGCGCTCGAACTCGCCCGGCACGACTTTGCTCACGTTCTGGCCGAAGCGGTCCAGGCGCTGTGGCCGGGGACGCAGATCACCTTTGGTCCGGCAACCGACGACGGGTTCTATTACGACGTCATGGCCCCGGCCAGCCGCGCGCCGTTCGGCATGGACGATCTCCCCGCGATCGAGGACAAGATGCGCGCGATCATCAAGGCCGACAAGCCGCTGCGGCGCGAAGTGTGGAGCCGCCAAGCCTTGATCGACAAGTGGACGGCCGACGGCGAGACCTTCAAGGCCGAATGGGCCGCCGAGCTTCCCGAGGGCGAGGAACTGAGCGTCTACTGGTCGGGTGACGACTGGCTCGACATGTGCCGCGGGCCGCACCTGCCCAGCACCGGCAAGCTCGATCCGCAGGCGTTCAAGCTGATGCGCGTGGCCGGGGCCTATTGGCGCGGCGACCAGAAGAACGCGCAGCTGACGCGGATCTATGGCACCGGCTGGCTGAGCAAGAAGCAGCTCGACGCGCACCTCGTCCGGCTGGAAGAAGCGGCCAAGCGCGATCACCGCAAGCTGGGCCAGGAGATGGACCTGTTCCATCTTCAGCAGGAAGCCCACGGCAGCGTGTTCTGGCACCCGCAAGGCTACGTCATCTACCGCGCGCTCGAGGATTATATCCGCCGCGCGGTGCAGGGCGCCGCGTGCCTTGAGGTCAAGACCCCGCAGATGATGGACATCCGCCAATGGGAAGCCTCGGGCCACTGGGGCAAATATGCCGAAAACATGTTCGCGGTGCCCGACATCGTTCCGGCAGTCGATGACAGCGGGGCGGGCGCAACCCCGCAGGTCGCCCCCGATGCCGACTGGATGGCGATCAAGCCGATGAACTGCCCGGCGCACGTGCTGATCTTCAAGCAGGGGATCAAAAGCTATCGCGATCTGCCGCTGCGGCTGGTCGAGAACGGCTGCTGCCACCGCAACGAACCGCACGGCGCGCTCCACGGGATCATGCGGGTGCGCCAGTTCACTCAGGACGACGGGCACATCTTCTGCCGCGAAGACCAGATCGTCGGCGAAGTGCGCAGCTTTTGCCAGCTCGCCGACCGGGTCTACAAGGACTTCGGTTTCACCTACGCGGTCAAGCTGGCCCTGCGTCCCGAAAAGCGCTTCGGCTCGGAAGCCGATTGGGACAAGGCCGAGGCCGAACTGCGCCAGGCGGTGATCGATGCCGGGCTGGCGACCGAAGAATACGGCTGGGAGGAATTGCCCGGCGAAGGTGCGTTCTATGCCCCCAAGCTGGAATGGCACCTGACCGACGCGATCGGGCGGACCTGGCAGGTCGGGACGATGCAGTCCGACCGGGTGCTGCCCGAACGGCTCGACGCCAGCTATGTCGGGGAAGACGGTGACAAGCACCGCCCGGTCATGCTCCACCGCGCGATCTTCGGCTCGTACGAACGATTCATCGGCATCC
>JBJTLX010000306.1:0-6830 GCA_046063245.1 Novosphingobium sp.
GGGGTCTGGGCGGCGAAGAACAGGGACCGGCTTGAACCGGGCGACATGGAAAGCGGGCTCAACGCGGCGCACCAGATCGGCGACGATACGCTGATGAAGGCGGCGGGGCGCAATCCCAACGAAGCCGCCTTCACCCACGGCAGCAGCGCCCAGCGGACCGAATGGCTGCGCAAGGGCATGGCCAGCGGCGACGACGCGACCTGCGACGCGCTGATGCGCTAGGCTGCGTCGCGGCCATCCTGCTCATTGTCACAGGCGGGCGCATGATTGCGGCGCGGCTGGCGATTGTCTAACGCGCCGCAATGCGCCTGACCGATTGCCACAACATCGATGACTTCCGCCGCCTCGCCAAGCGGCGGCTGCCCTGGCCGGTGTTCGACTATATCGACGGGGCCGCCGACGACGAATTGACCAAGGCGCGCAACACCGCAGCCTTTGACGATGTCGATCTGGTCCCCGACGTGCTTGCCGGGGTCGAGACGATCGACACCGGCTGCACCATCATGGGCCGCCGCAGCGCCTTGCCGCTGATCCTCTCGCCCACCGCCTTGCAGCGGGTGTTCCACTGGCAGGGCGAGCGTGCGGTGGCCCGCGCGGCGGAAAAGTTCGGGCTGTGGTGCGGCATTTCCAGCCTGGCCACGGTCAGCATCGAAGAGATCGGCGCGCTGATTTCCACCCCCAAGATGTTCCAGCTCTATGTCCACAAGGACAAGGGCCTCAACGCCTCGATGATCCAGCGCTGCAAGGATGCGAAGTTCGACGCGATCGCGCTGACCGTCGACACCATCGTCGGGGGCAAGCGCGAACGCTGCCTGCGCAGCGGCTTTTCCTCGCCGCCGAAGTTCACCGCGTCGTCGCTGCTGAGCTATGCGACCAAGCCGCGCTGGGCGCTCGATTACGTCTTCCGCGAAAAGTTCGCCCTGCCCAATCTCGACACCCACGTCCGCCAGGGCACCGCCGAACCGGTTTCGATCCAGCGCTATTTCTCCGAAATGCTCGACCAGTCGATGGACTGGAAAATGGTCGAGGCGATCCGCAATGACTGGGGCGGGACCTTCTGCCTCAAGGGCGTGATGAGCGTGGCCGACGCGCGCCGCGCCGCCGATATGGGGATCGACGCGATCATGCTGTCGAACCACGGCGGGCGCCAGCTCGACGGCAGCCGTTCCCCGTTCGACCAGCTCCCCGAAATCGTCGACGCGGTCGGCGGGCGGATCGAGATCATCTGCGACGGCGGGGTGCGCCGCGGCACCCATGCGCTGAAGGCACTGTGCAGCGGCGCCACTGCCGCCTCGGGCGGGCGGCTCTACCTCTATGCTCTCGCCGCCGCCGGGCAGGACGGGGTCGAGCGCGCGCTGACCATCCTGCAGGAAGAAATCGTCCGGGGGATGAAGCTGATGGGGGTCAGCCGCATCGACCAGCTAAGCCCGGAACGGCTGCGCCGCCGATAGCGAAACGGCGAGAGCCACAGGCTCCCGCCGTTCGCGGCGACCCAGGGGACTGGTGACGGGCCGCTCAACCGCGTTTGGCGTTTTTCTCCAGCTCTTCGTCGAGCTGCCTCAGCACCTTGGCGCGAACATCGTCGGGGATCGACTTGTCGGCCGCCACCTCGTCGCGGGCCTTGCGGATCGCGTCGGCGGCGGTCGCCTGGGCAAAATCCTTGGCGCACATCTTGATCACGATGCGGTGGCGGCGGCCGCCCTCTTCCTTGCTTTCGTCGACATCGACCGGGCCGCCATCCTTGCACCCGGTCATGTCGACCGCGGACGCATCGACGGTCATTTCCTCGGGCCCCGGCCCCGCACCGATGCGGCGGATGGTAATGCGGCGCTGGCCGGAATTGGCGGGCATGTCGGGCAGATCGGCCAGCGCTTCCTCCAGCGCCTTGTCGAGCTCGGCGTCGTTCAGGTCCTTGTCGGTCTTGAACACCACGGTCTTGCCGTCCTTGATCACGGTGCGGGTCCTGAGCCTGGCGTCGTCGACGTTCTCGCCATGCTTCTGGACGATGACGATGCGCTTTTCGGCCTTGCCGGGTGCCGCCGGCGCCTCGGGCGCGGCAGGGGCATCGGGCGCGGCGGGCGGAGCCGGTGGGGCGTCCTGGGCGGCATAGGTGATCGACGCGGTCAACGGCAGCGCCAGCACCCCGGCGGCAATCAGCAGGCGGCCGGCGAGGCGGCGGGTCGGGCTCGGTTCGGTCATGGTCAGGCTCCTCAGGCGGTAGACGATGCTTTTTTCGGACAGGACGGCGCAGGCCATCGGACTGGCCAGCGCCAGATCGGGGCCGCGCGCGAAATCGGCGATCAGGCGGGCGTAGGCGGCGCGGGTCGCAGCGTCGCGCCCGGCCAGCACCCGCGCATCGCAGGCCGCTTCCTGATCGCGGCGGAGCGCGCGCCATCCGGCCCAGGCCAGCGGATTGAACCAGTGCAGCGCCAGCAGCGGCTGCATCGCGAAGTTGACCGCGATGTCGCGCCCGGCGTGATGCTCCAGCTCATGCGCCAGGACCAGTTCGCGCAGCGCCGGGTCGGTATCTTGTGAAAAGCCGTGCGGCAGGGCGACGAACCGGTCGAACACCCCGAAGGCGACCGGCACGGCGACCGCGCCGGTCTCGATCACCCGCACCGCGCCGCGCCGCTCGATCAGCCGCGCCCCGCGCAGGGCCCGGCGGCGCAGCAGAAAATAGCCACCCAGCCGCCAGGCCAGGAACAGCGCCGCGCCGCTCAGCCACGCGGCGCTCAGCAGCGGCCACGGATCGAAGGCCGGCGGCGGCGTCGCTGCTACCGTCGCGATGATCTCGCCGGTTTCGGCGGCACCAGTGCTGGCGGCGGGCATCGCCGGAACCGTGACGGTCAGCGACGGCAGCAGCATCCGCAGCAAGGGCAGCAGCCACAGGGCATAGGCCATGCCCGGGCCGAAATGGCGGGCGACCGGGCGGCGCAGGACCAGCACCAGCGCGATCAGTGCCCCGGTGGTGACCAGCGTATCGACCAGCCAGCTCACTTCTTGAGCTCGCGCAGCAGAGCCTCGATTTCGGCGATGTCGACCGGGGTCAGCGATTCGGTTTCGGCCAGGTGCGCGAACAGCGGCGCGGCGCGCCCGCCGAACAGCCGGTCGACCAGTCGCCGCGATTCGCCGCCGACATAGTCGGAGCGGGCCAGCGCCGGGGTATAGAGGAACCGCTTGCCGTCAGGCTCGGTCAGCACCGCCTGCTTGGCGACAAGGCGCGACAGCAGGGTCTTGACCGTGGCCAGGCTCCACCCGCGGGCCGGAGCGACCGCATCGGCCACCTCGCCCGCGGTCAGCGGGGACACGGCCCACAGCGCTTCCATCACCGCATGTTCGGCCTCGCTGATGCGCTCGCCGCCCGGAACCTCTTCGGCCATTGCCCAACTCCCGTTTACACCTGTAATCGACTACGGCTGTAAACGTGAACGCTGGATGAATGAAACGGCCCGCCCCCGCGGCCTCTGTGCGACGCCCCTCAGCCGTCCTTTTTGGGTGCGGTCGGCGGCTTGGGATCCGGGGCTTCGCCGCCTGCCGGGATCCGCGAGGTGTCGAACAGGTTGAACGGCGCGACCTTGAACTCGGCGATCTTCGCCTTCAGCGCCTCGCCGCGGGTGCCCTTGTCGATCTCGCCGATCAGCTTGGCATAAGCATTGTCCGGCGACTGGTGCGGGGCAAAGGCCAGCCCGGCCAGCAGCGAGCGGGCCCGCGCGAAATCGCCGGTTTCGATCAGCCGCAGCGCCACCTTGGTGCGCAGATCGCCATAGGTCGGCTGGACCACGATCGCCCGCAGCAGGCCATCGACCGCCGAGGTGTTGGGAACCTGCCCGCTTGCCGCGAAGGTGTCGTAATAGAGCACGAAGGGCAGCGCCATGTCGGGCGCCAGGCGATTGGCCTTGAGGATTGCGGTCCGCGCCGCGCGCCACAGCTCGGGCTTGCTCTCGCGCCGCGCGCGGTTGCCGATCAGAAAGCCCTTGTAGCACAGCGCGTCGACATAATCGGGCCGCGCCGCCAGCGCCCGGTCGATCGCCTGGTCGGCCAGATCGAAGTTCTTGGCGTCGAACTCCATTTCGGCGATCGCACGCTGGACGAAGGCATCGTCGGGGAAACGCGCGCCGATCGCGCGGCTGGCGTCAGCCAGCGGTCCTGCCGTCTTCGGGCCGACCCCGACCATCGACTGCATCCGCGCCGGCATGATCGCCGCCTCGCCGGGGGCCAACCGGCGCAGGGTCACCCCCAGCGCGGCCTTGAGCTGCGCCGGCGTGACGCGCACCGCGGGCAGCGATTTGCGGAGGCGATAGTACTCCAGCTCGCTTTCGAACTTGCCCAGATCGCCGAAAGCCTGCTCGCCGGCCTGCATTTGCGGCACCCCCTTGCGCAGCGCGTCGAGGAACTTGCCGAACTGGCCCTGGCGCTTGCCGCTGAACAGCAGGTAATGCAGCGTTACCCAGCCCTTGGCATAGATCTGATCGACTTCCTGCCGGGTCGGCGGCCTGGTGTCGCTTTCCAGCATCCGCCGCACATCCCAGCGCCCCAGCCGGTTGAGCGAATAGCCGCGTGCCTCGTTGCCGATCCCGATGGTGATCCCGCCATCGTCTTCAAGCCGCGAGGTCATGAACAGTTCGGCCATGCCCTCGCTCATCCAGCGCGGCATCGGCTCGTCGAGGCTGCTCAGCAGGATGTGGTGGACATATTCGTGAAACAGCACGGTCTCGGCCCCGATGCCGAGGTCGCTCGAAGTCTGGACCGGCGAGACCGCAAAATCGCCGAACGGCGACGGACGAAAATAGGCGAGGATGTTGCTGTCGGGCTGGCCCAGCAGCTTGCGCGCGGTTTCAGGCGTATCGACCAGCAGCACCGGGACGTTGCTCTGCGTCGCGCCGGGCAGGATGATCCGCATCATCGCGTCGAAGCGCTCGAGCCGGTCGACCCGGCGCTTGATCTGCTGTTCGGACACGTCGCCGACCAGCGTGAAATGGGTCGACTTGGCCTCAAGCCATTCGGCGTGGGCCGGCGCGGCCAGCGCGGTGAGAGCGAGCGCCGAGGCGGCGACCAGTGTGTGTTGGCGAAACGGCATGCGTGCGAACCCCGGAACTAGATGTAAGCCGGTGTTCTAAACCATCAATTCGGCGATTGGAAAGGGCCGCTGGTCGATCCCTATCGACAGAACCTGGCGTCGCGGCGCGGTGCGGTTGCCTCGCCCTAGGCCGGCAAGCCGCCGGTCTGGCGCAGTGCCTCGCCCAGCGCGAGGCCGGCGGCCATGGCCAGGTTCATCGAGCGCACTTCGGCGCGGATCGGCAGCCGCAGCCGGGCGGCGCAGGCCTCGGCCACCGCGGCTGGCACCCCGGCGCTTTCCTTGCCGAACAGCAGCACGTCATCGGGCCTGAACGCGAAGTCATAGGGCGACTGGCTGGCCTTGGTGGTGAACAGCACCAGCCGTCGCGGACCCAGCGTTTCGCGGAAGGCGGCGAACCCGGCGTGGCGGACAACTTCGACATGATCGATGTAATCCATCGCCGCCCGCCGCACCCGCCTGTCGTCCCAGACAAACCCCAGCGGCTCGATCAGATCCACCGCCACCCCCAGACACGCGCCGAGCCGCAATAAGGCGCCGACGTTGCCGGCAATCTAGGGTTCGTAGAGGGCGATGCGGAGAGCCATCGACCGGGCTGGACTGCCTAGTACACCCGCTTCTTCGGCTTGATGTATTCCACGTCGTCGGTCAGCGTGAACTCATGCACCGGGCGGTAGTCGAGCTTGACCGCGCCGCCCTTGCCGCCCCAGCCGTCGAACCAGGCGGCGGTGTGCTTCATCCAGTTCTTGTCGTCGCGGTCGGGGAAGTCCTCGTGGGCGTGGGCGCCGCGGCTTTCCTTGCGGGCGTGGGCGCCGTGCAGGGTGACGCTGGCCTGGCTGATCAGATTGTCGAGCTCGAGCGTTTCGACCAGATCCGAATTCCAGATCAGGCCGCGGTCGGAGACGTGGATGTCCTGCATCTTCTGGTAGGTCGCGGCGAGCTTGGCCTTGCCTTCGGCCATCAGTTCGTCGGTGCGGAACACGGCGGCGTGCTGGCTCATCGCGCGCTGCATTTCGGTGCGGATTTCCGCGGTGGGCGAACCGCCCTTGGCGTGGCGGAAGTGATCGAGCCGGCCCAGCGCCAGGTCGGCGCTGTCCTTGGGTAGTTCGCCCTGCGCCGCGCCCGGCTTGACGATGTCGCGCAGGCGGTGCCCGGTGGCGCGGCCGAAGACGACGAGGTCGATCAGGCTGTTCGAGCCGAGGCGGTTGGCGCCGTGGACCGAGACGCAGGCCGCCTCACCCACGGCGAACAGGCCGGGGACGACCGTTTCGGGGTTGCCGTCGGCACCGATGGTGACGACCTCGCCGTGGTAGTTACAGGGGATGCCGCCCATGTTGTAATGCACCGTCGGCACTACGGGGAGCGGCTTGCGGGTCAGGTCGACCCCGGCGAAGATCTTGCCGCTTTCGGTGATCCCGGGCAGCCGCTCGGCCAGCACGTTCGGATCGATGTGGTCGAGGTGGAGGAAGATGTGGTCCTTGTGCGGGCCGACGCCGCGGCCTTCGCGGATTTCCAGCGCCATTGAGCGGCTGACGACGTCGCGGCTGGCGAGGTCCTTGGCCGAAGGGGCATAGCGTTCCATGAAGCGCTCGCCCTCGGAATTGGTCAGATAGCCGCCCTCACCCCGCGCGCCTTCGGTGATCAGCACGCCCGCGCCGTAGATCCCGGTCGGGTGGAACTGGACGAACTCCATGTCCTGCAGCGGCAGGCCCGCGCGCAGCACCATCCCGCCGCCGTCGCCGGTGCAGGTGTGGGC
>JBJTLX010000307.1:0-6264 GCA_046063245.1 Novosphingobium sp.
GCCAGCGCCTTCAGCGGGTTCTGGGTCTGCTTGCGGATCACGATCAGCTTGCGCTCGAACGCGTCCTGGTCCTCGCAGTTGGGCCCACGCGCGATGAACGCCTGGCGGATCACCGGCATCGATTCGAGGACGGTCTTGCCAAGACCCTCGGTCGTGACGGGCACGTCGCGCCAGCCGATCAGGCGCTGGCCTTCCTTGGCGATGAACTTTTCAAAGGTGCCGATAACGAAATCGCGTGCGGCCAGGTCCTGCGGCAGGAAGCACATCGCCACGGCATAGTCGCCCAGCTCCGGCAGCTTCAGCCCTTCGCTGGCGGCCCACTTGCGGAACAGCGCGTCCGGGGTCTGGATCAGGATGCCGGCGCCGTCGCCCAACAAGGGATCGGCGCCAACCGCGCCGCGGTGATCGAGGTTTTTGAGGATTTCCAGGGCCTGGGATACGATTGCATGGCTTGCCGCGCCCTTGATATGGGCGACAAAGCCGACGCCGCAGGCGTCATGCTCATTGCGCGGATCGTAGAGCCCCTGGGGCGCCGGAAAACCCATCGAACGTGTCCATCCTTTCACGCCGGACATTGCGATTCGCCGCGTGAAGCACGCAAATCGCGGAAATCCGGCAATTAAGCGCAATTATCCCTGCCGCGAAACGCAGCGAAAATTGCGTGAGACACCCCCATGACGACAGGAAGCTGTTTTTGCAACTGCGAATAGACACGCCGTTGCGGGGCGCACCACCGGCGCCCGGGTGAATAGCAATGCGGGGTAGCCGCGGCGGCGGTCAGGCCGCGCCGCTGATCCGTTGCAGGTTGGCCAGCGCCGAGCGGAGCGAGCGTTCGGCTTCCTCCGCATCGAGCGCGGGCGCGGCGCTGTTGCCGGCGATCGGCTGGCCCTGGCCGGCGGCGGCGGGGGCATCGAAACGGCGGAACCCGCTGTGCTCTTCAGGCACGGGCGAAACGACCGGGGCGACGTCGGAGATCGCGCCCGGGGACATCGCGGCGGAGGCTTGGCCGGGGAAGATCACCACTGGTTCGAACTGGTCGGTGGCGGCTTCGGGTTCTTCGATCCGCACGAACGAGGGGCGCGAAGCCGGCGCATTGACGCCGAGCAGCGAAGCGAAGGCGGCCTCGTCAGCAAGGGTATCGTCTTCGTCGTCGTTTTCGCCAATGACGGCGTTGTCCGCGACGTCAGGCGTGGGTGCGTCCGTGGCCATGACCGGGACGCCCTGGGGCAGCGCGATATGGCGCGGCGGAACCAGGCTGGCCAGGGCTTCGCTGTGGTCCTCATCGTCGCCCGGATCGTCGAACGACAGCGGGCGCATCGCCGCGGGCAATGGCGCGGGCGCCGGGACCGGGTCGGGCGCGAAGGCAGCCGGCGCCGGGATCGGGTCGGGCACGATGACGGCCGCTGCCGCCATGGGCGCGGGCACCGCGTCGCTGCCGAAGCGCGACAGGTTGGGGACCGCTTCGACAACCGGTTGGGTGCTGACTGCGGCGCGCGCGGCGCGGCGGCGCTTCATCGATTCCTGCAGGCGCAGCGCCAGCTTGGTCATGTCGAGGTCACTCACCGGTGGCATGGCGGCGACGGGAGCGACGGAAGCGATGGGTTCTGGCAGCGCGGCGGGCGCGGGATCGGCGCGGTCCGCGAACAGCGACGGCGCGGCGGGCGCGGCGAAGACCGAGGTCTGGAAGCCAAGGTCCTTGACCAGATCGACCGCGGGTTCATCGCCCTCGACACGCACGCCAAAGATCTGGCGTTCAGCCGGGTCCTGCGGTTCGACTGGGGCCATGCCGAAGACCTGGCGGCCCAACAGGCCGTGGTCTTCGGCCGCGCTGGCCAGGGCGGCGACCGGGGCGGTGACCGGTTCGTCCGGCACGGCAACGGGCGCCGGCGGCTCAGCGGCGGCGGACGGTGCGTCCGCATAGGCGTTGAGGTCGGCGGCGGGCGCGATTGCCGGCGCTTCGGCCAGCACGGCCGGCGCGGACTGGGCCGGAATCTCTTCCGCCCGGTCGAGCTCGGCCCCGGCAAGGTCGAGAATCTGCGGCAGGCCGCCGGGCAGCGGGGCGAACTCGGGCGGGACGAAATGGCTTTGTTCGGTTTCAGCAGTCAGCCCGCGGCGCCGTCCGGCCAGCAGGCCGGGCGCGGCGGGCGCATTGACCGCATCGTCCCCGCCCAGTTCTTCGTGCGCGGAGATCGGTCGCCGGGCCGGGGCGTCGGGATGGCTGTCGCGCGACCGGACCCGCGGCTCTTCCGCTTCGCTGGTGCGCACGCTGCGTTTGCGTTCGCGCTCTTCCGCCTTGGGCCGGGCCAGGCGGCGCGCGATCGCGGCACCGATCAGCGCGCCAAGCGCGGCGAGGATCAAGGCGACCAGGATGCGCGCGGTGATGCCGAGTGGCGGCGCTGCGGCGGGGACGATCAGGTCGATCCCGCTTTTCATCACCAGCGCTTCGATCACCGAAACCCGCACGGCCAGGCTGCTGAGCCCGAACAGCGCGCCAAACCACAGCGCCACCACCGCCGGAAACAGCGGATTGGCGGTGATCGGCTTGCTCTTCGGCGCAGTTCGCACTTGCTTGGCCACGATAATAGTCCCGTCTTCTGGTTCGTCCCCGCCTCGTCCCGGCCTTCAGGCGGCGGCGCGGGTGCGGTAATCCAGCGGTTTGCCTAACAAGACTTGGTAAACATCTTGATAACGATGGACATTGCGGGCCCAGTCGTGGCTCGCCGCAACATGCGCCCGGCCCGCGGCGCGGCGCGCGTCCCAGCCGCCGCGATCGGCGAGCAGATCGGCGATTGCCGCGGCGCAGGCCGCCGGGTCATCGGGCGCGAACAGCGTGCCGGTAACCCCGTCCGCGATCAGTTCGCGGTGTCCGCCGACGTCCGAGGCGGCAACCAGCTTGCCCTGGGCCATCGCCTCGAGCGGCTTCAGGGGCGTGACCAGATCGGTCAGGCGGCTGCGCTTGCGCGGATAGGCCATGACGTCGACCAGCGCGTAATAGCGTTCGACCGCGCTGTGCGGGACGCGCCCGACAAAGCGGATCGCGCCTGCCGCCGGGCTGGCCTCGGCCTGGGCGCGCAGCGCCGCCTCCATCGGACCGCCGCCAACCAGCAGCAGGCGGGCTTCGGGAACGCGCGCAATCAGGCCTGGCATCGCCGCGATCAGATCGTCCAGACCTTCGTAATCATAGAAGCTGCCGATGAAGCCGATTACCGGGCCCGCACCCAGGCCAAGCACTTCCGCCAGTGCCGGCTCCGGGGCAACCGCCTCGCCGAACAGCGCCAGATCGACCCCGTTGGGGCTGAGCGAAATCTTGTCCGCGGCAACCCCGCGCCCGACCAGATCGTCCTTCAGCCCCTGGCAGATCGTCACCACCGCGTCGGCGCGGGCGACGACATGGTTTTCCAGCGCGCGGGTCAGGCGGTATTTGACACTGCCTTCGCTGCCGGTGCCGTTCGACACCGCGGCATCTTCCCAGAAAGCACGGATTTCATAGACCACCGGCAGGCCCAGCCGTTTGCCCGCGATCACCGCCGCCAGGCCGCACAGCGCCGGCGAATGGGCGTGGAGCAGATCGGGCCGCCAGTCCTGCGCCAGTGCGCAGATCGCATCGGCCAGCGCGCGCACTTCGCGCCATTCGCGGTAGGCGGGCGGGCCGCCGGCCGTGCCGCGGGTGCGGTGAAGGGTCAGCCCCTCGGCGGTTTCGACATCGGGCCCCTGGGCCAGGTGGCGCAGCCCGGTGATGCCGCGCACCTCCAGCCCCAGCGCCGCCTGCGCGGTCAGGATCGCGCGGGTGCGAAAGGTATAGCCGCTGTGCAGCGGCAGCGAGTGGTCGAGGACGTGGAGGACCCGGGTCATGGCGCTTTTCGTAGCCGATCAAGGCTTAACGCGCCGTCAACCGCGTTCTGCTAGGCGCAGGCCATGGTCGACAACTTCGCCCTTTTTGTGCCGCACGCGGTGCTGCTGATCGCGCTGTGGCGGCTGATCCAGCGCAGCGATCTCGATCGCGAAGGCCCCGAAGAACCGCGCCCGGGGCAGCGGCGGGAGCCTCCGCGTGCTTAACCTGGCGCTCACCGGGGTGGTTGCGCTGCTTTTTGCGCTGGGCCTGCGCCGCCCGTTCGTGTGGGTGCTGGCCTACCTCTACATCGATATTCTCGCCCCGCAGAAAGTGTCGTGGGGTTTCCTGTCGGCGATCCCGATTTCGCTGATCGCCTTCATCCTTGCCTTCGTCGGCTGGGCCGTGCTCGATGACAAGGCCGACAGCCGGTTTTCGCTGCGCCAGGGGCTGATCCTGGTCCTGCTGGTCTATTGCGGGATGACCACACTAAGCGCCGATTTTCCGCTCAATGCCGCCGAAAAGTGGGCCTGGGTGTGGAAGGCGCTGGTCTTTGCCATCTTCCTGCCGCTGACCCTGCGCACCCGCCTCAGAATCGAAGCTGCGGCGCTGGTGATGATCCTGTCGATCGGGATGATCATCATCGGCGGCGCGATCAAGACGCTGGCCGGCGGCGGCGGCTATGGCACGCTGCGCTTGTTCGTGAACGACAATTCCGGGCTTTACGAAGGATCGATCATTTCCGCCGTGGCGATCGCGGTGATCCCGCTGATCGTCTGGCTGATGAAGCACGGCACAATCTTTCCCAGCGACTGGCGGGTCAAGCTGTTCGGCATGGCGCTGATCTTTTCGTGCCTGCTGATCCCGATCGGCACTCAGGCGCGGACCGGGCTGATCTGCATCGGACTGGTCGCCCTGCTGCCGCTGCGCAGTGCGAAGCGCCGGCTGCTGTACATCACGCTGGCCAGCCTGGCCGCGCTGGCGGCGATCCCGCTGCTGCCCGCCAGCTATACCGCACGGATGAGCACGATCGAGAACCATGCCTCCGACCGCTCCGCCTCGACCCGGGTCGAGGTGTGGAAATGGACCCTGCGCTATGTCGGCGATCATCCCTTCGGCGGCGGTTTCGATGCCTATCGCGGCAACAAGATCCGGGTCGAAACCCGCAAGGTCGAAGGCACTGCGGGCAACACCACGGTCGAGGTCGGCGAGGCCTTCGATCAGGCCCGCGCCTATCACTCGGCCTATTTCGAGATGCTCGGCGAACAGGGCTGGCCGGGGCTGATCCTGTGGCTCTGGCTGATGCTGTCGGGGCTGTGGCAGATGGAACGGCTGCGCCAGCGCTGGAAGAAGCGCACCGGCGAAGGCGAGACCTGGCAGGCCCCGCTGGCCGAGGCTCTGCAGCATTCGCTGCTGGTTTACATGGCGGGATCGCTGTTCGTCGGGATCGCCTTCCAGCCGTTCTGCTACATGCTGATCGGGCTGCAGATCGGGCTGTGGTCCTATCTCAAGCGAATCGAATCGCAGCGGCCGGTGGAGCGCAGGGTGCGCCCCGGCCTGATCGTCCCCAATGCCGTAGCGGCACGCTAGGACAAGTTGCACCGCCGCCCGGCTTGGGCCATGACAGCGCCTTTCCCATGCTTGGAGAGGCACAATGACCCCGCAAGAACTGCAAGCCAAGACCGGTGAAACGATCGGCGTGTCCGACTGGTTCCAGGTCACTCAGGAACGCATCAACATGTTCGCCGATGCCACCGGCGATCACCAGTTCATCCACATCGACGAGGAAAAGGCCAAGATGACCCCGTTCGGCGGGACCATCGCTCACGGTTTCCTGACCCTTTCGCTGCTGCCGGTGCTGGGCGCGATGACCGAAGGTGCGCGGATCGACGGGGTCAAGATGGGCGTCAACTATGGCGGCAACAAAACCCGCTTCATCAGCCCGGTGCGCGCCGGCAAGCGCGTGCGCGCCCATACCAAGCTGCTCGAACTGGTCGAAAAGCGCCCGGGCACCTGGCAGCAGACCAACGAGATCACCATCGAGATCGAAGGCGAGGACAAGCCCGCGCTGATCTGCGAATGGATCACGATGCTGTTCGTTTGATCGGCCTCCTCCCCGGAATCGGTTGAACCCAAGGAATGCAAGGAACACCCTATGTCACGTGATGCCGTTATCGTTTCCACCGCCCGTACCCCGCTGACCAAGGCGGCGCGCGGCGTTTTCAACAACACCACGGGCGCAACTCTTGGCGCCTATTCGATCAAGGCGGCGGTCGAACGCGCCGGGCTCGAAGGCGGCGAAATCGACGACGTCATCATGGGCTGTGCGGTGCAGCAGGGTTCGACCGGCGGCAACGTCGCGCGTCTGGCGGCCCTGCGCGCCGGACTGCCGGTCTCGGTTCCGGCGATGACCATCGACCGCCAGTGCTCGTCGG
>JBJTLX010000308.1:0-5676 GCA_046063245.1 Novosphingobium sp.
CTGCTCTTCAGGCGAATATTCGCGGGTCGTGACTACGGTCCACATCACTGCGGCAAACAGCGCCAGGCCTCCGGCCCAGAACGAATAGCGCACCGTGTCGGGAATGCCGCCGCCCGGCGCTTTGTTGGCCACGCCCAGGTGATCGAGCAGGTAGGGGAACAGCGAACCCGCCACCGCGCCCACACCGATGAAGGCGGTCTGCACGGCGTAGCCCGCGGTATGCTGGTCCTTGCGCAGCATATCGCCGACGAAGGCGCGGAACGGCTCCATCGAGACATTGAGGCTGGCGTCGAGCAGCCACAGCAGCACCGCCGAGGCGAGCAGCACGCCCGACAGCGGCATCATCAGCAGCGACAGCGCCGCGAGCAGCGCGCCCGCGACGAAATAGGGACGCCGCCGACCGAAGCGGCCCAGCCAGGTGCGATCGGACATGTAGCCGATCACCGGCTGGACCAGCAGACCGGTCAGCGGCGCTGCGACCCAAAGGGCGGGAAGGTCATCGAGACTGGCCCCCAGCGACTGGAACACCCGGCTCATGTTCGCATTCTGCAGCGCGAATCCGATCTGGATGCCAAAGAAACCGAAGCTGATATTGGCCAGCCCGGCCCAGTTCTGGCGGGGTTTTTCCATTCTCTGCATGCCTCTCCCTAAGCAATGCAAGGGCTGGCACGCGCGCAGCCAGCGGACAAGGGATGCATACGAATACGTTGTCGCGTGAGGACAGGCCATCCGGCCTGTCCTTTTGCAACACCGAAGAACAACCACCTGTAAAGCCCTTCCCCGGTGGGGAAGGGTTGGGATGGGGGTACTCCCCTCTCGGGCGCCGAACCCCCACCCCCAACCCCTCCCCACCGGGGAGGGGAGCCAAGATCAGCAAGTGATAAATGTTCAGCCCGACGTGCTCCGCCGCACGATCAGCTTGGTCGGGATGGCACGGTTGGCCACCGGTCGGTCTTCGATCTGGTCGAGCAGCGTGTCGACCAGCAGTTCGCCCGCGCTCTTGAGGTCCTGCATCACCGTGGTCAGCGGCGGACTGGTCATGCTCGCCGCCGGCTGGTTGTCGAAGCCGACCACGGCGACGTCCTCGGGAATGCGCAAGCCTGCGGCGGCAAGCGCGCGCATCGCTCCGATCGCGATCAGGTCGCTGGCGGCGAAGACCGCGTCGAAGGCCGTGCCCCGGGCCAGCAGATCCTCGACCGCGCGCTGGCCGTCGTCCTCATAGCTGACCCCGCCGCGCTGCAGCGCCGGATCGGGGGCGATCCCGGCCCGTTCCAGCGCGGCACACATCCCGCGATACCGCTCGGCAAATTCGGGATAGTGCTCGTCGGCCTGGCCGATGAAGGCGATCCGCCGCCGCCCCAGCGCCAGCAGGTGTTCGGCCGCGCTTTGCCCCGCGCCGTAGTTGTCCGACCCGACCGTGGCCCCGATGTTGTCCGCCGCAACCGATCCCCAGCGGACGAAATGGGTGCCCTGCCTGACCAGGTTGGCCAGCCGGCTTTCGTAAAGCGTGTAGTCACCATAGCCGAGCAGGATCAGCCCGTCGGCGCGGTGGCTGTCCTGATAGCGGGTGTGCCAGTCGTCCTCCATCTTCTGGAACGAGATCAAGAGGTCGAACCCGCGGCTGGCGCAGACCCGGGTGATCGAGCCGAGCATGGCGAGGAAGAACGGGTTGATCCGGCTTTCGTCGGGGGTCTGTTCCTCGAAGAACAAGAGGGCGATGGTGTTGGCGCGCTGCGAGCGCAGCGACGAGGCGTTCTTGTCGACCGAATAGTTGAGTTCGCGGGCGATCGCCTCGATCCGCTGGCGGGTGGCGAGGCTGACCGAGCGCGACCCGCGCAGCGCGCGGCTGACCGTCGGCTGCGACACGCCGGCGATATAGGCGATGTCGAAGCTGGTCGGCTTGCTTGAGCGTTGGCGCCCCATCCGTCCTCCCGGCACAGGCCCTTGTCCAAGCCGCGCTGCGGCACCCTAGGCGCAGCTCGCTGTGCCCGCAATCGGCACCTGCGGTCAGTTTCAATGCGTGTCTTTGCCGCCACAGGCATGCGTATGCATACTATGCGTATACGTATGCCCTCTTCGGCAAGTCGCGCCGCGCTCCTATTGCCGAGCATGACGGGGGTATAGTTCAAATGCTCCCCCCATCGGACAAGGGCCGTTTGCCGGGGCCCGGGGACTGCCGGCAAGGTTTTGGGAGAGTTCACTTGGCACTTCGCACCCGTTTTCGCGGCAGCCTTGGCGTATCCGCCATCGCACTGACCGTTTCCGCCTTCGCGCTGCCCGCCGCCGCGCTGGCCCAGGACGCCGCTGCTCCGGCCGCGGATGATGCCGCCGACAGCGGCGAGATCGTCGTCACCGGTTTCCGCGCCGCGCTGCAGAGCGCCACCGCCAACAAGAAGCGCACCGAAACCGTGGTCGAATCGGTCAACGCCGAAGACATCGGCAAGCTGCCCGACAACTCGATCGGCGAATCGATCGCCCGCCTGCCCGGCCTGGCCGCGCAGCGCAGCAACGGCCGCGCCAACATCATCTCGATCCGCGGCTTCGGCCCGGACTTCTCGACGACCACGCTCAACGGGCGTGAGCAGACCACGACCAACGACAGCCGCGCGGTCGAATTCGACCAGTTCCCCTCGGAAATCCTCTCGGGCGTCGACGTCTACAAGACCAGTCAGGCGGATCACACCGCGGGCGGCCTGGTCGGCAGCATCAACATGCGCACGATCCGTCCGCTCGATCACGGCAAGCGGGTTCTCGCGATCGGCGCGCGCGGCACCGTGGTCGACCAGAAGGTCATCCCGACCGTTACCAACAAGGGCTACCGGGTCTTCGCGACCTACGTCGACCAGTTCGCCGACGATACGATGGGCCTTGCCCTGTCGGCGGCCTATTCGGACGAGCCGTACCAGACCCATGACTGGAACGCCTGGGGTTACGGCGGCTATGGCACCAACCAGTACGGCATCAGCGGGGTCAAGACCTGGGAAGAAGCCTCGCGGCTCAAGCGCCTCGGCCTCAATGGCACCTTCCAGGCCAAGCTCAGCGATCAGCTGACCTTCACGGTCGACGGCTTCTATTCGCGCTTCAACGAGAAGCTCGACCAGAAGGGCTTCGAAATGCCGATCCTGTGCTGCGGTTCGACCGTCACGGCGTTCACCCCCGGCACCACGGCGACCTACAACATCGGCGGCACGCCGCAGCAGATCGGGCTGGTCACGGCAGCGACCTGGACCGGTCGCCCGATCATCGAAAACTATGCCACCGACAACAAGAACGACACCTACTCGTTCGCCGGCAACCTCAAGTGGGACAATGACAACGGCACCCGTGCCCAGCTCGACGTCAGCTGGTCGCGCACCGATCGTTATCAGGACCGTCTCGAAACGATCGCCGGGCTGGGTCGCAATCTCGACACCTCGGTTGGCCCGGTTTCCAGCTGGGGCGGCACCTTCGGCTATACCCTGACCAGCGACAACGCGCTGCTCTTCACCAGCAACTTCAACGGGGCCAATCCGGCGCTGGTGCTGACCGACGTGCAGGGCTGGTCGGGTTCGACCAACCAGGCCGGTTACGACAAGATCCGCAAGAGCCGCGACGACCTCAAGGAACTGCGCGCCGAAATCGAACAGGACGTCGGCGGCTTCGTCAAGTCGATCAAGGTCGGGGTCGATCACGTCTTCCGCAAGAAGAACCTGACCCAGGACGAAGCCTTCCTGACTCCGCCCGTCGGCGTCGACGGCGCGGTCATTCCGGCCAACCTGCAGCTGACTCCGGTCAACCTGTCGCGCGGCTTCGGACCGATCCTCTCGTGGGATCCGCGCACGCTCGTTTCGAACAATGTCCTGCTCTATGTGCCCAACACGTTCGGCAATTCGCAGGCCTACCGGATCAGCGAAGACGTCTGGACGCCTTATGCCATGGCTTCGCTCGATGCCGACCTTGGCAACGGCAACAGCCTGACCGGCAACATCGGCGTGCAGGCGGTCCACACCACCGTCAACTCGTTCGGCGCGATCAACGGCACCCTGACCGACAAGTACTGGATGGTCCTGCCCAGCCTCAACCTCAACTTCCGTTCGCCCGACGATCTGGTGGTACGCTTCGCCGCGTCCGAACAGATCATGCGCGCGCGTCTGCCCGACATGAACAACACCGTGGGCTTCAGCCGCAACGTGCTGCTGAACATCTTCCAGGGCGGCGGCGGAAACCCGAAGCTGCGTCCGTACAAGGCCACCGCGCTCGACCTGTCGGTTGAAAAGTACTTCGGCAACAAGGGCTATCTCGCCCTGCAGATGTACTACAAGCACCTCAACCGCTACATCGACCCGAACGGCGTCGATCTCGCTTACGATTACGCCGGCTATCCGCCGCCTCCGGGCATTCAGCCGCCGACCACGATCGGTACGTTCAGCGGCCCGGTCAACACCAAGGGCGGCTGGATCATGGGCGCCGAACTGGCCGGAACCCTGCCGTTCGACGTCTTCACCTCGGCGCTTAGCGGCTTCGGCGTTACTGGCGGCCTGGGCTATACCGAAACCAAGGCGTTCAATTCGGCCGGCGGCACTTCGGCGATCCCGGGCTATTCGAAGTGGGTCGCCAACCTGACCGCGTTCTACGAAAACAGCGGCTTCAATGTGCGCGGTTCGATGCGCTATCGTTCGGGCTTCCTGGGTGACTTCGCGCTGTTCAGCGGCGGGCTCGATCGCCAGGCGGTGCTGTCCGAAACGGTCTACGATGCGCAGATCGGCTATGACTTCCCCAAGGACTCGGCGCTCGGCGGCCTGTCCCTGTTCCTGCAGGGCCAGAACCTGACCGACGAACGTCAGGCCACTCTGGCGGAAATCAACGGGGCGGGCGTGCCGGATGCGTGGCTGAAGTATCAGACCTATGGTCGCCGCTTCCTCGCGGGCTTCACCTACAAGTTCTGATGACCTAGACGGTTCCGTCGGCATGGGCCGGCGGAACCGTACCCCCGTTTAGGGACAGGACTGCCATGAGCGATGCCGCGCGCCTGGAGTTCGTGATTGCCGGTGGCGGGACCGCGGGCTGGATTGCCGCGGCAACCCTGGCCCGCTTCCTCGGCGATTGCGCCACGATCACGCTGGTCGAATCCGATGACATCGGCACGGTCGGCGTGGGCGAGGCGACCATTCCGCAGATCCACAACCTGCTGATCGGCCTCGGCATCGACCAGGCCGAATTCCTCGAAGCGACCAACGCCAGTTTCAAACTGGGGATCGAGTTCGCCGGCTGGCGGCGCCAGAGCGAAAGCTACATCCACAGCTTCGGACAGGTCGGGCGCGGGGTCGGGCTGATCCCGTTCCGCCAGCTGTGGCTGCGCGGCCGCGCGCTGGGCGTTGCCGGGGACCTGGGCGATTACAGTTTCAACGTCGCGGCGGCGCGGGCCGGACGCTTCGCCGCCGGCGAGGGCGTTGCGGCCGCGGGCAGCGCGCTGGCCTATGCCTATCACTTCGATGCCGCGCTGTTCGCGCAGATGCTGCGCGGCTATGCCGAAGAACGCGGGGTGAAGCGCGTCGAAGGCCGGATTGTCTCGGTCGAGCGCGACGGTGCCAGCGGCGATATTGCCGCGTTGGTGCTGGACGGCGAACGCCGCGTGGCGGGCAGGTTCTTCATCGACTGCACCGGCTTTCGCAGCCTGCTGCTGGGCGATGCCTTGCA
>JBJTLX010000309.1:0-3397 GCA_046063245.1 Novosphingobium sp.
CGCCACCGGCGATCACGAAGAGGCGGTCGACGCCTTTCTTGAAAAGCGCACGCCGGTGTTCAAGGGCGATTGATCACTGCAATGTGATCACCTCTTGAGCGTCACACTGCGATGTGATAGCGCCCGAGTCATGAGCACCGAACTGATCGATCGCGTCCGCCGCCTGGTCCACGATGGCGGGATGTCGCGCGCCGGCCTGGCCCGCGCCGCCGGCCTTCACGCCAATACCCTGCGCGACTGCACCGATGGCGACTGGAACCCCACCGCCGAAACGCTGCGCAAGCTCGAGGCGTTCCTGTGGGACAGCGACGAAAGCCCGGTGCTGGTCCCGATCGAGGTGATAATCGAGGAAGCCCGCAATGGCCGCATGTTCATCCTGGTCGATGACGAGGACCGCGAGAACGAAGGCGATCTGGTCATCCCGGCGCAGATGGCGACCCCCGACGCGATCAACTTCATGGCCACTCACGGCCGCGGCCTGGTCTGCCTGACCCTGACTCGCGAGCGCACCGAACACCTCGGGCTCGAACTGATGAGCCGCAACAACGGCACCCGCCACGAAACCGCCTTCACCGTCTCGATCGAGGCGCGCGAAGGGGTTACCACCGGGATCTCCGCCGGCGACCGCGCCCGCACCGTCGCCGTGGCGATCGACTCCAGCAAGGGCCGCCAGGACATCGTCACCCCCGGCCACGTCTTCCCACTGATCGCCCGCGACGGCGGGGTGCTGGTCCGCGCCGGGCATACCGAAGCCTCGGTCGACATCGCCCGCCTTGCCGGGCTCAACCCCTCGGGCGTGATCTGCGAGATCATGAACGAGGACGGCACCATGGCGCGGATGAACGATCTGGTGCCCTTCGCCCGCCGTCATAGTCTGAAGATGGGCACGATCCGCGATCTGATCGCCTATCGCCGCAAGCACGACCACCTGGTCGAAAAGCGCGCGGAAATGCAGTTCGAGAGCCGCTGGGGCGGCAGCTGGACCGCGATCACCTTTTTCAACACCGCGACCGGCGATGAAACCATGGCGCTGGTCAAGGGCCACATCTCGCCCGATCAGCCCACTCTGGTGCGGATGCACACCATGTCGATGTTCGTCGACGTCTTCGGCGAGCAGAACGAGCGCGCGGGCTTGCTCGCCCGCTCTATGGAGATGATTGCCGAAGCCGGCAGCGGCGTGCTGGTCCTGATCAACAAGCCGATGCAGGGTATTGTCACCCGGTTCATGCAGCTGCGCGCCCAGGGCAAGGGCGCCGGTGCGCCCGAGGTCGAGCAGCTGCGCGACTACGGCGTCGGCGCGCAGATCCTGGCCGAGCTGGGCGTCCACGACATGATCCTTCTCACCAACACCCACCACACCCTTGCCGGGCTCGAAGGCTATGGCCTGTCGATCGTCGGAGAGCGGCCCATTGACGGAACGGCAGGCGAATAGACGTGGCGGCGGTCGAAACGTCTTTTGCCCGACTGCGGACGGTCGCGGACGAAGTTGTCAGCCCGAAGTATTCGCACCTCGAGTGTGAGCGGCGCTGGCTGGTCGGCTCCGACACGTTCTCGACGCTCAAGGCAACCGACCCGATCGACATCAACGATCTCTATCTTGAAGGTTCGCGCCTTCGGCTGCGCGAAATGCGCAGCGGGCATATCGTGTCACGCAAATTGACGAAGAAGTACGAGACCCAGGATGCGTGCACCCGGCCGATTGTCACGGCCTATCTGGATGACAACGAGTTCGCCCTTTTTGCCACGCTTCCAGGCAACCGGATAAGCAAAACGCGCTTTCGCGTTGTCGAAGGCAGTCATATATTTTCCGTCGACGTGTTCGGCGCGGATCTGGCCGGGCTCGTGATAGCAGAAATTGAGGCAAGCGATTTGGCCTCACTTGCGGCTATTCCGAGGCCTAGCTGGGCCGTTCGCGAGATTACTGATTCGCCTGCATACCAGGGCGGACACCTTGCCCTTTTCGGCATTCCGGAGAATACATAGATGGCTGATTTCCTGATTGTCGAAGCGCGATTTTATAACCACCTCAATGACATGCTGGTGGATGGTGCGCGCGCCGCGCTGAAGAAAGCCGGGCACAAGGTCGAGGTGATCACCGTCCCCGGCGCGCTGGAAATCCCGGGCGCGATCGCGCTGGCCGACCAGGCGCAGCGCTATGACGGCTACGTCGCGATCGGCGTGGTGATCCGCGGCGAAACCTACCATTTCGAGATCGTCGCCGGTGAAAGCGCGCGCGGGATCATGGCGCTGACCATGGACGGGATCGCCATCGGCAACGGCATCCTGACCGTCGAGAACGAGGCCCAGGCGCTGGTCCGCGCCGATCCCACGCAGAAGAACAAGGGCGGCGAGGCGGCCGAGGCGGCCATGGCGCTGCTCAAGCTGCGGCAGGAATACGCCTGACCGCGCCGCCTCGCGGCGATCCGGTCAATCTCTAGCTGAACCGCAGATAGACGGCCCGCCAACCAACTGTTCACACGTGGGCGCGCATGTTACGCTCATAACAAACAGTGGGAGTGGGCATCATGCGATACCTTTCAGCAATCCTGTGCAGCGGTTTTGCGCTTGCCGCGGCCTCTGCCGCCAATGCCGCGTCGTCGGATTATCTTCTCGAGATCGACGGGGTCAAAGGCGAGGCAGCGGTCGAAAGCTGGTCGTTTGGCGCGTGCAATGCCGGCCAGTGCGCGACCGTGACCAGCCCGCGCGACCGGGCCAGCGGCATGGCAACCGGCAAGGCCGCCTACGACAAGTGCTGCCGCCCTCAGGCCTCGCAGAATACCCAGTCGTTGCGCGAATCGCCGACCCGCGCCTCGACCGGCGCAACCGCGGTGACCGAAGCCCCCGCGGCAACAGCCGCCGCCGGTCCGCCGCGGGCGAGCTGGGATCTCGCGACCAGCAAGGGCGGCCGGATGGCGGCTGGCGGGGTCAACGTCGCGGTGGGTGACGTGGACGGCGATGGACACGCCGATCTCGCCTATGCGGCAACGCTTGGCGAAGTCACCAGCCTGACCCTGACATTCCAGAAGATCGAAGCCGATTGGCGCTCGGTCTGCCAGGGCAAGCACATCGCCCATGCAACACTGCGTAGTGCTGCTGGCGACTTCGAAATCACCGACGCAATGGTCGAATGCACAGCGCCATCGAACGGTGCGATAGGCGGCATTACCGGCGGTGTTGTTGCCGGCAAGCAGACCCAGGGCGCCACCTTTGGCGAAAAGGTGCAGTCGGGCCTGTCCAGCCCGGGTAGCGCTGTCGCCAGCGGGGCGATGACGATGACCTTTACCGGCGGGCAGATGAAGCATACCAAGACAGGGCACGTCACCCTGCTGAAATAGCGCTCAGCCGAGGTCCATGAACTCCTTCAGCCCCATCGGCGCGTAAGGGCCGATGATCAGTT
>JBJTLX010000310.1:0-6248 GCA_046063245.1 Novosphingobium sp.
TCGCTCTCCTTGCCGGGGCGATAGCGGTAGGCGCGCTCCAGTGCGAGATCGACATAGCCGGTCACCTGTTCGCCCTCGCGGATCGGAATCTGGCTCAAGGCGAGCGGTTCGCGGCTGAGCGGCTGCAGCGCGGCGATCAGATCGCGCACCGCACCGGCGCGGGCATGCTCGATCTTGTTGACGAAGATCGCGTGCGGCACGCCCAGCGCGTCGAGCCGGCGCAGCACCGGTTCGGCCAGCGCAGCGCGCTCGGGCGCGGGGTCGATCACCACCACCGCCAGGTCGGCCGATTGCAGCGCGGCGAGGCCGTCGGCGGCAAAGCCGGTGCCGCCGGGCATGTCGATCAGCGCGAAGGCATCGCCCAGATAGTCGAAGTGCGAGAGGTTGATTTCGGTGGAACTGCCGCGGGCGCGGGCTTCGGGACTGGCATCGCCCACGGTGTTCCCGCCTTCGACGCTGCCCTGTCGGTTGATCGCGCCGCTGGCAAAAAGCAGCGCTTCGGCCAGGCTGGTCTTGCCCGTGCCGGCCGGCCCGACCAGGGCGACCGCACGGGTTGCTGCTCTGCCGTTCGTGGTTCCATTGGGGGTGTTGCCCATCGTTCGCCTCCTCGTTCACGAAGGCGCGCCGGGCGCATTTCCATTGCACGCCGACGCGCAAGGACTGCGGTCGATGCTCTGCCTCTCGTGGATGAGTCGCAAGCGGAATCTGCGCTACATATCGCGCTTGTGCCGCGGCGGGGCACAGCCTAGCTTGAGCCCATGACCACGGGCATGGACTGGACCGCGCAGGTCGGGCGCAGCTGGGCGGACAATTACCGCCTGACCGACCGTTCGTTTTCCGGGCTGACCGGACGCCTGCTCGAACGGATCTCCGAATTCGGCGGCAATACCGTGCTCGATATCGGTTGCGGCGCGGGCGAGCTGGCGCTCGCCGTTGCGCGGCAAAGGCCGGGCGCGGAGGTTGTCGGGGTCGACGTTTCGGGCGACCTGATCGTCGTGGCGAACGAGCGCGGCGCGCTGCACGGCAACGCCCGTTTCGTGCACGGTGACGCGGCCAGCTGGCGCGACCCGGCTTTTGCTCCGGACCTGCTGGTATCGCGACACGGGGTGATGTTCTTCGACGATCCGCCAGCGGCCTTCGCCAATCTCCACGCGGCATCGGCAGCGGGCGCGCGGCTGGTCTTTTCCTGCTTTCGCGCGCAGGGCGAAAATCCCTGGGCATCGGAAATCGCCGCCTTGATGGGCGTGCCGCCCTCCGCCGATCCGACTGCACCCGGCCCCTTCGCCTTTGCCGATCCCGACAACGTCCGGGCCGTGCTGCGCGCGGGCGGGTGGCAGGATCCGCAATTGGAAGCGTTCAACTTTGCCTATATCGCCGGCAAGGGCGAGGATCCGGTCGAAGATGCCCTGGCGCTGTTCCGCCAGATCGGTCCCGCCGCCGCCACCCTGCGCGCGATGGAGGGCGAAGATCGCGCCCGCGCCGAAGGCTGGCTGCGCGAATGGCTGGAGGAACATCGCAGCGGCGATCTGGTCGCCTTCAGCGCCGGTGCCTGGATCGTAACCGCGCACCATTGAACGGCTTGCCGCAGTTTCGCGCCTGCCCTATCGGCGAAGCGTTATGACTTCTACCAACTAGATCCGCCGCTCCTTCCTCGATTACTTCGGCTCGGCCGGGCACACCATCGTGCCCTCGGCGCCGCTGGTGCCCTACAACGATCCGACGCTGATGTTCGTCAACGCCGGGATGGTGCCGTTCAAGAACGTCTTCACCGGGCTGGAGAGCCGGCCCGAACCGCGCGCCACCAGCAGCCAGAAATGCGTGCGCGCCGGGGGCAAGCACAACGATCTCGACAATGTCGGCTATACCGCGCGCCACCACACCTTTTTCGAGATGCTGGGCAACTTCAGCTTCGGCGACTATTTCAAGGAACAGGCGATCACCCACGCCTGGACCCTGCTGACCCGCGACTGGGCGCTGCCCAAGGACAAGCTGCTGGTCACCGTCTACCACACCGACGACGAGGCCTTTGCCCTGTGGCAGAAGATCGCCGGGCTGAGCGAAGAGCGGATCATCCGCATCCCGACCAAGGACAACTTCTGGGCGATGGGCGACGATGGCCCATGCGGCCCGTGCAGCGAAATCTTCTACGATCACGGCGACCACATCTGGGGCGGCCCACCGGGATCGGCCGAGGAAGACGGCGACCGCTTCATCGAGATCTGGAACCTGGTGTTCATGCAGTTCGAGCAGACCGCGGGTGAAATCACCGGCAACCTGCCCAAGCCCAGCATCGACACCGGCATGGGGCTGGAACGCATCTCGGCGGTGATGCAGGGGGTGCACGACAATTACGATACCGACACCTTCAAGGCGCTGATCGCTGCCAGCGAAAGCCTGACCGGGGTCAAGGCCGAGGGCGAGCACCAGGCCAGCCACCGGGTGATCGCCGATCACCTGCGCTCGACCAGTTTCCTGCTCGCCGACGGGGTGCTGCCAAGCAACGAAGGGCGCGGCTATGTCCTGCGCCGGATCATGCGCCGCGCCATGCGTCACGCGCACTTGCTGGGTGCGAAAGATCCGCTGATGCACCGCCTGGTGCCCGCGCTGATCACCGAGATGGGCCAGGCCTATCCTGAACTCGGCCGCGCGCAGCCGCTGATCGAGGAAACCTTGCAGCGCGAGGAGGTGCAGTTCCGCCGCACGCTAGCGAACGGGCTCAAGCTGCTTGACGAGGCGACCGGCGCGATGGGTGAAGGCGCTGAACTGCCCGGCGATGTCGCCTTCAAGCTCTATGACACTTACGGCTTCCCCTATGACCTGACCGAGGACGCGCTGCGTGTCCGCAAGATCGGGATCGACCGCGCCGGCTATGACGCCGCGATGGAACAGCAGAAGGCCGCCGCGCGCGCCGCGTGGAAGGGCAGCGGGCAGGCCGCCGACGGCGAAGTGTGGTTCGACATTGCCGAACGCGTCGGCGCGACCGAGTTCACCGGCTATTCCGCCACCACCGGTGAGGCGCAGGTCGTCGCGCTGGTCAGGGACGGCAAGGAAGTAGACAGCGCCGCAGCGGGTGACCGGGTCAGCGTGATCGTCAACCAGACCCCGTTCTATGGCGAAAGCGGCGGGCAGATGGGCGATGCCGGGACCATAACCGGCGCGGGCGGGCTGAAGCTGGCGGTCAGCGACACCGCCAAGCCGCTGGGCCGGCTCCACGCGCACGACGCCGTGGTCGAAGCCGGGTCGATCAAGCTGGGCGATGTGGTCAAACTCGACATCGATGTCGCGCGCCGCGATGCGATCCGCGCCAACCATTCGGCCACTCACCTGCTCCATGCCGCGCTGCGTAATCGCCTCGGCGGACACGTCACCCAGAAGGGCTCGCTGGTCGCGCCCGACCGCTTTCGCTTCGACTTCTCCCAACCGACCGCGCTTAGCGCCGAGGACATCGCCGCGATCGAGGCCGAAGTGAACGCCGAGATCCGTGCCAACGACCCGGTCAGCACCCGCCTGATGAGCCCCGACGACGCGATCGAGGCCGGGGCCATGGCGCTGTTTGGCGAAAAGTACGGCGATGAAGTCCGGGTGTTGTCGATGGGCCGCACCACAGACAAGCCCTATTCGGTCGAACTGTGCGGCGGCACTCACGTGCGCGCGCTGGGCGACATCGGGATTTTCCGGATCGTCAGCGAAAGCGCGGTCAGCTCGGGCGTGCGCCGGATCGAGGCGCTGACCGGCGAAGGCGCGCGGGCCTGGCTGGTCCACCGCGAGGACGCGCTCAAGAACGCCGCCAGCCTGCTCAAGACCACGCCGGATGAGGTGGCGCGACGGGTCGCGGCTTTGCTTGACGAGCGCAAGAAGCTCGAACGCGAATTGACCGAAGCGAAGAAGGCGCTGGCGCTTGGCGGCGGAGGAGCGGCCGACGGAGATTCAATTGGCTCTGTCAACGGCATTACATTCATTGAGCGAATTCTTGAAGGATATGCTCCAAGCGGCCTTCGATCTGCCGTTGATGACGCAAGGCAGTATTTCCCACATGGTTCGGGCATCGCAATGATGGTTGCAGTTAACGATGGAAAGGGCGCGATCGCGATTGGAGTGTCCGACGACCTTACATCACGTTTCAGCGCTGTCGATCTGGTCCGCGTTGGCGTGGAGGCGCTGGGCGGCAAGGGCGGCGGCGGCCGGGCCGATATGGCCCAGGGCGGCGGGCCCGATGGCTCAAAGGCGGCCGAAGCGATTGCGGCGGTGAGGGCCGCTTTGGCGGGGTAATTCCTCCCCGGAACGGGGAGGGGGACCACCGTAGGTGGTGGAGGGGTACGTGCCGGTGATCCCGACCTCGCCGTTCAGCACCCTCAGGACCACTCTCCCGTACCCCTCCACCATGTTGCGCATGGTCCCCCTCCCCCAAGGGAGAGGACCTAGTTCGCCCGCTCGCGCATGGCCCCGCTCCGCAGCCGCGGCTTTTCCGCAAGCGCGCCTTCTTCCTTGATCAGCGCGCGGTATTCGTCGCGCTTTTCGTGGATGCTGGCGATGACGAAGCCCATCGGCACAACGATGTCGACCAGCACCGCCTCGGACAGCTGCAGGCTGCTTTCCAGCGACTGCGGCACCGCGGTGGTCGCGCCCGCACGATAGAGCGCGGCGGCGTGGCGGGCATCGCGGGCGCGGGCCAGGATCGGCAGATCGGGAAAGCGGGTACGCAGGCGCTTGACCAGGCGCTGGGCCAGCACCGGCTCGTCCATGGTCAGGACCACGGCGCTGGCGCGTTCGATCCCGAGCTTGTCGAGCATGGCATCGCGGGTCGCGTCGCCGAACACCACCGGCCAGCCGTCTTCCTGTCCCTGGATCACGCGGTCGTTGTCGAGGTCGATGGCGACGAAGGGCTTGTCATGGCGGCGCAGCATGTCGGCGATCAGGCGCCCGACGCGGTCGAATCCGACGATGATCGTGCGCGCCTCTGCGCCGTCCATCGCCTCCAGCCTGGCGCCGCGATCGACCCGCTTGGCCAGGCGCCGGCCGAACCAGGCGAGGAGCGGGGTAATGGTCATGCCCAGCGCGGTGACGATCTGCCAGAACTGCGCCGCCTCGGCCGAGATCAGCCGCGCGCTGATCGCCGCGCCGAGCACGATCAGGGTGGTTTCCGATGGGCTGGCCATCAGGATCCCGGCCTCGGTCGAGGTGCCGCGGCGCGCGCCCATCAGCCGCAGCAGGATGCCGGTGACCAGCGCCTTGGTGCCCAGGATTGCCGCGGTCGCCAGCAGGATCGCACCCAGGTTGTCGAACAGGAAGCGCAGGTTCAGGCCCATGCCCACGGTGATCAGGAACACCCCCAGCGCCAGCCCTTCGAAGGGCTTGGTCATCCCTTCGACTTCTTCATGGTACTCGGTTTCGGCGATCAGCAGCCCGGCGATCAAGGCCCCGACGATCGGCGACAGGCCGACCGCGCCGGTCGCGCCCGAGGCGACGATCACCACCAGCAGGCTGGCGGCCAGGAACAGCTCGGGGCTTTTGGTCCGGGCGGCCTGGGCGAACAGCCGGGGAAACAGGAAGCGCCCCGCGACCAGCAGCACGATGATCACCAGAGCGCCATTGGTCAGGACCGCGATCAGCTCTTCGGTCGACTGCGTCTCGCTGCCGCGGCCCATCGCGCCGAGCAGGAAGATGATCGGGATCAGGGCAATGTCCTCGAACAGCAGCATCGCCAGCGCCGCCTTGCCAACCGGGCGGTTCGGATCGACGATGCGCAGCACCAGCGCGGTCGAGGAGAGCGCAAGGGCCAGGCCCAGCGCCAGCGCGGTCGGCGCCGAATTGCCCAGCACCAGCAGGCCCAGAGCGATCAGCGCGGCGCAGCCGATCAGCTCAAGCGCGCCCAGCCCGAACACCTGTTTGCGCATATCCCACAGGCGGCCGAACGACAGCTCGAGCCCAACGGTGAACAGCAGCATGATGATGCCGAATTCGGCAAAGGGATCGAGCCGGTGGACGTCGGAAATCGTGACATAGCCCAGCCACGGCATGTGCTGCACGAAGGCGCCCAGCCCCGATGGCCCGCCTTGTCTCGACTTCGATCCTGTCCGATGCGCTGGTGATCCTGGGCGCGGCGGGGATCGTGATTCCGCTGTTCGCCCGGTTCCGCATCACCCCGGTGATCGGCTTCATCCTGGTCGGCATCCTGGTCGGGCCATCGGGGCTGGGCGCCTTCGTGCAGCACATGCCGTGGCTGGGCTATGTCACGATTTCCGACGTCC
>JBJTLX010000311.1:0-5362 GCA_046063245.1 Novosphingobium sp.
TTCGGAGGCAAAACGGATCGCTTTGAAATCGACGCCGCTGGCCTGGGAGGACGAAATCGCGCCGTTCTGTTCCATCAGCGAGAGCACGACCTTGGCGCGGTCGACCGCGGCCTGGGCATCGGCGGTCGGCGAATAGTGCGACGGGGCCTTGACCAGCCCGGCGATGATCGCGGCTTCGGGCAGCGACAGGGTGGTGCCGGGATGGCCGAAGAACTTGCGCGCCGCGGAATCGACACCGTACGCGCCGCCGCCGAAATAGACCTTGTTGAGATAGGCTTCGAGGATCTGGTCCTTGGAAAACTTCCACTCCAGCGCCAGCGCCAGCACGATCTCGCGCAGCTTGCGGCTCCAGGTGCGGTCGTTGTTGAGAAACACCGTGCGCGCCAGCTGCTGGGTGATGGTCGAGCCGCCCTGCTTGAAGCGCCCTTCCTTGTAGCGCACGTAGAACGAGCGGGCGACGCCGATCGGATCGATCCCGATGTGGCTGCGAAAGCGCTTGTCCTCGGTGGACAGCATCGCGTCCTTCATCACCTGCGGGATCTGGGCATAGGGCACCCATTTGCCGTAGCTGGGCCCCATCGAGAACAGTTCCGACCCGTCGCGCGCGCGCACCACGATCATCTGCCCGGCCTGGCTGGTCTTGAGCTCCTGGTAGCTCGGCAGGGTCCGCGCGGTCAGCCCGACCGCCACCGCCAGCGCGATGGCGCCGAGCAGGGCAAAGGCAAAGCCCCAGACGAAGATCCGGCGGACCAGGCGGCGCCAGCCCGATTTAGGCGTGGGTTCGGGCTGGCGGCCACGCGGCGCGCTGCGCCGGATATCGCTTCTGGCCATAAGGCTCGATCATTCCTCCCGCTCGGGGCGAAGGCCCCGGCGCTCGCCGCGGTACATAGGGTATTTGTTACGCAGGGTTAATGGCCAATTCGGCGAACGGCGCTTTCAGTCCTGCGGCTTGAAATCGAGGCTGGCGCTGTTGATGCAATAGCGCAGCCCGCCGGCATCGCGCGGCCCGTCGGGAAAGACGTGGCCAAGGTGCCCGTCGCACCGGGCGCAGCGCACTTCGGTGCGAACCATGCCGTGCGACACGTCCTGCACCGCATCGACCGCGTCGCCTTCGACCGGGGCGGTATAGCTCGGCCAGCCCGAGCCCGAATCGTACTTGGTCGCCGAGGAGAACAGCGGCGCACCGCAACCGGCGCACATATAGACCCCGGTCGCCTTGTTCTGCTCGTACTTGCCGGTAAAGGCGCGCTCGGTGCCGTGCTGGCGCAGCACCTGGTACTGCTCGGGGGTCAGCTTCTCGCGCCATTCGGCGTCGCTCATGTCGATCTTGTCAGTCATCGTTCGCTCCTGGCCCCCCGTTCCGTGCCTAGATGGGGTCAATGCAGCGGTTCGACAACAAGTGTCGCGCCGTCATGCGCGGTGACGCGCATTTTCGTGCCCGGTTCGGCATCGGGGCCGCGCGCCAGCCATTCGCTGTCGCCCATGCGGACGCGGCCGCTGCCGGGGCCAAGCGCCTCGGTGACGACCACGACTTCGCCAATCGCGCGCGCGCCGCGGTCGTTCATCAGCGGATCGGCGGCCTCGACCGGATTGCGCCGCAGCCAGTTGCGCCCGGTAAACAGTGAGGCGATCGCCAGCACCGCGAACAGGACCACTTGCAGCGGCACGCCGATCGGCAGGACCCAGGCGACCAGCCCGGTGACCAGCGCCGCGCCGGCCAGCCAGATCAGGAACACGCCGGGAATGACCATCTCGCCGATCGCCAGGACCAGCCCCAGCCCCAGCCACAGCCAGTGCGGCGAGGCGCCGTCGAGCCAGGCGATCATTTGCCGGCGCCCTTGTCGCCCAGCGCGTCCCTGACCAGTTCGCCCACCCCGCCGAGCGAGCCGATCAGCTGGGTCGCCTCGACCGGGAAGAGGATCGTCTTGGCATTGGGCGACGTGGCGAAGGCGGCCACCGCCTCGGTATATTTCTGCGCGACGAAGTAGTTGAGCGCCTGGGTGCCCGACGTAGCGATCGCCTCGGACACGACCTGGGTGGCGCGGGCTTCGGCCTCGGCCGAACGTTCGCGCGCCTCGGCATCGCGGAAGGCGGCTTCCTTGCGGCCCTCGGCCGAGAGGATCGCGCCCTGCTTCTCGCCCTCGGCACGCAGGATCTCGGCGGCGCGCAGGCCTTCGGCCTCAAGGATGTTGGCGCGCTTCTCGCGCTCGGCCTTCATCTGCCGGGCCATGGCGTTGGAAATGTCGGCTGGCGGGCGGATGTCCTTGATCTCGATCCGGGTGATCTTGACCCCCCACGGCGCGGTGGCGTGGTCGATCACCAGCAGCAGTTTGGCGTTGATCTCGTCGCGCCGCGACAGCGTCTCGTCGAGGTCCATCGAGCCCATCACCGTGCGCAGGTTGGTGGTGGTCAGCTGCATGATCGCAACATAGAGGTTCGACACCTCGTAAGCGGCCTTGCCGGCGTCGAGCACCTGGAAGAATACGATCGCGTCGACCCCGACCATCGCATTGTCCTTGGTGATGATCTCTTGCCCGGGGATGTCGAGCACCTGCTCCATCATGTTGATCTTGTGGCCGATCCGGTCGACGAAGGGGACGATCACGTGCAGCCCCGGGGTGGCCGCCAGGGTGAACTTGCCGAGCCGCTCGATGGTATAGACATAACCCTGGCGGACCACGCGCACGCCCATCAGGATGAAGATGAAAACCACGCCCAAAAGCGCAATCAGCACGCCGCCCATCGAAAATACTCCCAACCTGTTGACCTTGCGATGTTAGCGACTGTGCGCGGGGCGACAAGCGAAACCGGAATGGTTTACCGGCTGGTAACCACGATCACCTAAGTTGTCCGGCATGTTACAGGAAAACCCCGTCAAGTTCGGCCAGGCCTTTTACGGCACGGAACATCCCGAAACCGCCGCACAGCGGATCAAGAAGGACTATGTCGACACCATGATCGCGCTCAAGCGCGAGAACATGGAGCGGGTCTATTCCTATGTTTCCGGGCTGATGGACAAGGCCAAGGAAGAACTGGGCCACGCCCGCAGCGGCGGATCGAGCGGCGATCACCGCAAGCTGGCCCTGCGCGGCTACATCGACGAGGTTGCCGCCTACCTCAAGGGCCAGGCACTCGACGTTACCCTGCCCCGCACCGGCAGCGATGGCCATTACGACATCAACGACATCGCCCCGTTCTTCGGCCAGGTGAAATGCGTGATGGACCAGTGGTACGACGGTCACCTGATCGCGATGTACGACGAGATGGTGACGCTGACCAACCTCAAGGGCAAACCGGTCAGGGAATAGCCCGCCCGGCAGCCGCGCCGCTGGCCCAGGCCCACTGGAAGTTGTAGCCGCCGAGCCAGCCGGTGACGTCGACCGCCTCGCCGATCGCATAGAGCCCCGGCACCTTGCGCGCCTCCATCGTCTGCGATGACAGCCCCGCGGTGGCGATGCCGCCGGCGGTGACTTCGGCCTTGGCAAAGCCTTCGGTGCCGTCGGGGGTGAAGGCCCAGTCGCGCAGCGCCGCTTCCAGACCGCGCAACGCCTTGTCGGTAAGCGCGACCATTTCGCCGGCGATAGCGACCCTTTCGAGCAAGGCATCGGCCAGCCGCTCGGGCAGGCGCTCGGCGACGGTCCGGCGCAGGCTCTGCCGCGGGCCTTGGCGCTTTGCCTCAAGCAGCCAACCCTCGGCCATGTCGGGCAGAAAATCGACGTGGATCGGCGTGCGGTGCTGCCAATAGCTGCTGATCTGGAGCATCGCCGGACCGCTCAGCCCGCGGTGGGTGAACAGCGCCGCCTCGCGAAATCGGGCGCGATTCCAGCGAACCTCAACTTCGGTTGAGACTCCCGACAATTCGCGGAATAGCGCCTCGTCCCCGCCCAGCGTCAAGGGCACCAGCGCCGGGCGCGGCTGGACCACCGCCAGGCCGAACCGGCGCGCGGTGTCATAGGCAAAAGTCGTCGCGCCAAGCTTGGGGATCGAGGGGCCGCCGGTGGCGAGGACCAGCGCGGGCGCGGTATGGACCGCGCCCTTCACGCTCACCCGGAACTGGCCGTCGCCGTGATCGATGGCACTCACCGGATCGCCCAGCGCCAGCCGAACCTGGCCCTTGGCGCATTCTTCCAGCAGCAGGTCGACCACCTGCCGCGCCGAGCCGTCGCAGAACAGCTGGCCCAGCGTCTTCTCGTGCCAGGCAATGCCGTGGGTCTCGATCAGATCGAGGAAGTCGCGCGGGGTATAGCGGCTCAGCGCCGACTTGGCGAAGTGCGGATTGTACGAGAGGAAGCGCTCGGGCGCGGTGTGCAGGTTGGTGAAGTTGCAGCGCCCGCCGCCCGAGATCAGGATCTTGCGCCCCGGCTCGACATTGTGATCGACCAGCAGCACCCGCTTGCCGCGCTGCCCGGCCTGCGCCGCGGCCATCATCCCGGCGGCGCCTGCGCCGATGACGATCGCGTCGTGGGTGCATGCGCTCATTGCGCGAGGATCGACTGCGCCGCGGCCTCGCCCAGCTTGATCCCGTCGATCGCGGCGGAAAGGATGCCGCCGGCATAACCCGCGCCCTCGCCGCCGGGGAACAGCCCGGTGACATTGAGCGACTGCAGGTCCTTGCCCCGGGTGATCCGCAGCGGCGAAGACGTGCGCGTCTCGACCCCGGTCATGATCACGTCGGGATCGTCGTAGCGGGCGATTTGGCGGCCGAACACGGGCAAGGCTTCACGCATCGCCTCGATCGCGAAATCGGGCAGGCACTGCGACAGGTCGGTCGGGGTCACCCCCGGCTTGTAGCTTGGCTGAACCGACCCCAATGCTGCCGATGGTCGCCCAGCCAGAAAGTCTTCAACCCGCTGCCCCGGCGCCTTGTAGCCGCCGCCGCCCGCGGCGAAGGCCAGGCTTTCCCACTTGCGCTGGAATTCGATCCCCGCCAGCGGCCCGCCGGGATAGTCGCGCGCCGGATCGATCGCCACGACGAAGCCCGCATTGGCGTTGAATTCGGCGCGCGAATACTGGCTCATCCCGTTGGTGACGACGCGGCCCGCCTCGCTGGTCGCGGCAACCACGCGCCCGCCCGGGCACATGCAGAATGAATAAACCGTGCGCTCGTTACTGGCATGATGGACCAGGCTGTAGGCCGCCGGGCCAAGCAGGGGATGCTTGGCAAAACGGCCATAGCGGGCCGCGTCGATCCACGCCGGCGGGTGTTCGATCCGCACCCCGATCGAGAACGGCTTGGCCTCGACATGGACGCCGCGGGCGTGGAGCATTTCGAAGGTCGAGCGCGCCGAATGGCCGACCGCCAGAACGACGTGATCAGCCTCAAGGAACGAGCCATCGGACAGGTGAAGCCCGCGCAGCGCCT
>JBJTLX010000312.1:0-6375 GCA_046063245.1 Novosphingobium sp.
AGCGGGCCGAACCCGCGCAGCCGCTTGTCGGCATAGGTCAGTTCGTTGTTGAGCACGAAGTTGAAGGTCATCGCCACCACCGCCGCCGCGCTCTGGCCGAGGATGAACTCGACCTCCTTGGGATAATGGTTGATCAGGAACGGCGCGCCGAACAGGCCCAGCACTGCGGCCAGAACCGCCATGTGGACCACCACGCCCATCGCCCCGATCGTGCCGAACAGTGCGAAGCGGGTCGGGATCCAGCGGCCCAGCCACTTGTCGTAGAGCCCGACGAGGAACTCGAAGATCACCGTGCGGTCGAGCTTGCTCTCACCCTCGGCGCGGGCGGCGAAGTTCAAGGGGAACTCCTTGACCCGCAGCGGCGCGTCGACCGTGGCCAGGATGTCGAGCAGGATCTTGAAGCCGACCCCCGACAGCCGGTGCGCATCGGCGCGCAGGATCCGGGTCGGCAGCATGAAGAACCCGCTCATCGGGTCGCTCAGTTGGACGCCGGTCACCTTGTTGGCGATGCGGTTGGCGAGGTTGCTGGCCTTGACCCGATCGGGCCGGCCCCAGGCTTCGGTGCTGGCGCCCTCGGCAAAGCGGCTGGCATAGGCCAGGTCGTAGTCGCCGCTCTCAACCGCGGCGAGCATCTGCGGCAGCAGCGCCGGATCGTGCTGGTGATCGGCGTCCATCACCGCCACAACCGGGGCGGCGGTGGCGCACATCCCCTCGATCGCCGCGGAGGACAGCCCGCGCCGCCCGATCCGCTGGATCACCCGCACGCGGGCGTCTTCCTGGGCGAGTGCGCGCGCTTCATCGGCGGTGCCGTCGGGGCTGTTGTCATCGACCACGATGACTTCCCAGCCGATCCCGGCCAGCGCCGCGTCGAGCCGTTCGACCATGGTGCGCAGGTTGCCGCGCTCGTTGTAGGTAGGCAGGACAACGCCGAGCCGCAGGGTCATGTCAGTCGCTCCAGCACGGCATCGCCGATCGCGGCGGTGCCCATGGTGCCGCCAAGATCGCCGCCGCGCACGCCGTCGGCAAGCGCCTTGGCGACCGCCGTCTCGATCCGGGCCGCCTCGGCCTCAAGGTGTAAAGAATAGCGCAGCAGCATCGCCGCCGACAGGATCGTCGCCAGCGGATTGGCCTTGCCCTGGCCGGCGATGTCGGGGGCCGAGCCGTGAATCGGCTCGTACAGGCCCAGCGTGCCTTCGCTGAGGCTCGCCGAAGCTAACAGACCGATCGAACCGACGCACATAGAGGCTTGATCCGAAAGAATATCGCCGAACAGGTTGCCGGTGACGACGACATCGAACTGGCCGGGATTGCGGACCAGCTGCATCGCAGCGTTGTCGACTTACATGTGGCTGAGCGCGACTTCGGGGTATTCGCGCGCCACCTCGATCACCACGTCGCGCCACAGCTGGCTGGTTTCCAGCACATTGGCCTTGTCGACCGAGCACAGCCGGCGTGCCCGCCCCATCGCCGCCTTGAAGCCGACATGGGCGATGCGCCGCACCTCGTCCTCGGCATAGGCCATCATGTCCCAGCCCTGGCGGCGGCCATCGGGCAGGGTGCGCATGCCCTTGTCGCCGAAATAGACGTCGCCGTTAAGCTCGCGCACGATCAGCAGGTCGATCGCGCTGGCAACCTCGGGCCGCAGCGCAGAAGCGTCTTCCAAGCCCTTGAAAAGTTTGGCCGGACGCAGGTTGGCAAACAGGCCGAGTTCCTTGCGCAGGCCGAGGATCGCTTGCTCCGGACGCAGGTGCCGTTCAAGGCTGTCGCAATCGGGATCGCCGACCGCGCCGAACAGGATGGCATCGCAGGCGCGGGCGAGGTCCAGAGTCTCGGCCGGAAGCGGATGGCCATGGCGCTTCCAGGCCGCGCCGCCGACATCGCCTTCGAGCAGGACCATTCCGGGCAAGCGCAGCGCCTCAAGCACGCGCACCGCCTCGCGGGTCACTTCGGGGCCGATGCCGTCGCCGGCCAGAACCGCAATCTTCATCTTTGCTCTATCCCATCCGGCCCAGCCGCTCGCGCAGCAGGGCGCGCGCGCCCATAACATCTGCGCGGCGATCGGCAAGCAGATAGCGCGCGATCTGCTGGCCCAGCCGGTCGAACAGCGTCAGCATTGCCGCCCAGTCGCCGTCCAGCTCGGGCGGCGCCAGCCCGCCATAGCCCAGCTCGCGCAGCAGCAGCGTTTCGTAGGCGATCAGCCCCGGCATCCACCCCCGCGCTGAGGGGGCATGGCACACCGCATCGAGCAAGGCGGACAGGGCCGCAAACAGCGAGGGATAAGCCTGGCGTTCGGGCAATGCCGCAGCGGTTAGCGCGGTGACCCAGTTGATCGCGGTAGCGGCCAGGGGCTCGGTCAGCCACGGCCCGCGGCTTTCGAGCAGTTCGATCCGCCCGAACGGCAGCTGCGCATCCGAGCGTGAGCGGACCTCGGCCTCGACCAGATTGCCCGGCACCAGCACGGGGCGCAGCACCCGCCCGCGCCCGCCCGCGACATAGGCCGCGACCATGCCGTGCCGCGCGGTCAGCAGGCGGACGATGACCGCGGTTTCGCCGTGGTGGCGGGTCGCGCAGACGATGGCGGGTTCGCGCAGGTCCATCGCTGCGCTGTGGCGGGTTGGCGCGCGGCGTGCAACCGCCGCGTCGGCGCTCAGCCCTTGGTCTTGGCCTTGAGCGCGGCTTCGAGCGCGGCGACGCGGGCCTTCAGCGCCTCGCTGTCTTCGCGGGCCTTGGCGGCCATGTCCTTGACCGCGTCGAATTCGTCGCGGCTGACGAAATCGAGCCCGCCCATCGCTTCCTTCATCCGCTCACGCGCGGAATCGCGCGCCTCGCGGCCCATTCCGGCCATGGTCCCGGCGGCGCTGTTAAGCAGCTTGGCAATGTCGGCGAACAGGGGATTTTCACTCTGCATGGCGGCTAGATGGTCGCTGCGCGTGCTTATTGCAAGTCAACGCTGATCGCCGCGCCGCTGGCCCCGTCGGCATCGGGATTGGCGGCAAGGAACTGCCAGTTGAGCACCGTCGCGAACAGCACCCAGGCAAGGTAAGGCAGCAGCAGCGCGGCGGCGCGCGGTCGCACCTTGCGGAACAGCACCACCGTAGCCAGCACCGCCACGTCGATCGCGACCAGCAGGTACAGCGCCCCGCTGATCCGGTGCAGGCCGAAAAACAGCGGCGACCACGCCAGGTTGAGCAGCAGTTGGACGACGAAGACCGCAATCGCCGCGCCCCGACCGGGCGCACCGCGCGCCGATACCACCAGCGCCAGGGCGAACCCCATCAGCACATAGAGGATCGACCAGACGATCCCGAAGGTCGCCGGCGGCGGGAACAGCGATGGCTTGGTCAGCGCGGCGAACCACGGATTGTCCGGCCCGCTGCTGGCCGCCATGCCCGAAAGGAAGCCCAGCATCAGGATCCCCGGCACCAGGACCAGGGCCCAGCGCAGGAAGGCGGCGCGCAGCTGCGCGGGCGAAGCAAGCTCAGTCATCGAAAGGTCCTCGAATCGCGATTGCGACGAAGGCCGAGTGTGGCGAGTGCGGCGAAGCTAGGCAATCGTTGCTAGGGGTTATGCGCAGCGATCAGGAATTCGACATTGCCCTCGGGCCCCTTGATCGGGCTTTCGACGATGCCCTGGACGCGCCAGCCCAGCCCCTCGATCCAGGCCTGCACCTCGTCGCAGACGCGCGCGTGGAGCGCGGGATCGCGGACCACCCCGCCCTTGCCCACTTCGCCGCGCCCGACCTCGAACTGGGGCTTGATCAGGGCGACCAGCTGGCACGTCGTCGCGGCGAGTTTCAGCGGCACTTCCAGTACCTTGGCCAGCGAAATGAAACTGGCGTCGCAAACCACCCAGCTGCACGGCGCGTCGATCTGTTGCTCGGTCAGGATCCGCGAGCTGGTCTGTTCGAGCACGGTCACGCGCGGGTCCTGGCGCAGCTTCCAGGCAAGCTGGTTGGTCCCCGAATCGACCGCGAAAACCCGGACCGCGCCCTTGCTCAGCAGCACGTCGGTGAAGCCGCCGGTCGAGCTGCCGATGTCCATCGCGGTTGCCCCGGCCGGATCGAGCGCGAAGGCCTCCAGCGCATGGGCCAGCTTGATCCCGCCACGCGAAACCCACGGATGGTCGCGCCCGCGCACTTCAAGCGGGGCATCGGCGGCGATCTGCTGGCCGGGCTTGGCAATCCTGGTTTCGCCCGAAAACACCGTGCCCGCCAGCACCAGCGCCTGGGCACGGGTGCGGCTTTCGGCCAGGCCGCGTTCGGTCAGCAGCTGATCGACGCGCAGTTTGGGCGGCTTGCTCATCGGCCCGGCTCCTTCCATAGAAGCGGGGTGAAGGCAATTCGTTCAAATCCGCGCGTTCTGTTTACCGTCATCGCCGTGACCGCCGCACTGGCCGGCTGCGTTGCGCCCAAGGCGCCGCCCCCGGCCCCGCCGCCGCCCGCACCGAAGCCGGCCCCGCCGCGCCCCTTGCCCAGGCCCCCGGCCGACTGGCGCGATGCGGCGCAGACCCCGGGCACCTGGCTGTGGAGCAATGGTGACGGCAAATCGACCGCCACGTTCGCCGTCAGCGGCAGTCCGGCAATTGCCAGCCTGACCTGCGACAAGGCCGCGGGCCTGGTCCTGCTGGCGCGCCAAGGCCAGGGCGTGGGCGCGGTGCCGATGCAGGTCACCACCTCGGGCGGGTCGCGCCCGGTGCTCAGCGATCCGGCGCGCAGCCCGGCGGGATGGATCGTCGCGGCGCTGCCCACCCGCGATCCGCTGCTCGATGCCATGGCCTTTTCGCGCGGGCGGTTTGCGCTGGAAACCGCCGGCGCGGCGACGCTCTATCTGCCGAGCTGGCCCGAGCTGAGCCGGGTGATCGAGGACTGCCGCTGAGCGGGTTCGCCGCAGCGCTGTGGATAACGAAAAAGCAGCGGCGCGAAGTGACGGATTCTGACGCCAAAAAAAATAACTGCAAGACTTGTTGTGCAGCGCGGAATGATTCACACCTAGGGGCAAGGACGGCGCGACTAACCAAACCGTCCCAGCGGGTCCGCAAGGGCCAGCGAACTTGGCTTTAACAGCGCGAAAGGAGGTGACCGATGTCTCATGGTTCAGCAGAGGGGTCGGTAATCCGCAACATGGAGCATTATCGCTGCGGTTGAACCCGGCGATAGAGGCTTCGTGAGCGGCACTTTCCGGCCGCTGACCATGCGAAGGGCGGTTCTTGCTTGGCAGGGCCGCCCTTCTCATTTGTGCCGCTTGGAAATCGCGCCGCACCGGGCTATCCCGACCTTCAGTTCCCTGCCTTGCCGATAATTACGTCAGACTTGCATTGAACGTAATTTTCATTCAAGGCGTCCAACAACTTCACGACACCAGCAAGGACTTCCGACCCATGGCGACCCTCGCCGATCCGGCCATCCGGTTCACCCGCCTGCCCCACCCCGCCCCGACGGCGGCGGATGTCCGCGCGGCGGTGCTGGCCGATCCGGGTTTCGGCAAGGCCTTTTCGGACCACATGGTCACGATCGACTGGGAAGAAGGAAGGGGCTGGCACAATGCCACCATCGGCCCGCGCGGCCCGCTCAGCCTCGATCCCGCCGCGGCGGTGCTGCACTATGCCCAGGAAATCTTCGAAGGGCTCAAGGCCTACCGCCTGGCCGACGGATCGACCGCGCTGTTCCGGCCTGAGGCCAACGCAGCGCGCTTCAACGCTTCGGCCGAGCGGCTGGCGATGCCGGCCCTGCCCGAAGCGACATTCGTCGATGCGATCAAAGAGCTGGTCCGCGCCGATGCCGACTGGTTCCCGGCGATCGAGGGCGGATCGCTCTATCTGCGCCCGTTCATGATCGCGACCGAGGCCTTCCTCGGCGTGCGCCCGGCCAAGAGCTTCAAGTTCATCGTCATCGCCAGCCCGGCGGGCAACTATTTCAAGTCGGGCGCCCCGGCGGTGTCGATCTGGGTGTCGGACTATACCCGCGCCGCGCCCGGCGGCACCGGCGCGGCCAAATGCGGCGGCAACTATGCCGCCAGCCTGGTCCCGACCGCCGAAGCCTTTGCCCGCGGGCACGACCAGGTGCTGTTCCTCGATGCGGCGGAGCACAAGTGGGTCGAGGAACTGGGGGGCATGAACCTGTTCTTCGCCTTCGACGACGGCCGCCTGATCACCCCGCCGCTGGGCGGGACGATCCTGCCCGGGATCACCCGCGACAGCCTGATTGCCCTCGCCCGCGAGGAAGGCCTGGCGGTGAGCGAGGAGCCCTACAGCCTCGACGCCTGGCGCGCCGACGCGGCCAGCGGGCACTTGGTCGAAGCCTTCGCCTGCGGCACCGCCGCCGTGGTCACCCCGGTCGGCACGGTCGCGGACCGCAACGGCGCGTTCGTCATCGGTTCG